>JAKAFO010000116.1 GCA_021819735.1 Deltaproteobacteria bacterium
TTCAATCCATTATGCTTGGTGATCGCTGCCGTCAAAGTCGTCTTGCCATGATCAATGTGACCGATGGTCCCTACGTTGACATGTGGCTTCTTTCTCTCAAATTTTGCCTTCGCCATCTCGTCCTCCCCTAATCGGGCTATCGATTAGACAAAAAGAATAGGTTTTAAATGCCTGATCATTCGATGGGACGCGGAATTTAAAACCTATTGCGCGTTCGTTCGTAAACCCCTTACCAGCGATAGTGGGCAAAAGCCTTATTGGCTTCAGCCATCTTGTGGGTATCTTCTTTCTTCTTCACGGCTGCCCCGCGGTTGCCGGCTGCATCCATCATTTCGCCGGCCAACTTGGCCGCAAAGCCGAGTTCGGAGCGACCGCGAGCGTAACTGATCAACCAGCGGATAGCCAGGGCCGTCCTGCGCGCGGGGCGAATTTCGGTGGGCACTTGATAGGTCGAACCACCCACGCGCCGCGACTTAACTTCGATCATAGGGCGCACATTATCCAAGGCTTGCTCGAACACCTTCATGGGCTCACCCTTGGCTTTTTCTTCGATTAGATCGAATGCGCCGTACATTACGGATTCAGCCACGCTCTTTTTGCCGTCCCGCATCAACGACGCAATGAATTTGGCAACCAGCTTGCTGCTGTACTTTGCGTCCGGAATAATACTGCGTTCGGGTACTTCTCTTCTTCTTGGCATATGCTACACCATCATCTCGCCTGTGGTTCGGTTAATGGAAACTATTTTGGTTTTTTGGCGCCGTATTTGGAGCGGCTCTGACGACGATCTTCGACACCCAATGTATCCAAGGTGCCGCGCACGATGTGATAACGAACGCCAGGCAAGTCCTTTACGCGTCCGCCGCGCACCAACACCACCGAGTGCTCTTGCAGATTGTGGCCGATGCCCGGGATATAAGCGGTGACTTCAATGCCGGTGGTCAAACGCACGCGTGCCACCTTGCGAAGGGCCGAGTTGGGCTTCTTGGGCGTCGATGTATAAACCCTCGTACAAACGCCTCTTTTTTGAGGAGCACCTTTTAGCGCCGGGGTATTGGTCTTTTTCTTTACCCGCTGGCGTCCATTCTTCACTAACTGGTTGATCGTCGGCATATTTTCCTCTTAACCCCTGTCTTTCTTTGAATCCAGCGCGTGGCGCGCGCCCCTGCGGAAAAAGCGGATTAGTATATAGATGTCCGCTAATTGTCAAGTGATTTTCCTTGACCAGCAGCTCTTTTTATTTGAGAGAATCGATAATCCGGCAACCGGTACCGTTTATGGCCCCTTCCGGTTGCCGGAAGCCGATCATCCCTGTTCCGTGGGTATCTCGTTCTCGATCACATCCAGCCCCAGATAGTCGACCAGGCCGGTGCCCGCCGGAATCAACCGTCCCATGATCACGTTCTCTTTCAATCCGCGCAGGTAATCCACGGTTCCGGCGATGGAAGCGTCTGTCAAGACCTTAGTGGTTTCTTGGAACGAAGCAGCGGAGATAAAGCTATCGGTGCTCAATGAAGCCTTCGTAATACCCAAAATCAATGGTTCCGCCGTAGCCGGTTTACCGCCGCTGGCGATGATCGCCTGATTGGCATCATCGAAGGCGATACGGTCCACCTGCTCTTCCACGACAAAATCGGTATCTCCCACATCCATGACCTTGACCCGCCGCATCATCTGGCGAACGATCACTTCGATGTGCTTGTCATTGATGCGCACGCCTTGTAGGCGATACACCTCCTGAACCTCGTCCACCAGGTAACGTGCCAGGGCCACTTCACCCTTAATGCGCAGGATGTCCTGGGGAATGGCCGAACCGCCCACCAGGGGTTCGCCGGCCTTGACATAATCGCCCTCGTACACGTTGATGTGCTTGCCGCGGGGAATCAGGTACTCTTTCTTGTCGCCGACATCCACCGGAGAAACCGTCACCTTCTGCTTACCTTTTTTGGTGGATTTGGCAATACTGACGTAACCTTCGATTTCGCTCAGCACCGCGATGTCCTTGGGCTTGCGCACCTCGAACAGTTCGGCGACACGGGGCAGACCGCCGGTGATGTCTTTGGTTTTGGTGGTGGCTCGCGGTAGCTTGGCCACGACGTCGCCCGCGCGGACTTCGTCGCCCTCTTCTACCATTAATATAGCATCCACCGGCAGAATGTAGCGCGCCATGCCGCTGCCGCTCTTAAGCTTGGCGGTTTTACCATCATCGCCTTTGATGGAAATGCGCGGCCGCTCCTCACCGGTCTTGGATTCGATGACGGTTCGACTCGATTTGCCGGTTACAGGGTCCACCTTTTCCTGCATGGTCTTACCGGGAATCAGATCCCCAAATTTAACCATGCCGGCCACTTCGGTGATGATGGGGGTGGTGAAAGGGTCCCAAGAAGCCAGCAACTGCCCGGGCTCAACCTTCTCGCCGTCCGCCACCAGAATGTGAGCACCGTATATGACCGGGAAGCGTTCACGTTCACGGCCGGCCTTACCCAAGATGGCGAATTCACCGCCGCGGCGATTCATGACCACATTATGACCTTGGGCGTTTTGAACGATATTCAGATCGACATATTTGATTTCCCCGGCGGTACGCGCCCGGATGTCGGCCTGCTCAACTCGACGGCTAGCCGTACCACCGATGTGGAAGGTACGCATGGTCAACTGAGTACCCGGTTCGCCGATGGACTGGGCCGCCAGAATGCCGATGGACTGACCGATTTCCACCCGTCCGCCATGGGCCAGATCACGGCCATAACAGGCCGCGCAAACGCCGAATTTGGTCTGGCAGGTCAACACGCTGCGGATCTTGGCGCGGGTGATGCCGGCCTCCTCGATGAGACGTACCCCCTTTTCGTCGATCTCATGGTTGACCGGGATCAGGACTTCGTCTGTAAAGGGGTCCAGGATATCTTCGACGGTGACACGCCCCAGCACGCGTTCGCCCAGGCGTTGGATCACCTCGCCACCCTCCATCAAGGGTTCGACCTCCACCCCCATCATCGTACCGCAATCCGGCTCCGTTATGGTGGCATCCTGGGCCACATCGGCCAAGCGCCGGGTGAGATAACCCGAGTTGGCGGTCTTCAAAGCGGTATCCGCCAGACCTTTGCGGGCGCCGTGGGTGGAGATGAAGTACTGCAAGACCGACAACCCTTCGCGGAAGTTGGCCTGGATCGGGGTTTCGATGATTTCGCCGGATGGCTTGGCCATCAATCCGCGCATTCCGGCCAACTGACGCATCTGGTCCTTGGAACCGCGTGCGCCCGAATCGGCCATCATGAAAATGGGGTTTAAGTTTTCGGCAATCACCGGCTGGCCGGCCTCGTCCACCATGGGTTCGCCCCGGTCATCATAAACAGGAGCGTTTTTCATGGCCTCCATCATTTCGTTGGCCACATCGTCGGTGGCCTTGGCCCAGATATCGACGACCTTGTTGTACTTTTCGCCCTGGGTGATCAAACCTTCGGTGTATTGCCGGCCGATTTCGGTCACCTGCTGCTCGGCTTGCTTGAGAAGCGTCCATTTGCTGCTGGGGATAATCATGTCCTTGATGGAGATGGAAAGACCACCCTTGGTGGAATATTTGTAGCCGATGTCCTTGAGCCGGTCCGAGAGGATAACGGTGGCCTTGGGCCCCAGGTTGCGGTAGGCGAAATCCACCAGATCACGCAAGGCCCCTTTGTCCATTACCTTATTGATGGACTCGAATGGCATCTCCTGACGCTTTTCCATGAGTTTGAAGAGATGGAAGCCATCGTGGGCTTTGATGACCGGACTGACCTCACCGGGCTGTAAGCCGAAGACCGTCTCGATATCCTTGGCGTCGGTATCGAAAATCCGTTGGAACTCATCCCGGCGCAAAAGCCCTATAAATCCGCTCTGCCGCTTGTCGATCCCCATCGAATGGGCATTGACCATTTCAACAAAATCGGCACCGTCTTTAATCTGTGAAAGAATCGAATCGGCTTGCTCTTTGTCTTTGACCAATAAGTGCCGCAAGACCACCAGATGGTCCTTGGGCATGATCTCCCACAACAAAACCCGGCCGACGGTTGTCTCATGGCGGTGGTCACCGATCCGCACCACAATCTTGGCGTGCAGGTCCACTTCGCGGGAATCGTAGGCGATGCGCACTTCATCGGTATTCGAGAAAATCCGGCCTTCACCTTTGTGGCCGTCAATACCGCGGGTCATGTAATAGGTACCTAATACGATATCCTGGCTTGGAACGATAATGGGGCTACCGTTGGCCGGCGACAGGATGTTGTTGGACGAAAGCATCAGCACGCGGGCTTCGATCTGCGACTCCACCGAAAGCGGCACATGCACGGCCATCTGGTCGCCGTCAAAGTCGGCGTTGAAGGCCGTACACACCAGGGGGTGCAGTTGAATGGCCTTGCCTTCGATAAGGTTGGGCTCGAAGGCCTGGATACCCAAGCGGTGCAGGGTAGGCGCGCGGTTGAGCATGACCGGATACTCACGTACCACCTCGTCCAGGGTATCCCATACCTCGGGCACTTCGCGCTCCACCATTTTCTTGGCGCTTTTCACCGTGGAAACCAGATTTTTCTGCTCCAGGCGGTAGTAGACGAACGGCTTGAACAGCTCCAGGGCCATCTTCTTGGGCAGGCCGCACTGGTGCAAGCGCAGGTTGGGACCGACAGTGATGACGGTACGACCGGAATAGTCCACGCGTTTTCCCAACAGATTCTGGCGGAAGCGCCCCTGCTTGCCTTTAAGGGTGTCGCTCAGGGATTTCAAAGGCCGTTTGTTCGTGCCGGTGATCACTCGGCCATGGCGCCCATTATCGAACAGTACGTCCACCGACTCTTGCAGCATGCGCTTTTCGTTGCGCACGATGATGTCGGGCGCTTTCAGGTCCACCAAGCGTTTGAGGCGGTTGTTGCGGTTGATGACCCGGCGATACAGATCGTTCAGGTCGGAGGTGGCGAAGCGCCCGCCCTCCAGGGGTACCAGCGGCCGCAGATCGGGGGGCAGCACCGGGATGACATCCATGATCATCCATACGGGGTCCAAGCCGCTGCGCCGAAAGGCGTCCACGATCCGCAGGCGCTTGGACAGCTTCTGGCGCTTGGCTACCGAATGGGTGCTGCGCACCTCATCCCGCAGACTAATGTAGAGTGCGTTCAGGTCGATGCCTTCCAGCAGGCGTTTGACGGCTTCGGCGCCGATACCGGCTTCGAACTTGTTTCCGTATTGCTCCAAGGCTTCGCGATACTTCTCCTCGGGGAGCAATTGGCAGCGGGTCAACGGGGTCTCTTTGGGATCTACGACGATGTAAGAGTCGAAATAGAGCACCTTCTCCATGCTTTTTAGGGTCAGGTCGAGCAGGTTGCCGATCTTGCTGGGAAGGCTCTTGAGAAACCAGATATGGGAGACCGGGGTGGCCAGCTCGATGTGCCCCATGCGCTCGCGCCGGACCTTGGATTGGATGACTTCCACGCCGCATTTTTCGCAGATAACGCCTCGATGTTTCATGCGTTTATACTTGCCGCAGTTGCACTCGTAGTCTTTGGTGGGGCCAAATATCTTAGCGCAAAATAGACCGTCGCGTTCCGGTTTGAACGTCCTGTAGTTAATGGTTTCCGGCTTCTTGATTTCGCCGTGGGACCACTGCCGGATCTGTTCAGGCGACGCCAGGGCCACCCGAACGCCTCTGTATTGACGAGGATCGGTCGGTTTGGCAAAAAAGTCGTACAATGTTTCCATGCAGATTTCCTCTTTTTAGGAAATTATTTCAAATATGTTCACGCAACCGATGCGCACCAAGCGCTGAACCGACTGCGTCTATGGTTTGGGCATATCCTTTTCTTCCATAAGCGAAACATCCAGACCCAGGGCCTGCAACTCTTTGGTCAAAACTTTAAATGACTCGGGCAGACCCGGCTCCAGAATGTTTTGCCCCTTGACGATTTTTTCGTACATGCGCGTACGGCCGGCCATGTCATCCGATTTGACGGTGAGAAATTCTTGCAGCGCATGGGCCGCACCGTAGGCTTCCATGGCCCAAACTTCCATTTCACCCAGCCGCTGACCGCCGAATTGGGCCTTGCCGCCCAATGGTTGCTGCGTGACCAGGGAGTAGGGGCCGATGGAGCGCGCATGGATCTTGTCGTCCACCAAGTGGTGCAGCTTCAACATGTACATGGTGCCCACCGTGACCTTCTCTTTGAAAGCCTCGCCGGTGTGCCCGTCGTACAAGGTCGCTTGACCGGTGGCGGCAACGCCGGCTTCGGTCAACAGGGCCTTGATCTCTTCTTCCTTGGCACCGTCGAAGACCGGCGTGGCCATGAAGACACCATTTTTGTAATTGGCGGCCATTTCCATCACCTGGGCTTCATCCAGTTTTTCGATGGCGTTGGCGATCTCCTTGGTATCGAACACGCGTTTGAGCTTCTTGCGCAGTTCGCCGGCTTTGTTGTCTTCGATCATCCGATTGATCTGTTCGCCGAGCTTCTTGGCCGCGCGGCCCAGATGGATCTCCAGAATCTGGCCAACGTTCATACGGGAAGGCACGCCCAAGGGGTTGAGCACCATATCCACCGGCGTGCCGTCTTCAAAATACGGCATGTCTTCCACCGGCAGGATACGCGATACGACGCCCTTGTTACCGTGGCGCCCGGCCATTTTGTCGCCCACCGAGAGTTTGCGCTTCATGGCTACGTATACTTTCACCATCTTGATAACGCCGGGTGGCAGTTCGTCACCCCGCTCGAAGCGCTGCAGCGAATTTTCGAACCCTTCGCGGACTCGCTCGCACTGCTGCCGAAATTGCTCCAGCATGTCATGCATCTTCTCGGTGATCTCGGCATCGTTGAGCACCAGACTTTCCATCTGCGATACCGGAAAATCGGCCAACATGCCTTCCTCGACCTTTTCGTCCTTCCCCGCTAAGACCTTTTTGCCCTTTTTCAAAGGCGCGGCGAGCTTTTGTCCAGCAATCAGCTTCTCGATCCGATCGCGGGTAATGTCTTCCAAGATTTTGAGCTCGTCGTCGCGGTTGCGCTCGAGCACGGTTATCTCGCTCAGCTCAATGGCCTGGGTGCGCTCGTCTTTTTCCGTCCCCCGACGCGCGAACACCTTGGCGTCGATGACGATGCCTTCCACGCCCGGCGGCACACGCAAAGAAGTGTCCTTCACATCGCCTGCTTTTTCACCGAAGATGGCACGCAGCAGTTTCTCTTCCGGCGAAAGCTGGGTTTCACCTTTGGGCGTAATCTTGCCCACTAGAATGTCGCCTTGCACCACCTCGGCGCCTAACCGAATGATGCCGCTTTCGTCCAAATTTTTAAGTGCTTCGTCGCCGACGTTGGGGATATCTCGGGTGATCTCTTCTTTGCCGAGTTTGGTGTCGCGGGCCACGACTTCGAACTCTTCGATGTGAATCGAGGTGTAGACGCCGTCGCGCACGAGCCGTTCGGAGACCAGAATCGAATCTTCGAAGTTATACCCGCCCCAGGGCATAAAGGCTACCGTCACGTTCTTGCCCAGAGCCAGCTCGCCGTGGTCGGTGGCCGGCCCATCGGCGATGATCTCGCCGGCGCGCACCAACTGGCCCTTGCGGACGATAGGCCGATGGTTGAAGCAGGTGTTCTGGTTGGATCGGATAAATTTGGACAAGTTGTAGATCGAGACCGGCTTCTTGTGACTTTTAGGGTCTTCGGCATGCCGGATAAGGATACGCGAGGCGTCCACGTCAACCACCACGCCGTCGCGGCCGGTCACCATGGTGACGCCGGAGTCCTTGGCCACGACCCCCTCGATGCCGGTACCTACCAGAGGCGCCTCACTGGTCATCAACGGCACGGCTTGGCGCTGCATGTTGGAACCCATGAGCGCGCGGTTGGCGTCATCGTTTTCCAGGAAGGGGATCAGCGAAGCAGAGACGCTCACCAACTGGTTGGGCGAAATATCCATCAACTCGATCTGCTCGCGTTCGACCATCATGAATTCGCCTGCCACGCGAGAGGTGACCAACGGATTGATATAGGTGCCTTTATCGTCAATGGGGGCGTTGGCCTGGGCAATCGGATGCTTCTTCTCTTCGAAGGCGCTGAGGAACCTCACATCATGGGAAACCGCCGCCTCTTTGACCACTCGGTAAGGGGTTTCGATGAAGCCGTAATCGTTGACCCGGGCATAGGTGCTCAACGAAACGATCAAGCCGATGTTCGGGCCTTCCGGCGTCTCGATGGGGCAGATGCGTCCATAGTGGGAGGGATGAACGTCGCGAACTTCGAAACCGGCGCGTTCGCGCGTCAGACCACCGGGGCCCAGGGCGCTCAAGCGTCGCTTGTGGGTGGTTTCAGACAGCGGGTTGGTCTGGTCCATGAACTGGCTCAATTGGCTGGTGCCGAAGAACTCCTTGACCACCGCCGAAACCGGTTTCGGATTGATCAGGTCGTGGGGCATGAGCGCGTCCACTTCCTGAAGGCTCATGCGTTCTTTGATGGCCCGCTCCATGCGAACCAGGCCGATTCGATATTGATTCTCCAACAGTTCGCCCACCGCACGCACACGACGGTTGCCCAGGTGGTCGATATCATCCACTACGCCTTGAGTGTCGCGCAGCTCGATCAAGGTCTTTGTCGTCAGCAGAATGTCTTCCTTGCGCAAGGTCCGCAGATACACGGGCGCATTGATCCCCAAGCGCAGGTTGATTTTGAGACGACCGACACTGGACAAATCGTAATAGGCCGACTTGAAGAAGAGATGATCCATGAACTCTTGAGCCACTTCGGGGGTGGCCGGGTTCCCTGGGCGCATCAGGCGATAAATCTCGATCAGGGCTTCTTCCTTGCTGATCACTTTGTCCAGGTGCAACGTTTTGCGGATCGAGTCGCTGCTTGAGACGCCGTCGATATGCAGGATGTCAAATTCGTTGATGCCTGCGTTCTTCAGCTTTGCCAACGCCTCTTCATCGATCTCTTCGTTGCAGTGAATAAGTACTTCGCCGGTTTTGGGATCGGGTATGGTTACCGCAAAGACCTTGCTAAGAAGTTCTTCCGGCCCAATGGGGATAGAGGCCATGCCCGCCGTCTTCATCTGCTTGATGGCGCGCTGGGTGAACATGCGACCTTTTTTGACGAGCACTTCACTCGTGGTCGGATCGACGACGTCGCGGCTGGCGCGCTGTCCCTTGAGCTGTTCTTCATTGAACAGCTTGAAGGCACGACGGCCTTCGATGACCACGCGTTCCTTAGCATAGAAGTAGTTCAGCAGATCTTCGGTGTTATAGCCGAAAGCCTTGAGCAAGGTGGTCACCGGGAACTTGCGCCGACGATCGATGCGGATGTAAACAATGTCTTTTGGGTCGATTTCCAGATCGATCCATGATCCGCGCACCGGGATGATGCGCGCGCTGTAAATGATTTTACCGCTGGAGTGGGTTTTGCCCTTGTCATGGTCGAAGAAAACGCCCGATGAGCGGTGCAACTGGCTGACGACCACGCGCTCCGTGCCGTTGATGATGAAGGTGCCTTTTTCGGTCATCAACGGAATCGTACCGAAATAGATTTCTTGTTCTTTGATATCGCGGATATTGGAGACGCCGGTTTCTTTATCGACGTCGTAAACCACCAGCCGGACGGTGATACGAACCGGCAGTTCATAGGTCATGCCACGCTGGATGCACTCTTCTTCGCTGTGTTTTACTTCCGAAAAGCGATAGGCTACGAACTCCAAAGAAGCGCTACCGGTAAAATCCTTGATAGGAAATACCGACTTGAATACCGCCTGCAATCCGATGTCCTCGCGCTTTTCGGGCGGCACATCGAGCTGCAGAAAGCGTCTATAGGATTCTTTTTGCATGCCGATAAGATCGGGGATATCGACAATCTTCTTGATCTTACCGAAATTCTTCCGAATACGCTTGTCAAGCGCCAGCCGTGCAACCATGGTCTCTCCAATTTTTTTGAAAGGACTTTAGGAAACGCGAAAATGGGATAGAAGGTTTTCGACCTTTCCACCCCATTTCCGCATTGAATCATTCGTTTTAAGCAGGGCGATGGTGAACATCTCCATCGCGGACAGCTATTTGAGGTCCACTTGGGCTCCGGCACCTTCCAACTGCGCTTTGATCTTTTCGGCTTCTTCCTTGCTCACACCCTCTTTCACGGGTTTGGGGGCGCCATCCACCAGATCCTTGGCTTCCTTCAATCCAAGGCCGGTAATGGCACGGACTTCTTTGATCACCTGGATCTTCTTGTCGCCGGCGGTGGTCAGAATGACGTCGAATTCAGTCTTTTCCTCAGCGGCGGCGGCTTCGCCGACGGGACCGGCCGCGGCCATCATGGCCATGGGGGCGGCGGCCGAGACACCGAATTTTTCTTCAAGCTCCTTGACCATCTCGGAGAGCTCCAAAACGGTCATGTTGGCGATAAAGTTGATAACATCCTGTTTGCTGATATCTGCCATTGTATTTAATCCTCCGCTTATAAAATCGTGTCGCCGTATCTTACGGCGCTATTTCCATATTTTGAAAACGAATTGCGCTTGGTGCGCGTTTAAGCCGCCTGCTTCTCTTTTTGATCTTTGATGGCCTGCAACACAGTGACCATACGGCGCGGCACATCGTTCAGCGCACGTACGAGCGACGTGGGCACGGCGATCATAGCCGACAGAACGGTGGCCAACAGTTCTTCGCGAGATGGCAATGAAGAGAGCGCCTTGATAGCCGCAATGTCCAGCACTTTTCCGTTGAGAACGCCTACTTTGATTTCCAGCTTTTGGTTGTTCTTGGCGAACTCGGTCAGAACTTTGGCCGGCGCTACCGGGTCGGAATAGCTGACTGCAATCGCGCAGGGCCCTTCGAAATAGCTCTTAATGGGAGCCACATCCGTACCTTCGGATGCGCGCCGCAGCATCGTGTTTTTAATGACTTCATACTCTACGTTGGCTTCGCGTAATTTCCTGCGCAGCTCAGTCATCGTACCGACATCCATGCCTTTGAAATCGGTAACGATCACGACCTTGCTTTTTTTCATCCGCTCGTGGAGTTGCTCCGCAAACTGTTTTTTGGCTTCGATATCCAACTTATCTAACACCTCCTTCCCTAACTGTATAACCGTTGATTACAGCGGGAGTGTGTCTGTTGGGTGATGACCGTCCAGGAGATACCTGGTTGCACACCTTGGAGCGATCAGCAAACCTCAGACTGTCTCGGTAGGCCGGCTTGCGCCGATTAGACACGCCTTTGGGATTATATTTCCCCTCGCATGAACCTACGGTCTTTGACAGCGTATTTATACTGCTATGGACAAAATTGTCCGGCTTCGTTTCTTCAAAGGCTGCAAAGCTTATGTTTTATTAGCCTCTGTTTCCATGCGCTGCACGTGGCCTGGGACGCAACCCCTATTTCGCCGTCTCTTTTACCAAGGCGGCATCGATTCTAACGCCCGGCCCCATGGTCGTCGAAATTGCAATGCTCTTGAGATAGGTTCCCTTGCTTGAAGATGGTTTGAGCCGCATGATGGTGTCGATAAAGGCCGAGAGGTTTTGCACGATTTTTTCCACTCCAAAGGAGACTTTTCCCATGGGTGCGTGGACAATGCCGGCTTTTTCCACTCTGAAATCGATCTTACCAGCCTTCAGTTCTTTGACCGCTTTTCCGATGTCAAATGTGACCGTACCTGTTTTAGCATTTGGCATCAAGCCCCTGGGTCCTAATGCACGACCAATCTTTCCGACTGCGCCCATCATATCAGGCGTTGCCACGACTTTGTCGAACTCGAACCAACCGCCCTGAATTTTTTCAATAAGTTCCTCGTTGCCCACGAAATCGGCACCAGCCTCTTTGGCTTCGTTTTCTTTCTCGCCTTTGGCAAAAACCAAGACGCGGACATCTTTGCCGATCCCGTGCGGCAGGACGACAGTACCGCGCACCATTTGATCGGCATGCCGCGGATCAACCCCCAAGCGCACAGCAACATCCACGGTTTCATCAAACTTGGCGAAGGATGATTTTAGGGCGGACTCGACGGCTTCCACAAAATCGTAGCGCTTTTGCGAGTCGAGCTTGCTTTTGGATTCTAAGTATTTTTTACCCCGTTTCGGCATTTTAGCTTCCCACTCCTTAACCTATGACATCTTTTATCACGCCGCATCACAGGTTGTTTTGAATGCAGGCGATTCGTGCTTTAGACAACCTCGATCCCCATACTTCGCGCTGTGCCGCTGACAATTCGGCAGGCCGCCTCCAGATCGTTGGCATTCAGATCCGCCATTTTCAGTTTTGCGATCTCTTCGACCTGAGAGCGAGTCACTTTACCGACGCGGTCCCGCTTGGGATCCCCCGCGCCCTTTGCGATTTTAGCGGCCTTCTTCAGCAACACCGAGGCAGGCGGCGTTTTGGTGATAAACGTGAACGAACGGTCCTGGTACACGGTAATCACCACGGGGATGATCATGCCGGCGTCGTTTGCCGTACGGGCATTGAAGGCCTTGCAAAAATCCATTATGTTCACGCCGTGTTGACCCAGAGCAGGGCCGATGGGGGGCGATGGTGTGGCTTTGCCCGCCGTGACTTGCAGCTTGATTTGTGCCATTACCTTTTTCGCCATGGTTCTTTATTATCTCCTGATCGTTTCTATAGAAAAACTTCGCAAAATTTTAGAGCTTGCTTACTTGCACGAATTCCAATTCCACCGGTGTAGATCGTCCAAAAATGCTAACCAAAACCTTGATCTTGCCCTTCTCTTGGTTCACCTCTTCCACAGTGCCGTTGAAGTTAGTGAACGGGCCATCGATAACCCGCACCTCATCGCCGGCATCAAAAAAGTATTTGGGCTGCGGTTTCAGCTTGCCCGCTTCCATCCGGTTGAGAATCCGATCGGCCTCTTCATCGCTCAATGGCGTAGGCTTGTCCCGTCCCCCAAGAAAACCGGTAACTTTAGCGGTATCATTGACAATATGCCAGGTTTCGTCATCCAGTTCCATTCTTACCAGTAGGTATCCGGGGTAAAACTTGCGCGCTGAAGTGCGGCGTTTCCCCTTAACCAATTCCACCACTTCTTCGGTGGGAACCAACACCTCGCCGAATTTTTGTGGATTGGGTGAGATGGCGATGCGCTCTTCCAGCGAGGCTTTGACCTTGTTCTCAAAACCGGAATATACGTGAACGATGTACCATCTAAGTGCCACGAATCACCTTACCTTGGGTTATGGAAGCACGACCTGCATCAGTTTCCCTAAACTGAAATCGATCACCCCCAAGAAAAGGGAGATGATCATCACCAGTATTATAACAACCAGGGTAGAACCCATGGTCTGCTTGCGGGAAGGCCAGGTGACCTTTTTCAACTCGATTTTTACTTCCCGCAGAAATTGAACGCTTTTATCTAGAAAATTCTTTTCACCAACCGGTACCGGCGCTTTCGGCTTGACTATGACCGGTGCTTTTTTGGGCGCTGGTGCAATTCCTTCCTCCCCTGATTGTGGCATTGAGGAAGCATCACCATTTTTTTCCAGACGCTGAGCCTTTTTTTTCTCGGGATCTTTCTTCTTAAGTATCCGTCCCATGCCACTCCTCGTCGATCGCTTCGATCAGGGGTTCCCTTTTCCAAGCAATCGTTCGTATGTCATTACCCCTTTTAATCCCTTCAGACCTTTTGGCAGGCCGGAAGGAATTCGAACCCACAACAGCAGGATTGGAGTCCTATGCTCTACCATTTGAGCTACTGGCCTGCACGGGCGGCACATTTCTGTGTCACTTGAGCTACTTGGTTTCCTTATGAGGTGTATGTTTCTGACAGAACGGACAGTACTTATTGAACTCCAGCTTGTCTGGGGTGGTCCGCTTGTTTTTAGTCGTCGTATAGTTGCGACGTTTACACTCGCCGCATGCCAGCGTTACGATTACTCTCACCTGTCGACTCCTTGGTTATTACTCGATGATTTCGCTCACCACGCCGGCACCGACCGTACGTCCGCCTTCGCGGATGGCAAAGCGCAGCTCTTTTTCCATGGCAATCGGCGTAATCAGCTCGGCCGTGATCGCCACATTGTCCCCAG
>JAKAFO010000117.1 GCA_021819735.1 Deltaproteobacteria bacterium
CGGCCAGCGCCGCAAGACCTTGCGCAACGCCCTGGCCGGCGGCATGCCCCAGTTGGGAGGCCAGGGGGCGCTGGCGGTCCTGACCCAGGCCGGCATCGATCCCATGCGGCGGGCCGAGACCTTGAGCGTCAGCGAATTTGTGCGGCTGACCGATACGGTAGAAAAGTATTTGCGGGGATCGTAGAGACGCAAAATCTTGCGTCTCTACAGGGCCGACGTTCTAGTTGAACTTTTCCCGCGGCATCTGCTTGAGGATCTTGCCGATCGGGGAGTGGCGGGGCGCGGGAGTGGCTGGCGGCGATTTGAGAAGATCTATTTCTTCTTTAACCGCCGCCTTTGTTCTTGCCAAATCAGACAGGATACCTTTCTTTTGTTAAAGCGAACGTTCGCCGAGCAAATAGATGGTCGCCTTGCCCTCACCCTGCTTGACCAGGTAGCCGTCTTGCACCAGTTCCCGCAGCCGGACCTTGATCGTGTTGCGGTTGGCCTGGGTGATGGCCTGGATATCGGAGATCGCCGCCCGGCCGTGATCCTTTACGACTTGCAAAATAGTACTGGAGAGCCCCGGTAATTTTATCATCAATCTTTCACGATCGATCTTTGCCGCCAAATTATCTTTTTGCTTTTTCATGCAATTGAGAAAGAACAGCAGCCAGGTCGCAAGGTCCTTATCGCCCCGGTTCAACGTACCTTGTGCCTTTCTTAACGCCAGGTAATACCCTTCCTTGTTTTGTTCGATAATGGCCTCCAAAGAGCTGTAGGGCACATAAAGATAGCCGTTTTGAAGCAAAAGCAATGTGGTCAAAATCCTGGAAAGCCGTCCGTTGCCGTCCTGGAAAGGGTGAATTGCCAGAAAATGAACCGCAAAGATGGCGATGATCAGCAGCGGATGAAGCTCTTTTTGTTCAAAGCTGCGGTTGGTCCACTCGATCAGGGTCTGCATTTTCATCGGCGTATCAAACGGGCTGGCCGTCTCGAAGATCACGCCCAGGCGCTTGCCGTTGTGATCGAAGGCTTCCACATGGTTGGGCATCTTTTTGTAATCGCCCCGGTGCCGGATATCTTTTGAACTGTATTGGAGCAAGATGCGGTGAAGTTGTTTAATATAGTTCTCGCTCAGGGCAATGTGTTGATGGGAGTCAAAGATAAGGTTCATGGCTTCGGCATATCCGGCCACCTCCTCTTCATCCCGCGAACGAAACGAGCGGGTGTCCAGACCGGCCAGCAAGGCTTGCACCTGTTGATCGGTCATCTTAACTCCCTCGATTCGCGTTGAAGATCCAACGGACTCGATGGTTGCAATTTTTTTCAAGGCATGCAGCCGATCCGGCGCCAGGGTGCCGATAGCCTTCCACGCGCCCTTGAACTCATCGATTTGGGCAATCAGTCCCAAGACATTTTTTGTAATAGTTACAATTGGTTCTTTCACCTTGAGCCCTCTTTATACCCACATAAATACCCAAATATACCCAAATCGCACGTGATTGCCAATAGGGACTGAAAGAATTGTAAGCCGGTGCTCCCGACATTTTGTTGTTTCACTTTTATACCCATAAACGTACCCAAACATACCCATATGTTGGCCTGCCAATGCCGCGGCTTTAAAGGAGACGGCAGCGAGCGATTAGCGGGATGTGTAAGCATGGGCGACCGCCGGTTGCCCCTATCGGGTTGCCGCGAAGCCCCCTGGGGGAAGCATCGGTTTTGAGCGGTTGTCATTTGTCAAAAATCAAGCCGGCTTTCGAGCCTTGATGCCCCAATATATCGACCGGAATCCGATCAGCCCCCTTCGCTGAACGAGCCGCGGGTGCAGTTGTTCAGACGCGCTCTTTCTATCCTGGCCGCACCATGTCATATCCGGAAGAAGTTGTGAAGATAGGGTTTAATCGACGGATACCAGGCGGCGGTTTTCGAAGATCGATTTCTTCTTTAACTGCCCACAAAATGAGTTTCTTTACCAAAGTTGCCGATCAGGTATCCTATCCGTGCCTTTCCACCAGATCCATGGCCACGTCTTGATAGGCGTGGAAAAACCGGTGGCAGAAGCTGTCCCAGCGCTCGCAGGTCGAAAGGGCGGTCGGACTCATTTCGAACAGGTTGGGATGGGCGAAGATATCCACGATCTCCCGTTGGAGATCTTCGATCAAACCCGAGGGGGCGCCGGCCAGAATGCTGGCGACAAATCGGTCCGGGCCATACCAGGGCGAGGCGTTCAAAAGATCGCGGTGGATCTGGGGTAGAAGTACGTTGCGGGGACCTTTCCACAACTCGTTGACGGCCGCATCCCGGTAGAGCCGGGGCAGGGCGGAGAAATCCTCCATCACCCCGGGTTGGCACCCCCATCTTGGCGTCAGTGAAGAGGAAATGTCGCCAATCCTCGCCAGCGCGCCAACACACAAAGACATACTTCGCCGGTCTCTATACCAAGGCGAACAACGAGTACCACAGCGTGGCGAACTTTGCCTTGGCCGGCAAGAAAACTTTCCACCACCAGCCGCGGCTGCTTTCAGCCCATTAGAAGAACCAAGTCAGTTATGTTCGATAAACTTCGGTTATCGGACATAACAGGATTGAATTTCCTCCATACCCGGACTATTCAGATTGCCCGTGCAGGACCTCATCAAGGGCGGCCAACTTTTAACGCCATGCGACCTTGAGCGCATCCGCAACTTGATCGATGCGGCCACGGCGGACAACACGCGCCGGGCCTATGCCTCGGATCTTTCCTATTTTTGGGCCTGGGCGCACCTGGTGGCTGGCCAGGCGCAGATTTATCCGGTACCCGTGGCGCTGGTGGTGCGCTTTATCTTGGATCACACCGGGAAGATGGATGCGGGCCTCGATGCGGCCCTGGTGGATGCAGGCATCAAGCGGCGGCGTGACTCCCACGGCATCGCCACCGTGCGCCGGCGCATCGCTGCACTATCGATGGCCCACAGGTTCCAGGGGATCGCCAAAGCCAATAATCCCTGCGCAGCCGAAGCGGTACGGTTGTCGCTCTTTAAGGGCCGCCGCGTGGCGGTTAAGGCCGGCTGGCGGCCGGCGAAGGAAAAAACGGCAACCCTCGATCTTCTCTATCCCATGCTCAACACCTGCAGACCGGACAAGCTGATCGACATCCGCGACCGGGCGCTGTTGTTCTTTGCCCGGTCATCAGGGGAACGCCGGCGCTCGGAGGTTGCCGAGGCCCGCGTGGAGAACCTAACGCCAGTGGCCGTCGACTTTCTCTATCGCCTGGAAAAATCCAAGACCGATCAGGAGGGCCAGGGCCTTACCGTGCTGCTTCTGGGGCGGGCGAGTATCATTTTGAGATTCTTTCCTGCCAGGTCCGCGGACGCCTGCGATGATGCCAGACCGCGACAATCAAAAGGGTGTCTTGTCTGATTTGGTAGATGATGCCGAAAGGAAATCGGTTGGTCAGGCAGCGGCGTGCCCGTTTGGAAGAAGAAATGGTGGTCCAGGCTTCGGGGTTTTGCTTGATCCTTTCGATGGTGTCTTCGACCTCTTTGGCAAACTCTTGGCCCAACCCCTGCCGCTGCAGGTTGTAATAAGCAATGGCCTCATAAAACTCTTGTATGGCGGGTTCAAGAAACCCAGCGTTCATCGGCCATCTTTGTCTATGAATAGATGTTTTTAAAGACCTTGTGTGCCGGTATGGCCTTCAGTTCGCCGCGTTCATAAGCATCGATACGGCTGTCAGCCTCTTGGCCCCATAAACGGTCAAGTTCTTCCTGGGGTAAATCCAAACTAGAAAAAAGCCTTTCGGCCAATTGTGCCCTCTCGCTGGGGGGCAGGCTCAGCGCCTCATGCAATACTTGTTCGGCCCTTGCGGTCATGTGCCCTCCTTGGATCGAAAATAGATTTACTTCGTTTATGTGCCTTGCTTCCAATATCCATTATTGGGTTGCATAGGCCTTTTTGGCCTTGGCGTCTCTTAACAGGCTGTCGAGCACGTGCACAATGGTTTTTTGATCCTCGGTGTCCAGGGCCTGGATCTCCATGATCCTCCGGAGCATGGCCTTATCTTTGATCTCGGCGGTCTTGCCCGTATCGTCCACCAGAAAGTCCAGCGTGACATCGAAAGTATCGGCCAACTTTTTGGCCACCTCGACGGAAGGAGTCATCTCGCCGCGTTCGTAGCGGCCCACGATCGGGCCGCTGGTGCCGATCTTTTGGGCCAACTGTTGTTGGCTCCAGCCATGATGCTTTCTTAATGCCTGAATCTTATCGCCGATCGCCATCAGATCACCTAAAAATGTTAAATATCAAGAAAATTGTTAAGCTTGGGCCATTATTTAGCATTTAAAGGTGATAGCGTCAATGGGAATGAAAATTGTACCACTTTCGGGAAAATGAAAATGTACCTGTGATTTGCCAAAATACTATCATAAACTTTCCCAAATTAACGATCGTAAGATTCAGGCCATTTTTCGACCGTTTGCCTTACCATTCCCCCTCACCCCCAAAACTAGTTTTTTGGCCTTGAATCGGTAGGGTAAGCCGGTTTAACAATCGAAGTTAATTCCTTCACTTGCTAAAATGAGTTTCTTTACCAAAGTTGTCGATCAGGTATCCGATAGAATCTTGGGTCGTCAATCCAATGATCGCACGGTCCCTTCAAGACTTCATCGAAGTAATCGAGCGGGTAGCGGCCCATGAGCGGATGGGCGGTCTCCCGACTCCTCGCGGTCCGCGGCGGCGAAGGCGAACAGGGCAACGATTAGAAATTCTGATGTTGCGGGGGCAACCGTCCATTGTACTGCCGTTCAAGCGCTGCCGGATTTGGGAAAATGCCTATCCGTGACGTTCCACCAGATCCATGGCCACATCTTGATAGGCGTGGAAAAGCCGGTGGCAGAAGCTGTCCCAGCGCTCGCAGGTCGACAGGGCGGTCGGGCTCATTTCGAACAGGTTGGGATGGGCGAAGATATCCACGATTTCACGCTGGAGATCTTCGATCAAAGTTGGGGGGGCGCCGGCCAGGATGTTGGCGACAAATTGGTCCGGGCCATACCAGCCGGAGGCGTTCAAGAGATCGCGGTGGATCTGGGTGAGAAGCACGTTGCGCGGGCCTTCCCACAATTCGTTGACGGCCGCATCCCGGTAGAGCCGGGGCAGGGCGGAGAAATCTTCCATCACCCCGTGGCCTCCGAACAGGCTCATGGCCAGACGCAACACTTCGGGCGCGTCCAGGCTGGTGGCGATCTTCTGGAGCATGATCAACTCGCGTACCTCGAAACGTTTTTTCTTCTGATCGTCGCTATCTCCGGTACTTGATTTGGCGGCAAGGCCGCCGGGAAGCGCCAGCACGGCCCGGTAAAGCTGGAAGGCGCCTGCCAGGGTGCGTTTGGCGCCGCGTTCGATTCGGGCCAGTTGCCCGGCCGCCAGGGGAAAGCGGTCGATGGGCAGGCCGAAGGCCTCCCGGAATCGGCAGTACCTGGCCGCCTCGCGCCAGGCCCGCATCATGCTGGCCGCTCCGGAAAGACCCACCGTCAGCCGGGAGTAGGTGAGCACGATGGCCACCATGTTGGCCAGGCCGCGATCCAGCGGCCCCACCGGATATCCGATGGCGCCGTTCAAAGTGATCTCAGCGGTGGTCAGTTCGGATGTTCCCATCTTCCACTTGATTCGGTCGATGGTGAAGCCGTTTCGGCGCTCCCGTTCTTTGTCGCCGGGCAGCCAGGAGGGCATGACAAACAGGCCCACCTTTTCCGAGCCGGTCGGTTTGGCGGTCACCACGGCGTAGTCGGCGTGGGTTGCGGAACAGAAGAATTTGTTGCCATATAGCCGCCACTGGCCGTTTTCAAAGCGGGCCTCCAGCCGGTTGGCCCCCACATCCGAGCCGCCGTGGATTTCCGACAAGTATTGTGCGCCGATGGCGAACTCGCCGTTACGGCCTTCCTTGCAATGGGCAAGAATGGTTCGGGTTTCGGGCGAATCGGCAAAGCGCTCGAGCACCGCCACCATGCCCTCGGTGCAGGTCAGGGGACAGGCCGTGCAGGCCTCACCATTCTGGTAGATGAGGTACATCTTGATAAAACGCACCCAGGGATGGGTTTTGTCCGAAAAAAGGGCTTCCCCGAAGACTTCTTTTTCCATCACCAGGGTTTCATAAGGCCGGACGATGCGGTCGATGCGGTTCTTGTGGCCATCGTAATGCAGCATGTAGGGCCGCTTTTCCGGCACGGCGATGGCGTCGGCCAGCTTGCGCCAGCGGAAAGAGGCTTTGGGGGAAATCTGCCGGGCAGCGGCGTCCACCTGGTCCGCCTGCGCGCCGGTGAAGACCCGCACGGCCTTCTGGGCAAAGGCATCCTCCAGGTAGTAATCGCAATTCTCCCGCCACTGGAGAAAAGGATCGAAACCGTAAGGATTTTGGGCATCGGGATAGCTCATGACGGCCACTCCTTTCGAAGGAACTCTGCTGGCGAAGGATAAGATTACATCAATTTGGAAATGATCTCTTTCATGATTTCGGTGGTGCCGCCGCCGATGGAAAGAATTCGATTGTCCCGGAAGAGCCGTTCCACCAGGCAGCCGCGCATGTAGCCGTAACCGCCGAAGAGCTGCACCGCGTCGTAGGTGACCCGGTCGCCGACGCCGCAGGCGAAATTCTTGGCCATGGAGACCTCCTTGACCTGATCGATGCCGGCGTTGATCCTGGAGGCCACGCGGTAGGTGAACTCGCGGCTGACTTCCACCAGGGTGGCCATGTCCGCCAGCTTGTGGCGGGTCACCTGAAACCCCGCGAGCGGCTTGCCGAAAGCGTGGCGCTCGCGGGTGTAGCGCTGCGCCTCTCCCAGGGCGAGCTGGGCGGTCATGTTGGCCATGACACTCAACTGCAGCCGCTCCGATTGGAAATTCTCCATGATGATATAGAACCCCTGGTTCTCTTCGCCGATAAGGTTGGCGGCCGGCACCCGGCAGTTGTCGAAGAAGATTTCGGCTGTATCGGAGGCCCACCAGCCGGTCTTCTTCAAGGCCCTGCCGACCGAATAACCGGGCGTGTCGCGCTCGATGACCAGAAAGCTGATGCCGTGGGCGCCGGGCGCCCCGGTGCGCACTGCGCAGGTCAGTTGATCGGCGCGCACCCCGCTGGTGATAAAGGTTTTGCCGCCGTTGACGATATAGTAATCCCCTTCCCGCACGGCCGTGGTCTGCAGGTTGGCCACATCCGATCCTCCGCCCGGTTCGGTGATGCCCAGGGCGGCGATGCGCTTGCCGGCCAGAACCGGCTTGACGAAGCGCTCTTTCTGCGCGGCGGTGCCTTTGCGGACGATGGGCGGCAGGGCGATGTTCAAGGAGCCGATGCCGGCGGCGAAGCCGCCGGAGCCGGAGCGCATCAGCTCCTCGTTCATGGCGATCTGGTCGAACAGATCGCCGCCGCTGCCGCCCACCTCCTCGGGGTAGCCGACACCCAGAAAACCGAGCTCTCCGAACAGGTCGTACATGGCGCGGGGAAAGGCGCCGGCCTCTTCCCATTCGTCGATGTGGGGGAGCACTTCTTTTTTGATCACATCCCGGGCGGCCAGGCGCAGGCGTTCCTGTTCTTTGCTGAAATACGCCTGGGCGCCGGGCTTTTGGGTTTGTGTCGACATGACCCGTCTCACCTTCTCTACTTGAATTGTTCCCGCAGCACCCGCTTGAGGATCTTGCCGGTGGGCGTGCGCGGGATCTGGTCGATGAAGGCCACCTGCTTGGGGGTCTTGAAGCGCGCCAGCTTGTCGCGGCACCATTCGATGAGCGCTTCCTGGGTGAGGCTTTCGCCTTTTTTGAGCACCACGATGGCCTTGACGGCCTCGCCCCAGGTTTCGTCGGGAATGCCGATCACCCCGACGTCCGCGATGGCCGGGTGGCCGTGCAGGCACTCTTCCACTTCGGCCGGGTAGATGTTCTCGCCGCCGGAGATGATCATGTCTTTCTTGCGGTCCAGGATGTACAAGAAGCCGTCGGCGTCCATCTTGGCGATGTCGCCGGTGTGCAGCCAGCCGTCGATGATGGTCTGGGCCGTGGCCGTGGGATTGTTGTAGTAGCCTTTCATGAGGTGGGTGGTGCGCATGAGCACCTCGCCGGGCACGTCGGGGGCGCAATCCTTGCCCTCGAGATCCACCACGCGGATATCGGTCTGGAAGAAGGGCGGGCCGCACGAGCCGGCTTTCTTGACCGCCCATTCCCCGTCGATGACCGAGGCCGGGCCGGTGCACTCGGTCAGGCCGTAGAGTTGGCGCACCTCCATGCCCTTTTCGGCAAAGGCCTTGATCAGGGGCACGGGCACGGGGGCCGCATAGACCAGGGCCAGCTTGATGGTGGACCAGTCGAAGGTCTCGAACTGCGGCACCGAGCGCAGGAACATCAGCACCTGGGGCACCGAACCGAACCAGGAGATGTGCTCGGTCTGGATCAGCTTGAGAAATTCGGCCGGCTCGAAGGCCCGCTGGAAGATCATGGTCGAGCCGAAGTGGGCGCACATGGGCACCGGCGCCAGGGCGCCGATGTGAAACAGCGGCAGCGGCATCAGCATGCGGGTGCCGACATCGGTGAGGGTGGCCTTGAGGTCCACCGAGGTGTGGTAGTAGCCGTTGTGGGTCAGCTCGGCGCCTTTGGGCCGGCCGGTGGTTCCCGAGGTGTAGAGGATGGTCAGGGTGTCGTCGTCACCGCCGACGTATTCGGGCTCGTCGCTCGGGGCGTCACCGAAAACCGCTTGGTAGGGTCGGGCCCAGGCCGGCGGGCTCTCCATGATGCCGATGAAGGTCTTGGCCGGAATCTGGGAGCGGATGGCCTCGACCACCGGGACGAACTCCTTGCCGAAGATGAAGGTCTGGGTCCCGCAGTCGTTGGCGATGTAGGCCACCTCGGGCGGCGCCAGGCGGTGGTTGAGCGGCACCATCACCACGCCGATCTTGGCCAAGCCGAAGAAGAGTTCCAGGTACTCGGGATCGTTGAGGGCCAGCACCGCCACCCGATCTCCCCGCTGGACCCCCATCCTGCGCATGGCGTTGGCGACCCGGTTGGCGCCCGCGTTCAATTCCGGATAGGAACGCCGCACCTCGCCGACCACGAGGGCCTCCAGTTTGGGACTCAGCATGGCCCGCTTGTAGAGCAGATAACCGATGTTGATCTTCATGACCCCAGCTCCTTTGTGAATGGTTGATGGTTTACACTGGACCCTCCGTACTCAAAACCCTTCGAGCTTGGCGATAATATCGCTCATTACTTCGCTGGCACCCGCGCCGATGGAGATCAGCCGGGCGTCCCGGAAGAACCGGGAGACATGCATCTCGTTCATGAAGCCCATGCCGCCATGCATCTGCAGGCAGCCGTCGGCCACCTGGTTGAGCAGGCGCCCGCCGATCAGTTTGCCCATGGAGATCTCCTTGGTGGCGTCCTTGCCGGCCATCTTCAGGCGCACGATGTGATAGGTGAGCTGGCGCAGGCACTCGATCTCGCTGAGCCAGTCCACCAGCCGGTGGCGCAGCACCTGCTTGGTGATCAGGGGCTTGCCGAAAACGATGCGCTTTTTGATGTAGGCCACGGTTTCGCGGATCATCTCTTCGGCGCCGATGTAGCAGATGGGCAGGGCCGAGAAGCGCTCGTGCTGGAACTGCTGCATCTGATAGATGAAGCCTTCGCCCTCCTGGCCGATGAGATTTTCGGCCGGAATGCGCAGGTCGTCGAAGTACAGCTCGGCCGTGTCGCTGCTGCGCATGCCCAGCTTGTCGAGTTTCTTGCTGATCTTGAACCCGGGCAGCGCGGTGGGGACCACAAAGAGGCTGAACGAATGATACCCCGGCGCCTCGCTGGTGCGCGCCAGCAGCGTCAGAAAGTCGGCCTGGGTGCCGTTGGTGATATAGGTCTTCGAGCCGTTGAGCACGTAGACATCGCCCTCTTTGCGGGCAAAAGTCCGCAGCGCCGCCACGTCCGAGCCGGCGTCCGGTTCGGTGACGGCGATGGCGCCCACCATCTCTCCGCGGATGGCCGCGCGCAGATACTTGTCCTTCAGATACTCGCTGCCGAACTCGGCGATGGCCGGGGTCGCCATGTTGGTCTGGACGGCAATGGCCATGGGCACGCCGCCGCAGTGCGCCCGGGCGATCTCTTCGAGCATCACCGTCTCGTACCAGTAGTCCAGGCCCTGGCCGCCGTAGCGCTCGTCGTAGCGGATGCCCAGAAACCCCAGGTCGCCCATCTCCTTGAACAGATCGTGCAGGGGCGCGGCGCCCTTTTCCTCCCATTCGTCGACGAAGGGGTTGATCCGCTTGTTCACGAAGTCGCGCAGGGCCTTGCGCACCTGCTCGTGGTCTTTGTTGAAGTACAGATTTTGGCTCATGCTGCAACTCCCTGCTTCTGGTCAAGGTTGAGGGCGGCCAGGAAACCGCCGTGGATGGCGTCCTGGATCTTGCGCGGGCCGGTGCAGTCGCCCACCGCCGTGAAGGGGATGCCCAGGGCCGAAAGGCGCTCGGCCAAAGGGTTGACCGGGCGCGAGCCCGAGGCCACGATGACCTGGTCGAACGCCCGGCTGTGCACGCTGCCGTCCTGTTCCCAGTTCACCGAGCGGGCGGTCAGCGCGGTTACCTTGGCGCCGGTTTCGATGGTCACTCCATACTGTTTGAGGCGCTCGAAGAGCACCCAGCGCGTGGAGCGACCCACGTCGCCGCCGGCCCTGGGCAGCATTTCGAACACGGTGACCCGGGAGCTGCCGTTGAAGAGCAATTCACGCAGCCGCTCCTCGGAGGCGGCCCGGTAGGTGAAGAGAAAGGCCAGGGTTTCGGCGTTGATGGTGCCCTTGGCCGCCACGAACAGAGCGGTTTCCAGACCGACGGCGCCGCCGCCGATGATGGCCACCGCCTGGCCCAGGGGCGGGTTGTTACGCAACACCTCCCAGGCGGTGAGCACCCCCTCGGCGTCTGCGCCGGGAATGGGCGGCAGGAGCGGCGCGGCCCCGGTGGCGGCGATGACATGCTCGGGCGCTTTTTCCCGGATGAGCGCCACATCCACCGGCGTGTTCAACTGCACCGGGATCTCGAGCCGGTTGAGCATGGCCCTGTAGTAGCGGATGTATTCCAGGTACTCTTGCTTATGGGGCGGGGCGCCGGCCAGCCAGAGCTGTCCGCCGATGTCGCCGGACTGTTCGAAGATCTCCACCCGGTGCCCCATCTGGGCGGCGGTGACGGCCGCCTCCAGTCCCGCCGGACCGGCGCCGGCCACCAGGATGCGCCGCGGCGCGGCGGTTTTGCCGACGATGCGCTCGGCCTCGAAGCCGGCGCGGGGGTTGCCGGCGCAAAAGACCGCCTGGCCCGAGAACACCTGGTCCGAGCACCCCTGGCCGCAGGCCGTGCAGGGCCGGATCTCGGCGGCGCGCCCCGCGAAGGCTTTTTGGGGCCAGAAAGGATCGGCGATCAGCACCCGGCCCAGGTTGACCATGTCGGCGTACCCGTCGCGCAGGAGCCTGTCCGCCGCATCGGGATTGGCGATGCGGTTGGAGGCCATCACCGGCACGGAGACGGCCTTCTTGATGTTCAAGGCCAGATAGCCGTAAGCCGCCCGGGGCAGGTCCATGGGCAGTTGGGGCACCCGGGTTTCGTGCCAGCCGCCGGTGACGTTGATCACGTCGACCCCCGCCGCTTCATACACCCGGGCGATGGCCGGGGTTTCCGCGTCGGTGTTGCTGCCCGGCACGAAGTCGTTGCCGGCCATGCGGATGCCGAGGGGGAATTCATCCCCCACCGCGGCGCGCACCTTTTGGATCGTCTCCCGGGGAAAGCGCGCCCTGTTCTCGAAACTGCCGCCGTAGGCGTCGGTGCGCTGGTTTTTAAGCGGCGACCAGAATTGGGTGAGCAGATACCCGCCGCTGGCGATGATTTCGACGCCGTCGAAGCCGGCCTCCCGGGCCCGCCGGGCTGCCGCCGCGAAGGCCTCCTGAACGCCCAGAATATCTTCGAGGCTCATCTCCCGCGGGGTGGTCCGGGAATAGTTGGAGAAGACGGCCGAAGGCGCCATGGGCGTCTGCATTTCGATCAGGATGGGATGGGAGTAGCCGCCGGCATGGAAGAGCTGAATCCAGGGGCTGGCGCCTTCGCGTCGGATGGCATCGGTCAGGCGCCGGAAATCGGCGATGGCGCCGTCGTTGTCCAGGGTCAGCACCAGAAAGCCCGCGCCGAGCACATCGACCCCCACGGGCCCCACGGTCACGATGCCGGCGCCGCCCCGGGCGATCTCCCGGAAGTAGTTGAAGTAGCGCTCGTTGAGCCGGCGGTCATGGGAATAGGCCAGCCCTAAGGCCGGATAGGCGATGCGGTTTTTGATTTCCAGCCGGTTGATGCGAATGGGACTGAACAGATAGGGATACATTCGGTCTCCTTACGGTTGCTGTGAGCGGGGCAGTCGCGTTCCGGCGGCCGGCCCCAGGGTGGGCGGCCCGGCGAAACACTGGGCCAGCTCCATCCACTGGCGGGCGACCGCGCCGATGACCACCAGGGCCGTATCGTCCACATGCCGGCGCTGGATCGCCACCAGGCAGAAATCCACGGCCGGCCCGCTGATGCGCTGGATGGCGGCGTCATCGCCCCAGCTCCAGATCTCGCCCGAGGGCGCGGTCAATTCCACGTGCACGGGCGTCTCGGGAACCGGCATGCCCCGGTTGGCGAAACTCCAGCCGAAGGTGGTGACCCCCAGGTGGGCGATGTGGCGCAGCCCCGGGCTGGCGGGCCGCTCCAGGCCGAGCACATCATAGATATCCTGGCCGTGGGCCCAGGTCTCCATGAGCCGGGCGCTGGCGAACGAGCGCGCGCTCATGGGCGGCCCGTACCACGGCAGGCGGTCTTTGGGGGCAAGGCGCACCAGGGCCTCGACCAGTTGCCTGCGCTCCTTTCGCCACCAGGCGAGCAGATCGTCGGTGGCCATGGCGCGTCCCTTGGCCAGGGTAATCGCGGTGGCCTCGTCCATGGTCTTGATCCGGCCCAGATCCTCGACCAGGTGGCGCTGGAACGCCGCCGGGTCGGTGGCGGACAGGCGCGCCGTGTAATCGAAGTAGGCCAGATGGCAGATCTCGTCCTTGACCGTCCAGTTGCCGCACGGCGCCAGGGTCTGCCACGCGGCGGGGGCGAGGTTGCTCACCAGGGTGTCCAGGGAGTCCTGCTCCCAGGCCAGATCGGCGCATAACGCTTTCATCGCATCTCCTTTGCTTCCGGCGGGGTCACCAGGATCGCGGCCGGCATCTCCACGACCTTGGCCCGCAGGTATTCCCCCAGGGTCTTGGCCTGGGGGTCGCTGCGCACCGAAGCCGCCACGCCGTCGCCCAGCAGCCCGCGGATGTAGAAATTGACGGCCAGCAGGTTGGGCAGTTCATAGCGCTCGATGGCAAACGGCGCGCAGTCGGGCAGCAGCGCCTTGAGGCGCTCGGTGGTCAGAAAGCTGCGCAGGAAGGCATAGGCCGCCGGCGTTTGGCCCCAGATGCCCAGGTTGGCATTGCCGCCCTTGTCGCCCGAGCGGGTGGCGAAGGCCCGGCCCAGCGGCGCACGGACGGTTTGGCCCTTGGGAACCGGGGGTATCTCCGGGGTGGTGGGCGATACGCTGAAAGGCTCGCAGTCCCAAGCCGCCTCGACCACCACCGCCGGCCGCTCGTCGAGGCAGACCGTCTGATGGATGTGGCGGTTGGCCACCAGCGCGGGCCAGTGCACCACCGCCGGCGACCCGTCGGAGGGCGGCGAGGTGAGCGTGAAGCCCGGAATGCTGGCCAGGGCCATCTCCACCACCGCGGCCGAAAAGCGCCGGCCCACCTTGTTGGCATCCGGGTCCAGCACCGTGACGCGCAGGTAGGCGAAGGCCTCGTCGTTGGTGCCGGGATCCGTCTTTTCGGAGCGTACCAACTGTACGTCCGCGGTTTGGAACCGCTCGCGGCCGCCCAGGCTGTCGAACAGGGTCTGGGTGACGATTTCGGCCTTGCGCTCGATGTCCAGGCCGGTGAGGATCACGGTCATGGCGTTCTTGTGTCCGCCCAGGGTGTTGATGCACACCTTGGTGGTC
>JAKAFO010000463.1:0-2752 GCA_021819735.1 Deltaproteobacteria bacterium
GTGGTCCCGGTGTTTCTGCCCCATGCGGGATGCCCGCACCGTTGCGTCTTTTGTAACCAGCACAGCACCACCGGCCAGGACGAGGCGCTGCCCTCGCTGAGCGCCATTCGTCGGACCATCCGCGAGTTTCTGGCCCACCGCAAGGAGCGGGCGCGCCATACCGAGATCTCCTTTTACGGCGGCAATTTTTTAGGCCTGGCGCCCGAATTGATCACGCTGCTGCTGGCCACGGCCGCCGCATTCGTCCAGGAGGGCCAGGCCGACGGCATCCGCTTTTCCACCCGGCCGGACACCATCGATGCCGCCCGCTTGAAGCTCATCGCCCGCTTTCCGGTCACCACCGTGGAGCTGGGCGTTCAATCCATGAACGATGCCGTACTGCAACAATCCCAACGCGGACACACGGCCCAGTCGGTGCGGGCGGCGGTGGCCCTGCTCAAAACCCGGCCCTATCGTCTAGGGTTGCAGATGATGGTGGGCCTGCCCGGCGACACCCCGGCCACAGCCCTGGCCACGGCCCGCCAGATCGCCGACCTTGCGCCCCAGTTCGTGCGCATCTACCCGACCCTGGTACTCCGGGGCAGCAATTTGGCCCTGCGGCACTTCCGGGGCGAGTACACGCCCCTCTCCCTGGAGGAGGCGGTGGCCCTGGTGGCCGACCTGTACCAGATCTTCCACCGCCACGACATCGCCGTGGCCCGCATGGGCTTGCAGGCCGGCCCGGAACTGACCCCCGATGCCGATCTGGTGGCCGGCCCCTTCCATCCGGCCTTTGGCGAGATGGTGCAGTCGGCCTTGTGGCTGGATGCCATCTCCCGCCATTTGGAAAAGGAGGGGCTGCAAAAAGGGGATGTGGTGCTCGAGGCCCCGGCCCGTCTTTTGTCCCAGATCAAGGGCCAGAAAGATTTCAACCTTCTGGATCTGCTGCAAAAACATCAGCTTCGGTCGCTGGAAGTGCGCGCCAATCCCGACCTTGCCGAAGAAACCGTGCGGATCAACGGCCAGCCCTGCGCGCGTTGGTGAGCGCGGCCCAAGTTGAACAGCCCAAAAAAAGAAGAGAGCAGCGGCCTGGACCGTCTGCTCTCTTTGGCTTTAAAAAGTTGGACCTATCGTCCGGCGGCAATCCCCAGGGAGAATCCCGGCTCGTTGATCGTGGCCGAGAAGGCGAACCCCGGAGGAGGCGGCGGGGCCATGTAAACGGGGGCCGGTGCGACATAGACCGGGGCCGGCGCGGGCACATAGTAGGTGTGGTGCTGCACCACCACAGGCGGTGGCGCATAATAGTGATGCACGCGCACGGGTGGGCTGTAATAATGATGCACCTGCTTCGGTCCGTGGTGATGTCCGTGACCGTTATGGTGGTAGCCGTAGCCACCTTGGCCATGATGGCCTTTGCCGCGCCCGTCGGCCCAGGCGTTGCCCGCCATGAGCACCGCCAGCACCGCGCCCAGCGCCACAAACCACTTGATCGGGTTTTTCTTCATATTTTCACCTCTCCTGTATCTACATCCGGTTTTCTACCCAAAAAGCTTTGGGGCCACCTTTTGGCCTCAACAGACGCTCGGGTCAAGAAAAAAGTTTACACGCTTTTACAGTTTGCCCGAGCGGATAATGGAAAAGATCAGCCATAATCCCAGGATGGTGGCGATGAGATAGCCCGCGATCCCCAGCACCTGGGTGACCGAGATGGTGTCCAGGCCGAAGCGGTTGATCTCCAGCAGCAACAGGTTTTGGGAGGAGTTGAGGATCAGCGAGGCGGCGATGATCGAAGCGGCCAGCACCAGGCCGATGGTCAGGCGGTTGAGGCCCGCTTCGAACTTGCGCGAGGAGTGCTCCAGGCCCTCGTGGCGCAGCTCCAGGTGGTGTTCCCCCAGGGCCAGGCGGCGCAGCAGTTCGTGGGTCAGCTTGGGCACCGTGCGCAGCAGACCGCCGGCGCCGCGCAGTTCGCGGCCCATGTTCTTGAAAATCTTCTGGGCTTCGTAGCCTCTTTCGAGCAACTGCTTGGCATAAGGCCGGGTGACCTCCAGCAGGCTGGCCTCCGAGCCCAGGATCTTGCCCAGGGCCTCGGTCTGGATAAAGGTCTTGAGCAGCAGCAACAGGTTGCGCGGCAGCGCGATATGGTAGCGGCGCACCAGGCGCATGGTCTGGTCGTAGACATCCTTGACCGCGATGGTTTTGAGCGAGCGGCCGTAGAACGGTTCGCTGATCTCCTTGAGATCGGCCCGCAGGGCGTTCAGATCCATGGTCTGGAGGTCGATCAGTCCGGCGCCCTGGAAGGCCTCCATGACCAGATCGTAATCGTGTTCGGAAAAGCCCAGAAAGACGTGGGCGATCTGCTGCATGGTCTCTTCGTCCAGGTAGCCCACGATGCCGAAATCCACCAGGCTGACCCGGCCGTCGCGCATGACGATGGTGTTGCCCGGGTGAGGGTCGGCGTGGAAGATGCCGGCCTGCATCAACTGGCGGGAGAACGAGCGCAGGCCGATGAGGGCCACCTCCTGGGGATCGATGCCGGCTTCGCGGATCTCGGCCACGTGGTCCATCTTGATGCCGTCGATGTGCTCCATCGTAAGGACCGAGCGGCTGGTGTGGGTCCAGTGCACCTTGGGGATATAAATCTCGTCGATATCGGCGAAGCTTTGGGCAAAGCGCTCGATGTTGCCGGCCTCCACGAGCATGTCCAGCTCGCGGAAGATGGTGCGTTCGAACTCCTTGACCAGATTGACGGCGCCCACAACGCGTCCCAGCTCGG
>JAKAFO010000463.1:2762-3312 GCA_021819735.1 Deltaproteobacteria bacterium
ATACATCAGGTCGATATCTTTGCGGATGCGCTTGTCGATGCCCGGCCGGATCACCTTGACGGCCACCCGTTCGCCGCTTTTCAGGCGCGCCGAGTGGACTTGGGCCACCGAGGCGGCGGCCATGGCGCGCGGCTCGAAGTGGGCAAAGAGCGTCTCCAGGGGCTGCTGCAGCTCTTGCTCGATGGTCCGTCGGATCTCGTCAAACGGCACCGGCGGCACGCGGTCTTGCAGCTTGGTCAACTCTTCGATGTATTCGACCGGCAGGATGTCGCCGCGGGTGCTCAGCAACTGCCCGAGCTTGATGAAGCTCGGCCCCAGCTCTTCGAAGACTCGCCGGATGCGCGCCGCGTCCGGCAGTCCCGATTTGGCGCCGACCCGGCGGCGGCCGAAAAGCCGCTCGGAAATCTCGCCCAGGCCGTGCTTGATCAGAATATGGGAAATGGCGGCAAAATGGCCGATGCCGCGGATGCGGCGGCTACCCGAGAGCAGTTGCATCGCGCCATCCTTTATTCCTGGGCATCTTCTTTTTCGGCGACTTCGTTGACCGGCG
>JAKAFO010000118.1 GCA_021819735.1 Deltaproteobacteria bacterium
GTCGGACATATCCACGATGCGGTTGAGCTCCTGCATCATCTTGATCTCGTTGTCCATGGACTTGCGCGTCTCTTCGAACGACTCCCGGCGCAGGGTGCCCAGGGATTTCTTCCCCTCCTCGGGCATGGCCGCCGGCCCGGCGTCGGCCGGGGGCCGGGTGGCCCACTCCCGGGCCTTGCCGTAGTCCTGTTTGAGCTGGTCCTTGGCATCGAAGGCATCCAAAGTGGCATCCGCGGCCGCGCCGTACTCGCCCTCCAGGAGGTGATGGGCCGCCTTGCCGGCGTGGTCGAGGGCATTGTACTTGTTGTTGGCCGTCTCCAGGTTGGCCTTGGCCAGACGCTCGGCCAGGGATCGATCGGAGAGGCCTTGCTCGGCATAGGCCTCCTTGAGGGCATGGTAGTTGCCGCTGGCATACCCCTCGGTATAATTGTCGGCCACGGTGAGGGCCGCTGCTTCGGCGGCGCCGGCGATGCCGCCCTTTTCGTAGCCGTCGATGGCGCCGTACGCCCCCTGCTGGAGCCCCACGATCTTCTCCCCGGTGCCCGTGGGATCGAATTTGGCCAGCACCCGGTTGACCCGCGTGGCGTTGTCGCGGATCTGGGCCGCGATCTCGCCCTTCTTTTCCAATTCGTCCGCAGCGGCTGCCTGGTATTCGGCCTCCGCCTGGTGGGCGATCTGCCCGGAGGTGGCCATCTGCTTCTTGAGGCCGTCATACATCCGGCGGGCGGTTTCGGGATCGATCTCGTAGCCGTTGGGCCCGGCCTTGGCGTGGCGGTTGATGAAATCCAGGCACCAGGCCTTTTCCGCGGTGCTCCCGAACTTCTCGGCCAGTTGGGTGCTCAAATCGACATAGTGTTGAGCCTCGCGCATCGCTTCGAGCCGGCGGCGGGAATCCTCGGCGATGCGGCCCAGATCCTGGGCCACGCCGTCGGACCGGGCGTTGACCCCGGAGTTCGCTTGGTCGATGAGGCGCCGGGTGGCCACGTCTTTTTCATAGTCGGCCCGGCTCACCCAGCCGCTGTTTTCGCTCCACACCTCGCCGTGGGCGTTCACCTCGCCGTCGCTGTGCAGCTCCGGGGCCGGCGGGGGCGGCGGAACGGCGGCCGCCGCCGGGCCCGCGGGGCTGAGCAGCATCTCCACTGCCTCCTTGATCCCGGCCAGGTCCACGCCCATGGCACGGCTGAACAGCAATGAACCGAGGATGGCCAGAACACCCGCCGCCGCGGTGGCGCCGGCTGCCTGACCGGGCGTGACCGGCCCGGAGGCGCCCGCAGCCCCCGCCGCGCCATGCTCGTCCGGTAGCTCCGCCGCCGTGGCAGCGGCCGCGCCCGTTGCGGCCGCGGCGCCGAGGGCCTTGAGCTTGCCGCTGCCCGCACCCCGCAGCGGGTCCTTTTCGGCACCCGCGACCCTGGAGACGCATTTGACGATGGCACCGTCCGCGTAGTTGATATACATGGCGCCGCCGTGGTACCAGGCGCCGGCATCCAGAACCTGATGCGTATTGGCGGCCTTCAGGAACGGCACGTCTATCATTTCCTTGTTGGATGCGCCCGGCGTCGGATAGCGCGTCCGGATGCGCCCATAGGTCAGACTTTCGAAGCGTTGCAGGTCCGGGGAGCCGATCCAGTGCCGGCCCAGCAGATAGCCCGCGCCATCGAACCCCTTCACGGCCGAGTGGCTCCAGGTCTCGCCGAACGGAATGGATTTTTGCAGGGTGCCGTCCAGCCCGAACACCTTCATCTCGTGGGTGAGGTAGCCGCGTGCGTTCCTGCGCCGTTCGCTGTCTTTCAGATCCTCGACGATATACAGCGTATTTCCCGGGCCCAGCAGAGGACCCAAACCGATCTTGACCGGGGCCAGCTTTTTGGACTCGCCGTCGGTCAGGGAGGTCCGGCCCAGAAAGACATTCTGGCCGCCGGCCACCGATGGGTAGGCGCAGGCGCGGTAGTAAAGATCGTTGCCCCGCAGGGCGCAGCCCGAAGCGAAGCGGTCGGGGTAGAAATCTTTATAGAAGGGGACACTGCGGTTTTTGCCCTGGGAGGGCGTAAAGCCTTCGCTGAGGTCCTCGGCCGTCAATTCATATTCGTAATTGGTGCCAAAGGCCGCGATGGGCCGCACAAACTCCATGTCGGCGTTGAACTCGACGATATGACTCATGCAATAGGCATACAGCCGGCCGGCGTTGTCCACGGCCATGGGATAGGCGCCGTCGTCTTTGACATCATAGCGTCTCAGATTGCTGCCATCCCGGGCGAACCGCACCAAGGCCCGTTTGACTTTTCGGCCCTGACTCTTCCCATCATGGCAGTCGATGGCCGCATACACGTTTCCATCCACGTCGGTCACGGCCGCCTGAATTCTGACCTCCGGATAATCGCTGAATGGGGAGACGAGCCGGCCGGCCGGCGACATCTCGAGCACAAAAGCGAAGAAGCGCAGGGTGCGCGACGAAGACGAGGCCGGGGCGCCTTGATTGTCCACCAGGTCGATCTGGACCGTGAACTCGTTCCACTCCGGCTTGACCGGCAGCACCCAGGAGGACCCCCGCCATTTGTCTTTATCCGGGTTTCCGATGTAGGTCGCGCCCTGGACCGTGAAGCGGGGAGAAAGCCAGATCTTGGAACCGGGTTGATTGCCGCCCTCGCCGTAGCAACTGACGCGCACCGTGGCCTTCTCTCCCGGCCCCACATGCACCAGCACGGCGGCCAGGTCGGCGGACGGCCCGCCGCTGTTCAGGTCGAGGTCCCCCGCGGACGGTTTGAGCTTGAAGCTCACCGAGGAGTTGTCCCCCTGCACGCTGCAACTGGTGATGGGGTTCAAGGCCGCATGGGCCTGATCGATCGCAGGGGCCAAGCCCAGCAGCAAAAGGAACGCCACCAGGCACCTGTTTGCTTTGGACAACATGGAGGTTGGCAAGGTCTTCATTGATCGCATTCCTTTGGGTTTAGGCCTTCAGCTTGTAATAGCCCACGATGTACGCACCGCTGTTGCCGATGACCAGGCCGGTGCCGAAGATGAGCAGCATCATGGAAATCGCCGGGCTGCGGCCCGTGGCCAAGATCAGGGACTGGTTCAACACGAAGATCGCGCCCCAGACGGCGAGGTACCAGATGTTGCCGGCCCGCTTGACCGCTGCGCCCTCGCGGAACAGCGGCGTGACCAGCGACCAGCCCACGCCGGCGCCGGCGCCGATCGCCAATCCCAGCAGCCAGACGAGCATCCCCAGTCCGGTCTTTAGAAAAAGCGAATAGACCAGCAGGCAGGCGGCGCTCATGGCCACCGAAACGACCATTGCCCTGGGCTTGATCTCGCGGCTCTTTTTATAGGTGAGCAGCATCACAAGAATCGAGCCGACGGTCATGGCGACGCCCAGCAGCGACACCACCTTGAAAAAAAGGCCCATGTCGATCCACATGAGCAGCGCGCAGGCCATGATCAGGCCGAGCGCGATGAACGCATGCTTCTTCCACTTCGACGGCTTGGCTGCCCGAACCCCTTTTTTGTCGTTGATCATGAGTCATCCCCCGTGTCGACGGCGCCATAATGGCGGGCTTATGACCGGCACTGTTCTGCATGGCCTGCAATTCCGGCTTGAATCATCATCGTCGCATTTCTTGAAAAGATTAGAAGGGGGGTGGGGGTGCTGATCGGCCCCTCGGCCGATCTTCCAAAAAATTAATCTGTTAAGTCCGCCGATGCCCCTGTCGATAATAGCAATGATCCAGTTTTGACATTCGTAAACCAGCGGTTGTGCACCATAGAAAAGGAATTCGATCCGGATGGTTGAAAAAATCACGATTGATCCCATCACCCGCATCGAGGGCCATTTGGCGGTCCATATTGAAGTCGATGCGGGGCGGGTGGCGGGTGCTTTTTGCAAGGGCGAAATGTTCCGCGGCTTCGAAACGATCCTCAAGGGCCGCGATCCTCTGGACGCCCAACAGATCACCCAGCGCATCTGCGGCGTCTGCCCGGTTTCCCACGGCATGGCGTCGGTACTGGCCCAGGAGCAGGCCTACGGGATTACTCCCCCGGAAAACGGCCGCCTAATGCGCAATCTGATTCTAGGCGCCAACTACATCCAGAGCCATATCATCCATTTCTACCATCTGGCGGCCGTGGATTTCGTGGATCTGGAGGCCATTGCCCAATACAGCGGCAAGGATGCCGAACTGCTCCAATTCAAAAGCTGGGTGCTCTCCCAGAAAAGTTCCTCGGCCGTTTACCCGGGCGCGCCCTTTTTTCCGCGCTACGAAGGTCACTACCTGAACGGCACCGAGGCCAACGCCGGCGCCATCAAGAACTATCTTGCGGGCTTGCGCATGCGCGCCCTGGCGCACCAGATGGCGGCGCTCTTTGCCGGAAAGATGCCCCATGTGGCCTCCCTGGTGCCCGGCGGGGTCACCGAACAGGTGACGGCCCAGAAGATTGCCGCCTATGGCGCCATGCTTCACGAACTGCGCACCTTCATCGACCAATGCTACCTGCCCGATGTGCTGGCGGTGGCCGCCGCCTTCCCGGACTATTTCAAGCTGGGCAAAGGGTGCGGAACCTTCTTGGCCTATGGCGGATTTTTGGAAAGCGATGACGGCAAGGACAAATTCCTGCCCGGCGGGGTGGTCGGCGCCGGCAAGCTTAGCGCCCTGGACCCGGGCCTGATCACCGAAGATGTGCGCTACTCGTTTTATAATTCGCCTTCGGGTCTGCGCCCGGGGGCCGGTCGCACCGAACCCGATCCGCGCAAGCCGGAGGCCTATACCTGGCTCAAGGCGCCGCGCTACCAGGGTCAGGTGGTGGAAGTGGGCCCCCTGGCCCGCCTGCTGGTCCTTTACCTGCAAGGGAAAAACACCGAGGCGCGCCAATGGGTGGATCATGTCGTGCGGCAACTGAATCTGACCCTGGAGGATCTGGTCTCGACCATGGGCCGGCATGCGGCCCGGGCCATCGAATGCAAGCTGGTGGCCGATCGCTGCGAACACTGGCTGGCCCGGCTCAAGCCCGGCGCTCCGTCGTGCGCCGAGTTTTCGATCCCCAAACAGGCCCAGGGCCATGGCCTGTGCGAAGCGCCCCGGGGCGCCCTGGGCCATTGGCTGGAGATCGACGATCATAAAATCGGCCACTACCAGTGCGTCGTGCCCACCACCTGGAACTGTTCCCCCCGGGATGACCAGGGCCGTCCGGGCGCGGTCGAGCAAGCCTTGATCGGCACGCCCATCGCGGATGCCAAGCAGCCCCTGGAAGCGGTGCGGGTGGTGCGCTCGTTCGATCCGTGCATCGCCTGCGCGGTCCATTAAGAGATCAGGATGGAGAACAACATGCCGGAAATCAGTCGACGCCAGTTCATGCTCTTGAGCGCCAAGCTCGCCGCCCTCCTGGGAGTGAGCGCCACCGCGCTGCCCGCCGTGGCCCGGGCCGTACAGACCTTGGCTTCCGGCCAGGCGCCCTTGTTGTGGCTCCAAGGCCAAAGCTGTTCGGGCTGTTCGGTATCGCTGCTCAATGCGGTCCACCCCGATCCGGTCGCCCTTCTGACGCGCTATGTCTCCATGCAGTTTCACGGGACGCTGTCCACGGCCACCGGCGAACTGGGCATGACCGTGCTCAATGACAACATCCGGCGCGGCGGCTACCTGCTGGCCGTGGAGGGCGCCGTGCCGGCCGCCATGCCCGAGGCGTGCGTCATCGGCGGCGAACCCTTCGCCCAGCAACTGCTGCGGGCGGCCGCGGCGGCCGACGCCATCGTCACGGTCGGCGCCTGCGCCTGCTACGGCGGCATCCCGGCCGCGGAGAACAACCCCACCGGCTCCCAGAGCGCCCGGGAGTACTTGCAGGCCAACAACATCGCCAAGCCCCTGATCGCCATTCCCGGCTGCCCGGTGCATCCCGACTGGCTGGTGGGCACCCTGGTGCAGGTGCTGGCCTTCGGCGTGCCCGAGCTCAACGCCGACGGCGCGCCCAGGATGTTCTTCGACCGCCTGGTCCATGACCAGTGCCCGCGCTTCGCCGATTATGAACGCGAAAACTTCGCCGAGCACTTTTCCGACCGCGGCTGCCTGTTCAAGCTGGGCTGCCTGGGGCCGGTCACCCATGCCGATTGTCCCACGCGGCTGTGGAACGCCGGCACCAATTTCTGCATCAATGCCGGCGCGCCCTGCATCGGTTGCAGCAGCAAAGAATTCTCCCGCTCCAAAACGTTGCCCTTCTACCGGAAATCGGAACAAGCCCAAATCAAGGCGGACAAGGCATGAAGCTGCACATCAAATTGATGCTCTCCCTGTTGGTGGCCATCGTGGCGGTGGCGGCCTGCGCGCAACTGATCCAGTACCTGTCGGTCAACGCCCATATCGCCCGATTCTCCCAGGAGAATTTACTTCTGCTTCAGAAACGCGAAGAGCTCTTCGCCAAGAACATCTTCCGATCCATCGAACATGCCGTGGCCGGCTCCCTGGAACGCGGCGAGATGGAGAAGTTCAATCGCATCCTGGCCGAGCAACGCGACATCGACGGGCTGCTGGAATTCTCCCTGCACAACCGCCAGGCAAAGGTCACCCACTCGACCAACGAAACCTATCTCTCCACCCAACTGCCCGAAGAGATCCAAACCCAAATGGCAGCCGAGCCCAAAATGGTGTCGCGCTGGACGGCCGAAGCCTTCGAGATCGTCCAGCCCCAGATGGTGACCGGCGATTGCGTGCGCTGCCATCTGGGCTGGAAACCGGGCGAAGTGGGCGGCTATACCCATTTCCGGTTTTCCAAGGCCGCCCTGGCCAAGGCCAGGCAAGGCGCCGCCGAGCTCCAGACCGTGATGCGCCGATCGTTGCTTCGCAATGCGATCTGCTCCCTGGCCGGCATCGTTGCCGTGCTGCTCCTGGTGTTGTACATCGTGGTGCGCAAATTCGTGGCCGTCCCCTTGAAGCGCATGAACGAGCGCGTGCAGGATATCGCCGAGGGCCAGGGCGATTTGACCGCCCGCATCGTCGTCGACAGCCAGGATGAAATCGGCATGCTGTCGAGCGCCTTCAACCGCTTCATCGAAAAATTGCAGCACATGATCCGCGATATCGCCGCCAATGCCGAAGCGCTGGGCACCTCCGCCGTGCATCTGGCCGGCCTGGCGACCAACATCTCCTCGAATTCGGCCAGCATGCAGACCCGCTCCAATGCCGTGGCGGTCTCGGCCGGCCAGATGAGCCACGGCATGCAATCCGTAGCCGATGTAATGGGTCAAGCCACCCAAAATATCAGCACGGTAGCCGCGGCCGCCGAGCAGATGAATGCCGTCATCACCGAGATCGTGCAGAATGTGGCCGAAGCCCACGGCATCAGCGCCGGCGCAGTGGCCGAGGCGCAAGCCTCTGTCAGCATGATGAGCGACCTGGACATATCGGCCAAGGATATCGCCAAGGCCACCGAAAGCATCACCGAGATTTCCGCCCAGACCAACCTGTTGGCGCTCAATGCCACCATCGAGGCCGCGCGCGCGGGCGAGGCCGGCCGGGGATTTGCCGTGGTCGCCAAGGAGATCAAGGAGCTCGCCAATCAGACCGCGGCCTCCAGCATCGAGATCAAGGAGAAAAACCGCGGCATCCAAACCGCCGTGGAAACCGCCATCCAGAAAATTCAAGAGATCGGCCGCATCATCACCAAGGTCAACGACTTTGTCTCCGGCATCGCCGGCGCCATGGAAGAGCAAACCACCACCACGCGCGACATCGCCGCCAACGTGGTGCAAGTCTCCGACGGTATCCGCGACGTGAATCAAACCGTGGCCCAAAGTTCCAGCGCGTCGGCGCAGATCGCCGGCGAGCTTTCGGAAGTCAATGCTTCCGTGGACGGCATGACGCGCAGCAACGCCCAGGTTCATCAAAATGCAGAAGAGCTGTCGCGCCTGGCCGATCAGCTCAAGGGGTTGGTGGGACGCTTTACGGTGTGAATCGTGAACCTCCCTCACCGCCTGCAACACGTCGCTGCGCCCTGACCCGATCAAGCGGTCTCCGGGGTGCGCCGTCATGGAACTATACGAGCGTCATGACCACCGTGGGAATACCGGCCGGGTTCAACCCGGCCTCACCGGTATAGTGGAATCCAACCGACTCATACAGCCGTCTGGCCGGTATGCCGGCCGCGAGGCTCCGCTCGAAGGTGGTCACCGTGATCGGCCGGGTGCGATCCAGGCGGCCGAGGGCTTCGGCGAGCAGGGCGCTGCCGATCCTCCGGCCCCGGCTGCGCTCGGCCACGGCGAGCCAGAGGATTTCGTTGGCTGCTCTGGATATCAGGATGCCGCCGAGGAGAGCCTCGCTGCCGCCGGCTTTACCGCCTTCGACGAAGCAGATGGCCTGCCCTTCGCGGATGGCCTTCCTCAGACCATCGCAAAAATTCGGATCATCGACCATGGGGCCGAACAAGGGCTCGACCTCTTTGGCGAGTTTCAGCCAATGGGGAAAGTCGTTCGAGTTGGATAGACGCACCGGCATAATCGCTCTGCTATTCCACCGGATCGAAGCGCTTGCAAATGTTTTCCCAGACATATGTGTCAAAAAGCAAACATCCATTAACCAATTGCCTTGGTGCGGATGGGACGCGACTTCGTGAATGTGCTTTTTTCGTGCTGTCCGAATCTTGAGATTGCATTTTCAGGCGGAGTGTATGGTCATCCTTAGTCCGCGGGATGGGGTTCTGTCAATGTGATAGATGGTCGGCGCTGGTGAGGGATGGCGTTCAGCTTTGCGCGGGCAGGCCCGGAGGCCCGTCGGCCAGGGTCGCGGCCAGATGGTTGCGGGCCTTGGTTATGATCTGGGTGACCCGCGGGGTGGGCGGCAGGGCGGCGGCAATGGTTTCCAGGCAGCCGCGGTCGGCGATGGCGCGCAGGGTGGGCCGGAAATTGATGTCGAAGACCCAGCCCACGTGCATCAGCAGGCGATCGGTGGCGTTGCGGGCCAACTGGTAATTCACGCCGTCGCCGCGCATCAGAATCGCGGATAGCTCCTCGGACGCATCCTCGTTGCCGGGCAAAAGCACCTTGAAGAGCGCCTGATCCGCGGCGGCCATGTTCTCCATGACCACCCGGTAGATGTCCAGCTTGTCGGCGTCGCGGATCAGCTTCAAAAAGAAGAGCGCCTCGGCGGAGAGGTTTTCGGGCAGCGCCACCTTGTTGTGATGCAGGATGGCCTGGGTGATGACCTGCGCCTCTGAGCTATCGAAGGCCGCCAGCAGGCCGTTGGACGACACGATGGCCGCCCCCAGGGCGCCGTGGTCCATGGAGGCGGCGTCGTTGTAGGTGCGGTAGCGGTCGTACTGTTCGAACCGGCCGGCGTCGTGGAGCAGCCCGATGACCCGGGCGATCAGGAGCGCGCGCGATGCGAGCCCCAGGGCCCGGCCGAGGCGGTCGATCTCTTCGGCCACCTTCAGCGAATGGGTGCGCTTGAGATCGAAATGGCGCCGTGTGGTTTCGTCCGGGATGGCAAAGCTTCGGATGTGCGCAAGGAGCCAGTCGTGCAACCGGCGGTAGATCTCTTCAGCGGTGGTGCTCACGGTCCATTCCTCCCCGGATCGATTCGGTGGCGCATCGACCCTGGGATGAATTATGAAGCCGTTCACCGTTTGTCAAGGCGCAAGGCGCCGTCCTTTGCGCCGATCAGCCCGCCGCGCGCAGGGCGGCCGGGGCCGGCAATGACGCCTGGTACTGCTCCCAGAGGCTGAGGAGGGCGTTTTCGAAGGAACGTTCTTCGAGGTAGTGGCGGGCGGCCTGGCCCATGGTGCGGCGCCGTTCGGGGGCGGCCAGCAGGGTGCACATGAGCGCGTCATTCGGCGCCCGGCAGCAGGAACCCGTTGGTGCCAGTGCGGATATATGGAATGCCGGCCCGGCTGCCGTCCAAACGACTATTGGTCCTGAAGGGACGGGTTGCTGGTTTGGTTTTGCAGCAAAAGTTCGATCGACTTGAAGTTTCGCTGGCGCGCGATCGATAGGGCCGTGCTTCCGTCGTCAAGGGCGAACGTCTTGTCCGCGCCGTTCTCGAGCAGAAGCTTGACCATCGCCTCATTGCCGTCCCAGGTCATAATCAGCAGAGGTGGCCAGCCCTGGTCGGATTTCTCATCGACGCGCGCGCCTTGGGCGATCAGCAAACGTGCAATATCGGCCTGCCCATAGCTGACGGCGAACATCAAGGGGGTCCAGCCCCATTCGCCGCGGGCATGGATATCCGCGCCGTTCTGGATGATCCAGCGGGCCAGATCGGTACGGCCGCAGTGAAGGGCGTAGTGCAGCGGTGCCCAACGGCTGATACTGACGGCGTTGAGGCTGGCGCCCCTGGCAACCAACAATTTCACCATTTCCATGTGGTTCTTCTTGATCGCCAGATGCAGCGGCGTGAAATCGCCGCAATTGGGCGCGTTGGGGTCGGCGCCCCGGTCGAGCAGCAGACCGGCCATTTGGATGTGGTTGCGGTTGGCGGCCCAGTGGAGCGGTCGCCAGCGATCATCACCGGCCACATCGACAGCGGCCTTTTGATCGAGCAGGAAAAGGGCCACATCCGATCGGTTTTCGCGGGCGGCCACGATCAAGGGGGGTTCGGCACTATCCTCCATGGGCAAGTCGAGACGCAGCAAGGCGAGGCGCTTCCGCAGATAGGCGTAAATTTCGGGATCATTACGATACGCCGTCAGGCCATCCTCGAAATGGCGGCGGGCCTCGTCGGCTCGGTCCTGAAATTCCAAGGCTTCCGCCTGGATCAAGGTTTCCTTGTGAGGCCCGGTGAAAGCGCGCAGTTCGGCTTCGACCTCTGGCCGGGAGGCTTCGGCGAAAGAAATGCTCAGATTGAAGAAACCGTCGGCCAGGTCCACATCGCCAGCCGATGCAAGCATCTGTCGGGCCGTTTCATAATCGCCGCCCCATGCCCGGACCATGGCGTGCTGGGCCAGGATGCGCGCCTGTTGCCGGCTGCGCCGGGGTTCCTGCTGTAGCTTGTCGAACAAGTATGCCAATTTTTTTTGCTCGCGCGCATCCCGAAACGGCAGCCGCCAGCGGTTTCCCTTCATTTCATTGGCGATAGCCCTGAGCGTATAGAGGTAGAAAAGCGGCACTTCGGTGTCGAACCGTTCCGTGGCAAGACAAGCATGGCCGAATGAGAGCATCTGCGCATGACTGCCGCCCCAACGCGGCCGCAAGGCGTAGAGCAACTCCCTATACGCTTCCAAATAATCCATTTGGCCCTGCACTGCCCGGTTGAACCAGAAGGTCTCGCTCTCGCCCGGGTTTCCATGGCCTGCGCGGGTGATCTTCATCATGCCGACGGCCGCTTCGGGACGTTCGGGGTGCGCCTGCCAGGCCGTCATCATGAAGCCGCGGGCCTTACCGAGGTGTTTGGCGAATTTTTCCCAACCCTCATCGGACACGGTATGGGCCAGACCCGTGCCGCGCGCCTTCCAGCCCAGGTCCAATTCCCGCTCACCGCGCAGCATGTCCATAAACCAGGCATCCGCCCCGCCCTGCCGTTCCAATTGGGTAAGCACAAAATCCCATTTATCGAAATGGGTGTCGCTTGTTTCGGTCAGCCAGCGGTACGCGATCTGGATTTCGTCGTCTGAAAATTCATGATTGCCTATGGCCACACTCAGCGCGCCCAATGCATTGCCCAGGTGCATCTTCGCTTCATCCGGCCGGAGTTGGTCCCGGCGCGCGGCAATGCAAGCCAAAGATCTGAGCGCAAGGAATGCGTGAAGGTCCGGGTAGGAATTCTGATCCCATTGATAGACGCTCAACAGATAAGGTTCGGCCGCCGCGTCCTGTTTCGTTATGAAAAGCATTTGCCCGTACCACAGGCGCGCCAGCGGGTCGTTGCAGCCTGCCGACATCAGTCGGGCACCTTTTTGCTCCAGCTCGTGATAAGTTTGCGCGTCGCTCGCGAAAGTCACGGCATGACAGACCGCTTCCAAAAACTGAGCGGCTTCGGCATTAGTGGTATGTGGGCTCGCATGTTTCCGGAACAGGTCCACCGTCTGGCGCACCATGAAGCGATTTTTGCCTTCGCTGAAGGTCTCTTCGGCTCGAACCGCCTGAACCGGGATGCGATATTCTTCGTCCAGACCTTTTTGCTGAAGCGTGCATCCGAATGCGGTTATCAGCGCCAGACCTGCTGCCGCGCTTAACATCCATCCTAAACACATAAGCTTTTTCACGCTGCGTCCTTTCGAGGGAATCACATGGTTCCGAGCAAAGAGAAAGCACCGCCTTTCGAATATATCGGTCATGGTGCTGTAATCGTTGAGTGGAATTGTGTCGGGGGGAGGATCTTTTCAGGTGGGTTTCCCGGCTTGAGCGCAGGACACGCACGTTCACCTAGAATTGCGATTTCCCAAGCATCACCCCGCCGCGCGCAGGGCGGCCGGCTCCGGAAGGGGCGCCTGGTACTGCTCCCAGAGGCTGAGGAAGGCGTTTTCGAAGGAGCGTTCTTCGAGGTAGTGGCGGGCGACCTGGCCCATGGCGCGGCGCCGTTCGGGCGCGGTCAGCAGGGTGCGGATGGCGGCCAGCAGGCTGTCGGCGTCGTCGGCCTGGCAGACGAGGCCGGTACGTCCGTCGAGGATGTTTTCGCACGGGCCGCCCTGGTCACTGACAATCACCGGGATGCCCGAGGCCTGGGCTTCGAGCACCACGTTGCCGAAGGTGTCGGTGGTGCTGGGGAAGACGAACAGGTCGGCCGAGGCATACACCGCGGCCAGGGCCTCGCCGTTGAGGTAGCCGGTGAAACAGCAGGGCCGGCCGTTGAGGCGGACCTTCATCTCCGCCAGATAGGGACCGTCGCCCACCACCACCAACTGGACCGGCCGGCCTTCGGCCACCAGGCGTTCGAAGGCATCGGCCAGCAGGTGCAGGTTCTTCTCCTTGGAGACCCGTCCCACGTAGAGCAGCCGGGTGCCTTCGGGCAGACGGTACTGTTTCTTGAAGATCCCGTTGCGCTTGGCCGGATGGAAGCGCTCGATGTCGATGCCCCGGGGGTAGACGCGCACCTTGGATGGATTGATGCCCTTGGCCACCAGCTCGTCGCGCGTGGCCTGGGAGGGGGCATAGATCACGTCCATCTGGTCGTAGTACCAGAGCACGTACTTCCAGGCCAGCTCGGCGATGCCCTCGTCGCCGGTGAGGACCTGGGCGTACTGGGGAATGGCCGTGTGATACGTGCCGGTGATGGGCAGCTTGAGGATGCGGGCGATGGCCAGGGCCGCCAGACCGACCGGCCCGGGGGTGGCCGAGTGGATATGCTCGATGCCCTGGTCGTAGCAGTAGGCCAGCATCTCCAGAAAGGGCGGATAGAAGATCTTCTGCTCGGGATACTCGGGCAGCTCGTAGGTGCCGATGGGTGCGAAGTTGCGCACTCCGGGCTGGTCGCCCTGGCCGTAGGCATCGCAGGTAATCAGGGTGTAGTCCTTGTGGTTCTTCAGGGCAAAGTGCACCTGCTGTTGCAGGGTTTGGGCCACGCCGTTGACTTCGTAGTAGGTGTCGGTGAAATGGGCGAACTTGAAATGCTTCGCCTGGCCCCCACCGCCGCCGGCATCGAAATGCCGCCGCACCGTTTCGCTGAAACCGCGGTCCTTGGCGAACTGGGCATACGCCACGAAGTAAGGGGCCAGCAGGGTGTAGAGACCGCCGGCCGATCCGATGGTGGAAAAGACATTGAAGAGATTGGCGCCGGACAGATGATCCAGAAAATGATTGCCGAAGTGCAGCATGACCCGCTTGGAGGCCCGGTTGACGAAATCGAACCAGTGCTGCTCGCGCCGGGCGAAATCGGTGTCCGCCGCCGCATCGGCTTCGCCGTGCGCCTCGTCCTGGATCAGTTGCCACGATTCGTGACGCAGCAACGTGAGCAGCGAATCGGAGACCGTGGACTTGGCCCGCTTCTCCTTGCGATACTGCCAGAGCAG
>JAKAFO010000464.1 GCA_021819735.1 Deltaproteobacteria bacterium
CGCTCATTGGTCTGGGGAGAACGGTAGCCGGAAATGACATGAAAGGGATCTCTGGGGCTGATACGGCATTTAAGCGTGAACAGCAGGTCGAGCAGGTTGGGATCGATCTCCTTGATCGTGTCGGTGCGATGATCCCGTAAGATGTGGTTGATCCGATCCAAGGCTTCGGGCCGGTAACCCACCTCGTCGAAGTAGCACACCTCGCATTTTTCGTCCGTATGGGTGTTATAGAAGGAAAGGCTGCGCCGCGCATCGAATCCTTTAAGGGGCTTGGCCATGGCCGCCCAAGGCAGCATGGTTCCCACAAAGGCACCCAATCCCATTTTGATAAACTCTCTGCGGTTTTGGCTCGGCATCGTCTTAGGCCCCTTCTTTTTACGCTTCTGCAAGAGGTTGTTCGGCATTGACACCAGTTTCTTTAGCAGTCTCGCTGAGCAATTTTTCTACAGAATTTAGCAACATGCATGCCACTGTCAAAAACAGCGAACTCGATAGCCTTCCGCGGACCGGCTTAAGCGTCGGGAATCGCACCTCATTTCTTTGATGTTGGTATGCTTTAGGGTTTATGGGCCAAGGCTTTTTGAGAAAGCCGGGATGGCAAAAATCCGCGTGCTGGCGGTCGCCAAACCTACTCGCCAAGTACAAAAAAATGCACACTGTTTTTCATTTTTCTATACGGCATTCATTAATTAATTTCAACTTCAAATCCGCGCATCCATGAATTTTATTCGGCTGTTTTGTATCCTGCGAAGAAGGGGGGAGAGGCGGGCGGCGCGGCCATTGCCCGCCTCTTTCCGGGGGATTGGGGACGGGGGGATATTGTTTCCAGATCTATGATTATCCGGCCGAAACCGTGATGGTACGCGGCTTGGCCTTTTCCACTTTGGGCAGCGTCAGACGCAAGACGCCATCCTTGAGTTGGGCATCGATCTTATCCTGAGCGATCACGTCCGAGAGCGTAAATTGACGATAGTACTTGCCGATTTCATACTCGATGAGCAGGTCCTTTTCTTCCGGACCTTCGAATGGCCGCACTTCACCGCTGAGGGTCAAAATGTTGTCACGCAGATCGATGGTCAGGCTCTCGCCGGTGACACCCGGCAGGTCGGCCAAAAGGGTGATCTGCTTGTCGGTTTCAAATATGTCCACATTGGGTACGAAGAGTGCACCCGGACGGGTCTGTTCGGCCGGCGTGGTCAACTCTTTTTTCTCTTTAACCGTCATCTCTTTTTGGGTGTCGGTGGTCATGGCGGATTCCTCCTTTCGTAGGCATAAGGCTCAACTGCCGATGGCGATGCGACGGGGTTTGGCCGATTCGGATTTGGGCACCTTGAGGGTCAGCATCCCGTTCTGCATTCTGGCTTCGACGCGATCGGCATCGATCTCCTTGGGCATGGCCAGAGCACGCGAAAAGCGGCCGCCCTCCCGTTCGCGACGATGATACCTGGCCGAGGCATCTTCGGTATCCAGTTTGCGTTCACCCACAATGGTCACGTTTCGGCCGGTGGCTTGAATGTCGAGGTCTTCGGCTTTCACACCAGGCAGTTCCGCCCGCAGGTAGAAATGGTTATCGTCCTCGGTCAAGTTGATGGCCGGGAATACGCCGGATCGCAATCCCTGGAGCTGCGGTTCCACGAAGGAATCCATAATGCGATCCATTTGTCTGCGCATGCGGCTCAGCTCTTCGAAGGGCCGCATCGATCCGAAAGTCGGCATTCCAAAAACTCTGGGAAAAAACATGGCGAACCTCCTTTGTTGAATTAAACTATCCTTTGCCACACGGGCATGCCCGCAGTTAGCGGCGCTGAACGGATGCGAAAATATTAAAAACCAAATTGGATGTGTCAATACGGTCAATTAAGTTTTAGTTCATTATTTTTTTAAATTTCCATGATTGATAATAGATCCGGAGTTTGCGCCAAAAGCGAATTGCATATGTATGCATCCTTGGCCACCAGGGCCGATCCGGCATCCAAAGGCTGCTTGACAAAGGTGTTATGCCTCCCGATAATGCGGCCGCATCTATGAACCGCTCGTACATAAGAAGGTAGATAAACCTCCTCCCCACCAAGGAATGGATAAAACAATGCAACTCATGAAACCTATCGGCTGGTTTGTGTTCGTCTGTTGCCCCCTCCTCTTCTGGACATGTGGCGGCGGGGGCGGCGACAGTTCCCCACCTCCCACGTACACCATCAGCGGGACCATCATGGCCGCGGCCGGCAATCAAACGGACAGCGATGTGAATGATACCGGCACGACGCCGATCACCAACAACGGCTTCTCCTCCGCCCAGGAAATTGTCACGGTGCCCGGCCTGATCGGCGGGTACCTCAATCGACCCGGCGAAGGGGAAGATGGCAACTCCTATCTGGAAGGGGATACCACTGATATCTTTCAGACGGCACTGGAAGCCGGCACGACCATCCGACTGGCGCTGCCCGACGACAGCAGCGCCACGGTGGCGCTCAGCCTGCATGACCTCAACGGCACCCTGGTGGCCGACGAGACCGACATCACCCGGCATGCCGCCCTCATGACCGAGGCCAGCGGGACTTACTACATCCAGGTGCGCATCGTTTCCGGCGCCACCGCGTATCAGCTCATAGTCGGTACGGTGAGCGACCTGCCGGGGGTCGCGCCCTTGGCGCAAAGCAGCGATTTCGTGCCCGGCGAAGTACTGGTGCAGCTCAAGCAGGATCAAACCCGGCAGGCTGCCGGGCGAGCCGCCATGTCCGACTTTGCCCGCCGCACGGGGCTGAAGACGGTTTCGACGGCCGGCAAAGGTTGGATGCGCCTGCGGGCCGAAGACCGCCAGACGGTCTTCCAGCGCCTCAACCTCCCGCGCAGCAAAGCTAAAGCTTCCGGCCGGACCCGAACCCAGGCCGAGGAGATCAAGATCGCCAAGCAAGAGACCCTGCGCCTGGTCCAGGCCCTGCGCCGGCAGCCCGACGTGGCCCATGCCCAGCCCAACTTCATCCGCCGTCCGTACCATACGCCCAATGACCCGCTCTACCCTTTACAGTGGCACCTTCCCATGCTCCACCTGCCGGAGGCCTGGGACCGGACCCCGGGCAGTTCGGATGTCATCGTGGCGGTGATCGACACCGGCATCGTTTCAGGTCACCCGGACATAACGAACAAAATCGTCAATGGCTACGATTTCATCAGTGACCTGGACAACGACGGTGACGGGGATCCGGGAACCGATGACAACCCTGAGGATGTGGACGGCAGCGACTATCACGGCACGCATACCGCCGGTATCATTGCGGCTGAAATGGACAACC
>JAKAFO010000465.1 GCA_021819735.1 Deltaproteobacteria bacterium
ACCACCACATCATCAAGGGCGGCCACCTGAGCGCCCAACCCATGGGCGCCCTGCGGGACTATGTGCGGCGCGACCCGACCACCGAGCGGCCGGCCATGGTCAATTTTCCCACCCTGGCCCACAACCCATTTGCGGTGGACGTCGAGGCCTGCGGTGAGCTGTTGGCCCGCCACCGGCCTGAGCTGATCATATTGGGCAAGAGCATGACCCTGCACAAGGAGCCCGTGGCGGCCATGCGCCGGATGATCGACGATCTGGGCCTGGATACGGTGCTGATGTACGACATGGCCCATGTGCTGGGGTTATGCGGCCCGCACTTTCAGGAACCGTTCCGCGAGGGGGCCGACCTGGTGACCGGTTCGACCCACAAAACCTTCTTCGGCACCCAGCGCGGCGTGGTAGCCGCCGACCTGAACTTGACCGAGCCCATGGAGTTATCTCTGTGGGAAGCCGTTCAGCGCCGCGCCTTTCCCGGGGCAGTGAGCAACCACCACCTGGGCACCCTGCTGGGCCTGCTGGTGGCCGCCATGGAGATGAACGCCTTCAAGGCCCATTATCAACCCCAGGTGATCGCCAACGCCAAGGCCTTCGCCCAGGCCCTGCACCGCTGCGGCCTGGGCGTGGCCGGCGACCCGGCCATCGGCTTTACCGAAACCCACCAGGTGATCGTGCGCGTGGGCTATGCCCAGGGGCCGGCCATCGCCCAGAGGCTAGAGGCCAACGACATCATCTGCAATTATCAGGCGGCCCCTGAAGAAGAGGGTTTCACCGCCGCCGGCGCCCTGCGTCTGGGAGTGGCCGAAATGACGCGCTTCGGCATGGCGGCCGCGGATTTCGAGACTCTGGCGCAGCTCATGGCCGATGTCATCGCGCGCGACAAAACGGTCAAGACTGAAGTAAATGCCTTGCGCCGGCGCCATTTAAAACTTCGGTATTGCTTCGAGGATGCCGACTTGGACGGCTTGATGCAGCAGTTGCATCGTTTGATTGAATAGCTGCTTTTACGGCAACCGCAGGCATCTTTATTTCTTCCCGTAGAAATCTTCTTTCAAGAAGAAAGACGGCATTCAATAGCTTTACCGGAAACCTTCCCCGGTGATCGTTCTCTATCCATTTGACTCAAGGTTATATATTGACTTTTTTAGTTGGGCGGCGTTAAAAGTGATAAGTTCCACTTTTAACTTTAATCAAAAAGAAGCCCAATATGGCCCTGCGCAAAGTCATTGAACGTTTGGTTCAAGGGCAATGCCCCATGCCCGGGCATATCCCTTCGGGTCTTCTTAAGTCGCTTGCCGGTCTGTCTCACGCACGGGGCAAGGTGTCGCGACTTTCGCCCCTCGAACGCGTGATCACATCCCTGCACCACAAAGAACCGGACCAGGTGCCGGTGGCGCCCATTACCAACGCAGCGGCCCGGCGGATCATCGGCGTTTCCTTCCCCGATTATTCCCGATCGGCGGAAAAAGCGGCCGAGGTTTTCTGCGCTTCCGTGGATTTTTTAGGGGCGGAATTGATCGTGCTGCTGCTCGATCTTTCCGTAGAGGCCGCGGACTTCGGACAGGAGATGATTTATCCCGAAAACTCCACGGCGCATCCCAACTATCTGAATCCGTGGATACGCGATGTGGATGACTACCTCAAAATCAAACCCATCGATTTCCGTTCCCAAGCAGGCCGGATGAACGAACTGGTGAAGCTTTGCGATATCATGACCCGCCGCGTGGGGTGGAAGGCGGTGGTATCGGGTTTTGTCTACGGTCCCCTCGGGGTTCTGTCGATGATGCGGGGAGCGGGAAAGTTCTTCAAGGATTGTCTCAATTATCCGAACCACGTCCGGAAGGCCTGCGCGGCAATCACCGAGACGCTGGTCGATTTTACCAGGGCGCAATGCGAAAAAGGGGTCCAGGCGGTTACGATCGACACCCTGTATGCCTCATTGAACGCCCTTCCGAAGAAAACCTGGGAGGAACTGGAAGGGCCTTTCGTCCGGGAGATCGCGGCCTGCATCCGGGAGAGCGGGGGCTTTGTGGGCATCCACAACTGCGGCCATGGTCTGTATTTCGATGCCCAAATACGCTCCATGGAACCGGCCTTCATCAGTTTCGCCCACCTGCCGGATGATTGCAGCAGCCCCAAAGAGTTGAAGGAGAAATACGGCGAGGTCGTTACCATGGTGGGCCACATCCCCACACCGCTTCTGGTCAACGGAACGCCGGCCGAGGTCATGGAGGCGTGCGCGCGCCAAATCGATATTCTGGGACGCAACGGGGGTTATGTCCTTGCGCCGGGTTGTGAGTATCCACCCAACATTTCCCTCGATAACGCTTTCGCCATGATCAAGGCGGCCGAGAAGTATTCTTGAAGGGCCGGGGAGGAATCGTCCAATGCCATCGGCAGCGTCCATTTTAGAGGATTTGAGCCGGGCCGTTTTCGTGGGGCAACCCGAAGAAGTCCTGCGGATTTTTCGAACGGGAGAGACCGACGCATTCGAGGCGCCTTCCCTTTTGTCGGCGCTTACGTCGGGACTTCACGAGGCTCGGAAAAAACTGGCCGCCGCCGCGGCCACGGTAGCCGAATTCCTGCTATCGGTGGATGCGCTGCATGCGGGTGTCGGTTGTCTCAAGCCGCGATTAGCGGAACCTCAAAACAAACCGAGTGTGGTCGTCGGCGTGGTTCAGGGCGATGTGCACGAATTGGGAGCCGAGATCATTTCGGGGGTCATGGACGCGATGGGATATTCCGTCCTTCGGCTGGGAACGGGCAATGGCCCGGACCAGTTCATTGAAGCCTTAAATGCCTCGCGGGCGAAACTGCTGGGTTTGTCCTCCATGATGACCACGACGCTTCCGGCCATGCAGGAGACCATCGAAAGATGCCGACGGGCCTGCCCGGATGTTCGCATCATGGTCGGCGGCGCAGCCCTGGACAGCCACATTGCCCAGACCATGGGGGCCGATGGATACGCCGCGTCTGTGGTCGAACTGCCGGATGAATTGGAGCGACTAGAGGCACTTGCAGGGTCCGGGGATGAGGAACGTAAATACACGGATTATGAACGCAAAATCCAGGTCATCGAAAAGGGATCGCGCCATGGGGCCTGATCGGCCTGATGAATTTGAACCACCCGAGATCCTCCAGATACCACCCACCGTCGTCGGTGGCGACCCGATTGAAGAAAAGTTCTTGAAACGGCTCGGGTATGGGAAAAAGATTGAAACTCCCCGCCACATCCGCACCTTATCTTCTTCCGCGATAAAGCAAGTGCTTGCCTCGATCGAACCAA
>JAKAFO010000466.1 GCA_021819735.1 Deltaproteobacteria bacterium
TCAAGGCCTGGCCGTCGTGAAAGCGAACGTTCGGCCGCAGGTAAAACTCGATGATCGGATTGTGGATCGTGGCCGGTAAGGCCTGGCGGGCCGCCGCGGCGAGCTGGGAAGGTTCCAGGGCCGGGTCGGCCGTGACATGCCCGATGGGGTCGAAGTCGGAGAAGTACTCCTGGCCCAGAAAGGCCGCCAGGCGGTCGAAAAGCAACTGGTCCACATGGTCCAGGGTCAGGCGGACGCGGGCCGGGGCCTGGATGCGAAGCGTCACCTGGCGTTGAGCCGATGGCTCACCCAGGCTTACGGTCTGGTGGGTGGTTTCGGGTGGCACCAGCGAGATATCCGTGACATGCCGCCAAGCCTCGCCTTCCTCGCGCAGGGCCGCGGTCAGTTTTTGCACCAGGGTCGGGCCATCCACTTGACCCCAACGGGCCGTAGCGCTCTTTTCATTCAGTTGGAAATAAGCATATTCGTAAATGCGCCAGGAATGCGCTACGCGGCCGCGGTAATTCAGGTTTTCATCATAATCGAGCAGGCCTTCGAAGATCAGGCCGCTGATTTGGCCGCTCGTGCTGTCCGCGGCGAGCACGGGGTTGAGCAGATTGGCATCGCCCCCGGCGGCGGTGATGAATTGGCGCAAGCGATCCGGATTGCCGCGGGTCTGCTCTTCATAGCTGGGAACCCAGAAAAAGGAGATGAGCAATACCAGCGCAACCACGGTGGGGGCAATGATCAGAAAACGTCGTATGTTCATATCGGGCAACCGTTCGTTGGAAGGTACATTGAACGTTATGGCGGCGGCATCCCGACGTTAAGCGGCGCATGCCCTGGCAAAGAACCCTTACGACCCGATGACATCATGAAAGACACCCGAGGGATGCTGGATGCATCGTGTGCCTCGGGTGTCGCGGAACTTTTTCGGCGTTTTACTTCTCCGGCGCGGTGTGGCTCGTTTCGGTCGGGGAACTCTGTCCCGCCTTGTCTTTGGCGGCGGCATCGCCGGCCTTGGCTTCCAAGGCGGCCAGAGCCGCGCCGGCGGCGGCAATCTTCCGATTGAGCGCTTCCAGTTGGGATGGCTCCGTGGTGAGCCGTTGGACTTCCTTGAGCGCCTGCACCGCCGACTGCAGCGATGGGACGGTGCCCTTGCCGATCTCGATTTCGGCCTTGTACATCAGGGATAGCCGCTGGATGTTATCGATACGGGTTTGCACCGCCGTACGCATCTCGTCGGTCATGGCGTACGCTTTCGCGCGCTGCAAATAATCGGCGATGGCTTTGTAATCGGGCAGGCCCGAAACATCCAGCAGCGCATCGGCTTTGCCGATATAATAGTTGCACAAAATGGGTGATATCTCTTCGCGGTTGTACGATTCCTTGACGGTTGAAGCCGGCTCCACGCCGTGCAGGACCGCCACGAATTCTTTGCCGGTGGGGGAGAACGTGCCTTGCCAGATTTCGATAGCGCCCTTTTTGGGCATCACGAAATATTTACCGCTGTTGCTGAAGCTGCCCCAAACGATCAGTAGAAAAACGGCCGCCGCGGTGGCGATTCCGATTTTAAAAGAGCGCCATCCCGAATCGGCGGGAGCAGGTGCGGGGCTGGTCGGCGGGGCTTGGTACGGGCTCTCCTCTTTAGGGGGGGGCGCGATAACCTCCGGTTTGGGAGCCGGCGCTTCTTTCTTCTCCTCGAGCTTGGGCGCCACCGGTTCCGGAGCAGGTGTCGGCACCGGTGCCGGCGCTTCGGTAATCGGGGGCTCAGGCGTTTGCGCCGGGATCGACTCGGTCGCCGGTTCGGGTACTGGAGCAGCCTGGGCCGGAGGAGCGACCTCAGCTTGGGGTGGTTCGGCGGCTTGGGGCGGTTCCGCCGGCGAAGGCTCCGGGGCCTTGACCGACACGACCTCTTGGGGTTGGGGTGCCGCTTCGACGACCGGCGGTGCGATGGCGACCGGCTCCTGGGCCGCGGCAGCGATTTCTGCCATGCTGAAGCGTTTTGCCAGCAGGGCCTGCAGCCGTTCGACCTCTTGGGGATCGTTGCTGCTGATAAACGGCGGCGCCGTCAGGTGGGAAAGGTCCTGGGCAGGCGCGGGGGTATCATCCGGCGGCACAAGCGTCGAAAACTTCTTATACAAAAGCTCTTCCAGGGAGACAGGCGCTTTGGGCGGTACCGGCGGCGCAATTGCAACCGGCGCCTGGGCCGCGGCGGCGATCTCTTCCATGCTGAAGCGCCGTTCCAGGAGCGCTCGCAACCGCGCCACTTCCTGGGGATCGGTGCTGGTGATCAAGGGCGGCGCGGTCATGCCGGAAAGATCCACGGCCGGAGGCGGTGCATCATCAGAGAGTTGGGGCCTTGAAAATTGTTTTAAAAGCAGATCCTGGAGCGTTAATGCCGGCTCGGCTTTTTTCGCGGACTTGGGTTTGACCGGAGCATCTTTCGTGACGGGCGCGCCGGCTGCCTTGGCGGTGGTTTTCTTCTTGGATGACTTTTTTTCTTTTTTCGATCCGGCTTTCTTGGTGGTGGATTTGATCAGACTGTCCTTTCCCATGTATTTCCCCTCTGAGCCATGAGCATGATTATTAAAAGGATGAGCCGTTGAATAAGCTGCCAACATAGAGTAACTCATAATCTTTGTAAACCCTTTTTTCCAGTGCAATCTCGATGACCTGGCAGCCGATTGGCCTTACGGGACAAGGTCGCGGAAGGATCGGTCCGGAGAGCAAGGAGCACACCATGAACACAACTGACGATCAGGAGTTGCCGCGCAAGGAAGCGCGGCTCAAAAGGTGTCTGGAACAGTACGCTGCCCTGGGGGTGGCATTTTCGGGCGGCGTGGACAGCACCCTTTTGCTGGCCGCAGCCCAACAGGTGCTCGGTGAGCGGGTCGTGGCCTTTACGGGCGTATCGGAACTGCACCCTTCGGGCGAGAAGGCGCAGGCCGTCGAAATGGCGCGGCTGTTGGGCGTGCGCCATATCTTGTTCGAGACCCGGGAATTGGCCGACCCGCGGTTTACTGCCAATCCCGCCGAGCGCTGCTATTATTGCAAAATCGGTTTGTTCGGCAGTATTCAACGGGAGGCCGCGGCACTGGGCATCGCCACCTTGGCCCACGGCGCCAATGTGGACGATCTTTCCGATTTTCGCCCGGGATTCAAGGCAGCCAAGGAGCTGGGGGTCGTGGCGCCGCTCGTCGATGCCGGTCTGAACAAGTCCGATATCCGCCAATTGGCCCGGCGCATGGGGTTGCCCAACTGGCAGCGCCCGGCCATGGCTTGCCTGGCTTCCC
>JAKAFO010000119.1 GCA_021819735.1 Deltaproteobacteria bacterium
GTACTTGTAGGTTTCGTGCAGGCTTATTTCAAAGATCAACAACCTGATTTGGCTTGGATTGCGTAGTATTTACTTTCTAACCCCGTGAACGGTTACATACATTCAAATCGGGTTGACCGAGCGTCTGAACGGGTCTATGAGCATAGTAACCGAAGCCATACGGTTCGGCTGCTTCTCGCGGGTACTGGCAGTGGATAAATACGCCCGGCTGCTCTTAGGCGATCGTAAAGTCAAGAAGACAACTGTCAAAGCGCTGAGCGAAGGAACCGCCGAGTCGCTCAAACGCGCCGAGCGACTCGGCTACTGGTTCGCTGCTGCCGGGTCAACGAAGACGGTATTCGACATGATGGGGTTCACTGTATGACGCGCTGGAACATCTCTAAAATTTTCTTCTTCGGTCTACCCGGGCAGCGACGCGACGTTTCGTTTCGGCCGGGTGCTGTGAATGTCATCACCGGTGCCTCCGGGACGGGCAAATCGACACTCATTAAGGCGATTGATTACTGCTTAGGATCGAGCAAGTGCGAGCTGCCTGCGCACGTTCGCCGACGCAGCGTGGCCGTTGGTGTAAAATGGACCTGCGGCGATGCGGAGATCGTAGTCGGCAGGATCATTCCACCTGTCGGTCAAAAAACCAGCACACGTATGTTTATCGCATCGGGACGCAATCTGCCGTTGCCGGCAACGGCAGATGAGTTCGAGGGTGCTACTACGGTGGGAGCTGCCAGAGCTCTCCTTGAGCGTGCGTTTGGAATTGGCGACTTTCCGGGTGAACCCGATGCATTCGGAAATGCCCCCGGCCGCGCTACAATTCGACTTGTTACACCGTATATTTTCGTGACCAAAGAAGTAATCTGCAGTGAAACGGTGCTGCTCCACGGCATGGAGAGACCGGATAAGGCACGTGACATCGTCGCGGCCATGCCGTACTTCCTGCGCGTCACCGACGAGGCCAGCGCCATCGATGAACGGCGTCTCCGGCAGCTACAGCGGGTGCTCGACAAGGAGGAGTCCCGTGAACGCGCTCGCGCGGCAACCTTTAGCTCGCTTAAGCAGCGCGCGATCAGCCTACTTGGCGAGGCACACCGCATTGGCCTTGCCCCTATGCCGTCGGTTGACCGGACGGAGGATGAGCTACTTGCGCAGCTCAGGAGAGTGTCCAGCACGCAGTTAGATGCAAACGCCTATCCGAGTGAGAGTGAACTCGGCGTGCTGCATGCGCACCGACGCCAGATTCTTAGCTCGCTGGCTGCGGCTCGAAGGAGGTCACAGGCGACGAGGGCAGCAATCAAAGATGCGTCCGGCTTCGACAGCGCTGTGAACCGCCAACGCGAGAAGCTTATGCTGGCCGAACATCTGCAGTTGAATGAAGTTGTCACCATTTGTCCGGTCTGCCGTACACCCTCCGAACGAGGACGGGAGATGGCGAGGGTGCTGCAGACAACTTTGTCGAAGGTTCGTGAGGAAAGCGCCGCAATAGAGCGCGTGAAGCCTAAGCTCGCGGAGCATGATCGAGTGATCGAGGAGGAAATAGAGAAGCTGAACGTCGAACTGCACGGCGTAGACAATCAGATCAGAGCATGGCTGCGCCAGAGCGAGGAAACAAAGCGCTTAGCCGACCTATCCCAACTGCGGGCGCATCTGTTGGGACGCATCTCTTTCTTCCTTGAATCGTCGGCTGATGAGCCGCGTCAGTTGGCGCGAGACCTTAACGTACTTCGTGCCGAAATCGCTGATTTGGAGGCGCGGGTTGATAGTCAGGCGAAGGATATCAAGATTCGCCGAGCTGAAGCAAAGATCTCGCATTTCGCATCCGAAGCCTTCTCTGCATTGCCTACTGTGGCGCCCTGCATCGAGTCCGAGATCGATTTCTCGGTGCGGCAGCCGGAGGTCAACATAATCGAGGCAGGAAGTGGCGCAGTTCTGAGGCTTCCCGATGTTGGCTCGGACCAGAACTATCTTGCAGTGCATATCGCTCTGTCCTTCGCGCTACAACGCTACTTCGAGGTTTCTAAGTCCCCCGTGCCTGGCCTGCTGGTTATCGATCAGATCAGTCGCCCCTATTTTCCAACCAGCGGTGATGACGACGAGGCCGAGATTGAGGGCCGGAGGGAGGACGAGGACGTGCAGGCGATGCGCAAGCATATCGACTTCCTGTTCGCCGAAACGGCTAACAGGACTGGCTTGCAGGTGCTACTCATTGAGCACGCTTATTTTGCCGACGACTCACGGTATGTAGCAGCCACTCGCGAGCGGTGGACGCGCGCCTCAGGGCGAGCCCTGATCCCACGAGATTGGCCGATACGTGCCGACGATTAGCCGACTATAAGAGGAACTGCCAACCACGCCTTGCACGCGGGCGGGGATTTCGCTACGCTCCATTCCCGCCAATAAAGGCCACGTTGCGCCTGTCGAAAAAGCAAATTTGGTTCTACTGTTGTTGTGAGAGCCTCAGAATATTTACGAATGCAAAATCCGAGGCTGATGATTGGAGCGCTGCGGGTCGTTGGACGATGAGCCTCTATGTCGGCCGTCCTTTGCAGATATTTTTTTGCCGTAAAAGGTCCGCGCCTACAGTAGAAAATCGAAATTGGGAGAAAAACTTCATTTTCGGCAATCGCGCCATCCGCTATAGAGAATCGAGATGACTATTCAGGCAAGTGAGTCGTTCGTGCCGGTGCCCGGCGGTGACGTCTTCGTGCGTCAATGGGATTCTGGCCAGGGTGGTAAGGCCCCCATCGTATTGCTGCATGACTCTTTAGGGTCAGTCGATATGTGGCGGGACTTTCCTGCCATCTTCGCAAGCAAGGCCGCCAGAACGATCATCGCTTACGACCGATTGGGGTTTGGTCGATCCTCGCGTAGAACCGACGCCCCGTCCATTGACTTCATCGCCAAGGAGGCGGAGGTCTATTTCCCGGCCGTCGCCCGCGGGCTTGGATTGGACGCGTACATCCTGTTCGGGCACAGCGTCGGTGGTGGCATGGCGCTGAGTATCGCGGCGCATGCGCCCGAGCGTTGCAAGGCCGTGATTACGGAATCCGCCCAAGCCTTTGTCGAAGAGCGAACGCTTTCCGGAATTCGGGCGGCCAAGCAGGAATTCGAGAAGGCATCTCAGTTTTCAAGGCTGGTGAAGTGGCATGGCGAGCGCGCCGGGTGGGTGTTGGCCGCCTGGACGGAAATCTGGCTCGCCCCGGCGTTCCGGAATTGGTCGCTCGACGCTTGTCTTCCTAAAGTCCGTTGTCCTGTGCTTGCAATTCACGGTGACACGGATGAGTACGGGTCAGGTGAATTCCCGCGCCGGATCGCCGAGGGAGTGGGCGGGCCTTCCCGGATGGAGATCATCGCCGCCTGCGGGCATATCCCGCACCGCGAAAAGCAAGATGAGGTTTTGCGGCTGGCCAAGACCTTCATTGAGTCACATGCAATCCTCTAACCGTGAGCGCTACGAACCCGATGCCGCCCCGCTGCCGCTCCACATCTTGATCTGGTTCGTGCAAATCTTGACGATGTACCCCATTTGAGCTACGTTTATAAAAACTCGAATGGAGGCAAACCATGGGCAAGTCATCCACCATCAGGGCCAGAATTGAACCCGATTTAAAGTGCAAGGCTGAGCACATTTTTCAGCAGCTTGGGCTGACCACAACCCAGGCGATTACTTTGTTTTATAAGCAGGTAGAATTAAAAAAAGGGCTGCCTTTTGACGTAGCCATTCCTAACGAGGTCACTCGCAAGACGTTTTCCGATACGGATGCCGGACGTGACCTGATCATTTGCGAAGACGCCGACGACATGTTCAAAAAGTTAGGCATCTAATGCTGACACCCACATATACAAAGCAGTTTGAACGCGACGCCAAGCGGATGAAAAAACGCTGTAAAAACCTTGAAAAATTGAAAATAATCATCCGTTCCTTAGTGGCCGAGGAGCCACTTGATGGCATTCATCGTGACCATAAGCTGATTGGTAACTGGAAGGGGCGACGGGAATGCCACATTGAATCCGACTGGCTGTTGATTTATCTGGTTGAGTCCGACCGCGTTGTCTTCGAGCGGACTGGAACCCACGCTGACCTATTTCAAAAATAGAGGGCATCGATGCCCAACATTTTGTTTCACCGGATTCGGGCCAAAAAACAGCCCTCTCTGGTGAGCAATGCGCCTATCTATGCAAAAAAATCGGAGCCAAGATAATCGCCTATCGCGGAATAGATTGTTCTAAATGCGGAAGCTATCTGGCCAGGGAGGATAATGGGGGCCGCGACTATTTTGCAATGGATTGCAAACTGGCCCTGACTATCGTGCATTGTATTGCAAATTAGTCACAAAGCGATGGGGGCCGATTTGGAACGCACATAGAAAGAGCGGGTCCTGAAGGATCTCAAGAAGAAGATGGTCTTCCTGACAGGCCCCCGGCAGGTCGGCAAGACCTGGCTGGCCAAAGATAGCGCCACGCAATTCCCCAAAAGCGTTTACCTCAATTATGACAGCGCCGAAGACGTGGGCATCGCGCCGAACACCGTCAAAAAATACATTCAGATCTTCGAATCGCTCTACATCATCTTCAGGGTGGCGCCTTTTTCCAAAAACATCGCCCGCTCCATTTTGAAGGAACCGAAGATCTATTTTTTCGATACCGGCCTGGTCAAGGGGGATGAGGGCGCCCGCTTTGAGAATCTGGTGGCGGTGTGCCTGTTAAAGCACGTCTATGCCCTGGTGGATTACCTCGGCAAACCCTATGCGTTGAATTACTTGAGAACCAAAGATGGCATGGAAATCGATTTCTGCGTGGTCCACGGGGATACACCCGAACAGATGCTGGGAGTAAAACGGTCCGAATCCAATCCCGGCAAATCCATCCTTACTTTCAAAGAAAAGTACAGTATCCCAGGCCTCCAAGTCGTTTTGCACTTAAAGCATGAGAAGGTCGAGAAAGGCATCGAGATCAGGAGGGGTCTGGATTTTCTGCGATCTTTGGAAGCACATTGAGACAAAAAAGCATACTGCGAAATGCACCGCAAACACGCCTGCCCACGCAACAGCAACCCATCAAGATTGACCTGGAAGCACTCAAATACGCCAACCTGTGCTTGTCTTGATTGTCACGACATCCCACACCTTTATCATCACGCTGCTGCTTGCCGATGCTAAGGGCGTTGCCTTATTTCTATGCAGGGTCTTGAAGAGAAATCTACAGGGCAACCGCAACTGGGACATGTCCCAATTCGGGACGCCCCACAGGGGGACACGCCACACCTAAGATTTCTCGGAAAGTCGTCCGCAACTGTTGATCTCTTATGGCCCTCCAATTTTTTTACGTTTTATGAAAGATACCGAAAACGGGGACAACAAGCCGCGTTGATGGAAAATTAGACATGAGCCTGAGGCAATAACGGGAGCCTGTTCCTGATCGGGTTGAAAGGGACCGAAGGCAGTAATTGGGGGCGCCAACTATGGCATAGTCCCTGCGATGACTGGGGCGGGTTTTATTCGCCCCGATCTGATTGATTTTGACTTGAGCGGAGATTCTTGTGCTGGGACGGTTCGCGACTGCCTCGAATATATCGGTGAACATTTCATTTACACCCCGCAAACAGCAAGGCGCTGACACCAGGCCTTGTTTAATCCCCCGCCAGCTAACGCCTCAAGGTTTTGATTTATTTTCCATTAGAGGCCATTCCAGTCTTAGTGGCGAGCCACAAGCAGATTTGCGGCCCCGATTAGACACCACATTGAACTTAAAAGGAGGGACAAAGAGAGCAATAATATTTTCGACACATTCGTTTGTCTACCGTTCAAGACAGTAATTCTTTACACGCAAAGGAGATAAAGTAGATGAAAAAGTGGCTATTGAAGTGGGCCCTGACAATGACAGTTCTGACCCTCATGGTTGTCCCGTGCGTCACGGCTTATGAGATCGCACCGCTTTCGTGCGGCTATATGACCCTTAAAACGGTACAAGTAGCACGGGGTACTTTCGCCTACCGAGAGAGCGGCAACCCGAACGGTTTCCCGGTTATCATGCTCCACGGATGGCCCGAAAGCTCCTATTCCTGGGAAAGCGTAGCTGCCAAAATGGATCCATCCTTGCGCATCATCGCACCAGACCTGCGGGGACTGGGATACAGCGAGCGCACCTTAGACGTCAATCTTTACCAAAAACAGGAACTGGCCAAAGATATCGTCGAGATCGTCGATGCACTCGGCATCGATTCTTTTAACCTGGTCGGTCACGATTGGGGTGGTGTGGTGGCCCAGGAGGTTGCCATCGCAATTCCCGCGCGTATCAACCAGATGGTGATCATGAATATCCACATTATCGTCAATTTGCTGAACAATCTGGCTGCCAGAGATGTTCTCTACGACCAAGGTGCAACCTCCTACTGGTATCAATATTTTCAGCAGCGTCCCAACAATCTGGCGGAAGAGATGATCCCCGGCAATGAAAAGGCCTGGATCTCTCAATTTTTCCTGAATCGCCCCGTGCCGCAGCAAAACATCGACACCTATATCAAATCCTACAAGATTAGAAATACGCCTGCCACCGGCGCTTCTTACTACCGCACCATGGCCGTGGACGGTCAACGCTGGTATAATCTATATCTGCTCTTTATGGGATATGTGGATGGCGTGCCTCGCAAATTCACCATGCCGACGCTTTATATCTACGGAAATCTGGATACCGTGGTCATTCCGCAATACTTGACCGGTATTGAGGCTTGGTTTGATTCCATTCAAGTGGTCGAACTCGAGGCTGCTCACTTTGTGCAAGAAGAGAAGCCCGCTGAAGTGGCCGAATTGTTGAACAATTTCTTCCAGGCGCCTTAAGCGCAATCGCAACCTGATAAGTATTAAGAAAATCTGAGAGTATTCTTCTGCTAAATACTTTTCCCAAGCCGGGGTCGCATCTTTAGGGATGCGGCCCTTTTTTCTGGAGCGCAAATTGACAAAGCAAGTCGAAGCGGCTAAAAAACCTGATGCGTAAAGGGCATTCCCCGCTTCAACCCCTGAAGTCCTTAAAGGATCACAGCGATGAAAAGATCAGTTTGGTTACTGGCTATATGGGGTGCTTTGGCCTTGGGATGTGCTGCAATTCCCGCGGCTGTCCAAAAGAAAGCCTTACCGGCGATGCCTTTTCCGGAGCTCATTCAACAAGCGAACCGGCATATTGGCGAAACCTTGATTCTGGGCGGGTATGTGTTGGAAGTCCGAAATTTTGAAGATGAAACGCGCATTGTTGCCATTCAAGCGCCTTTGGACGCCGACCTGAAGCCAAAGGCAAGAGACCTTTCGCAAGGCCTCATCATATTATCCAAGAAAGGATTTCTCGATCCGAAGGTGTACGCCAAAGACAGTAAAATTACGGTGGCCGGAAAATTGCTGGGCAGCTCTGCAACCAAAAATTTTCAAATACCCTACCCCTCTGTGGAACTAAAGTTGACCCATATTCACCTCTGGGCAAATTAATAATCCAAACATTATCGCCGTCGCCGGCTGCCCTGCTGTCCAAGGCGACACCCTCCGCCGCCCTCCGGCTGGGTCCAGGACTTTTCAAACACGCTGACGGCGTGGTAGGACTGTAAGGCGCCGCGGCACCGGAACGATTACAAGTGGCGGCGACACCGCAGGGCTGTCCGTCACGGCCAAAATAAAATAGTAGCGGTGGGGGGCGACGGCGAAAGCGACTGAAAGAAAAATGCCGCAACGGCTGGAAGGAGAATTTCGATCATGACCGCGTACAAGCACAACATGGGCGTATTTTTATCCTCGGACCGCGTCCGGATCTTCCATCAAAGCTGGCAGGTGGCCAATCCCCGGGGAATTCTGGTGATCTCGCATGGATTGGGAGAGCATTCCGGCCGCTATCAAAATCTTCTGGAGACGCTTTCCGGAAAAGAGATTTCCATTTATGCATCCGACCACCGGGGAAGCGGCATGTCCGGCGGCATCCGGGGCCATGTGGACGACTTCGGCAAGTTTCACCGCGACCTTAAATACCTGATCGATACGGTGGTCAAAAAGGAAAGCCCGGGGGTCCCGATTATTCTGCTCGGGCACAGCTTGGGCGGCCTGATCGCCGAACTGTACGCGCTCAACTATCCGGAGGATCTGGCGGCCTTGATTCTCTCCGCGCCGGCCCTGATGCCCAGCGTCGCGGTGCCCGTATGGAAAAAGGCCATGAGCAAACTGGTCTCCAAGCTCTTCCCGCGCGTCACGGTCAGCAATGAAATCGATCCCAAGTACATTTCAACGGAAAAAGCCGTCGTGCAAGCCTATCTGGACGATCCGCTGGTGCATGACCGGGTCTCGACCCAATTCTACCAAGAGTATCTGAACGCGGCCGGCGAAGCCATTCGGCGCTCCCATGAGCTCAAGATGCCGCTGCTGTTGATTCACGGAACGGCGGACCGGATGGTGAGCATCGAGAGCAGCCGGCACATCTTTCAGCAGGCGGCCTCGGAAGATAAGACCCTGGAGGCCTTCGACGGTCTTTTCCATGAGACCATGAACGAAAAAGTGGAACACCGCGAAAAGGTTCTGGGCCTCATGGAACAGTGGATTCTCAAGCATCTGTAAACGACGGTGGACCCGCGTCGCTATTACTGCGCCTCAATCGCCCCAATATCCCCATCGGAACTACGCGCTCGCGGATTCCCTAGTTGATCCGTGGGGGTCAGCACGGCCGATGCGGCGTCCGTCCCGATCCGCATGCGGATATTGGCGTTTTCAACCAGTGGACCGGAAGAAAAGAGCGCTTGCCAGGCACCGTCGCCGATCAATTCAGGGCCCATGCCGGGAATAGCTTCGGCCGCCAGGGCGCTGTCCAGCCGATGCCAGAACTCGATGTACGGGTAGTTGTAGAGCTCCTTGGGCCAGGTGGTCGCCGGGCCGAACCATTGGCTCTCGGCTAGGGTCAAGATGGGATCGCCGTTGGGAGCGGTATAGGGCTGGACCCCGGCGGTCTCCGCGTCGCTGTCGACGGTTTGCAGAAAATCTTCGAAGTCCGAAGTAAAGTCGGCCGCGAATCCGGCCAGACCGTAATGATTCTCCACCCGGCCGAGGAAGATCGATAAAAAGTTATCGGTGCCGACGGAGATGCTGTAGTCGGCGTAGGTCTCCTCAATGGTGACCGGCGCCTCCGGCACCCGATCCAGGGCGCTGCCGACCGGTTCGTAGTGGAGCGCGGCCGGAGTGCCGGCCCCGACGCCGGCCGAGAGAATCACCTCCGAGGAGGTGACACCGTCGGTCAGGTTCAGCACGGCGTCCGCGGCCACGCCGTCCGCATCGCCCTGTTTGGGATAGTGCTTGCGGCACAGCGACAGCCAGCCGCTTTCACCCACCGGGACCAGGATCTGGGAGAAGTCGATGACCCCCAGCCGGTTGTAGCCCCTGCTCTTGAAGTAAAACAGCGAGCCGGTGAAGATGTCGTGGGCGTAGGAATCGGCCACCGTACCGTCGGCCGGATCGAGTTCGAAGACCGTGTTGCCGCTGACGATGGATTGGCCGATGACCAGGTCTTCCAGGGCATGGGCATTGCCGATGGTGGCGGCGATGGCGCCGGCCAAGTTGCGTTTGCCCAGGTCGTCGGTGCGGGGATAGCCGTACACCTCGTTTTGGGTGATGGTGCAACTGATGACGTCCAGGTAGCCGTTGGAGACATACACCGCCCCGCCGCGCCAATAGCCCATGGCCAGCAGGAAGGGCGGCAGGCCGGCGGACGGCTCGGCCAGGTTCTGGGCGATGGTGCAGTTGGTCAAGGTCAGGCGTTTGCGGTTGCCGATGCCGCCGCCGTCGGAATAGACCCCGGCGCCATAGACGAAAAGGCCGGCGATGCGGTTGCCGGTGACGGCGCAACGCTCGATGGTCGAGCCCTGGGCGCTACTGTCGTCGGCGCCGCCCACCGAGTAGACGCCGCCGCCCGCGGCACCGCCGCCCGTGACCGTGTTGCCGCCGATCGTGCAGCCGACCAATTGCACCCGGTTGGCGTACACGCCGCCGCCGAAAGCCCCCCGGTCCCGGGACGAATCGAAATCCCCCGTGCAATGGTTGTCGTACAGGGTGCAGTTCACGAGCCGCGCCGTTCCCCAGACCGCCAGAGCGCCGCCCCGGGCCAGGGTCCAGGGCTGATCGTCGGGGTCGCCGGTGGCGATATCTTCGGCCACGCTGCGGCCGCCGGTGATGGTGACGTTGCTCAGGTTCAGGTTGCCGTAGACCGCCAGCACCCGGGCATCCTCGGTCCCGGTCCAGGCCAGGGTGATGCCCGCGGGCAGTGCCGAGGCATCGATGACCACATTTTTGCGGGCGTACAGCGCGGATTTACCGTAGTCCCGGTCGAAATAGCCCACCAAATAGGAGACCGGCCCGCTGGGTTCTTCGCGCATGCCCATGACTTCGCCTTTTAAAATCGAGTGCGCCTCTCCCACAATGGTGAGCGCAAGGGTGCCGCCATCGAGGGCTGCATCGAATTGGATGCTTTGTCCGGAATGGGCTTCTTCGAGGGCGCTTCGCAGGGTAATGGTTCCCTGGGGCGGGTCTTGCGCGTCCTGCAGGCTGTTCACGATGAGCGGCGGGTAATCGGTGTCATCGGAACCGTCTCCGCAGCCTGAGCAAAGCAAAAAACACGAAAGAAGGATGAGTAGAGAAAGATTTTTATTCATAGCGAAACGCCCCTCACATTTTTGCGTCGATCCACAGCTCCCCCTGAAGCATGTGAGATCCTATCATGTTTCGTGGCTAAAATGGGAAGGCGCTTGAACAGCGCAACGCGTTGTATTATGGCATTGAAATCATACAAGGAGGTGCGGACATGGTGGTGTCCGGGAAGCGTAAGGCCGAGGGCCAGGCATGGCCCGCGTGGCATGCCACTTTAAGAAATTACCGCAACCCGAGTGCCTGGAAGGCCGGTGGGCAGTTGGCCAATACGCTGCTTCCCTACATCGGCCTGTGGTGGCTGATGATCGGGGCGATCCGAGCGGGCTATTTTTATGGGTTGACCTTGGCGCTCGCGTTGGTGGCCGCCTTGTTTCTGGTGCGGATATTCATCCTTTTCCATGACTGCGTGCATGGCTCGCTGTTTCCAGGATCGCGCGTCAACACCTTCTTCGGCCACGCCCTGGGGGTGCTGGTGTTCACGCCTTTTGACGACTGGCGTTACAGTCATCTGCGGCATCATGCCAGCTACGCCAACCTCGATGCCCGCGGGTTCGGCGACATCTGGACCATGACCCGCACGGAGTACGAACAAGCATCCCGGGCCAAACGCTGGTCTTACCGGCTCTACCGTCATCCGCTGGTCCTGTTCGGGCTGGGCGCGCTTTTCAGTTTTCTGCTGCGCTTTCGATTGCCGGTACGCCTGTCGGAGCGCAAAGCCAGGGCCAGCGTGCTGTTCACCAATCTGCTCATCGTCGTGATCGTTCTGATAGCCGCCAAGACCATCGGCTTGCGGACCTACCTGCTCATTCAGTTGCCGGTGATCTGGTTTGCGGGCTTGATGGGCGTCTGGCTTTTCTATGTGCAACATCAGTTCGAGGGCGTCTATTGGGCCCGCCGGCAAGCGTGGGATGCCTTGCGGGCGGCCATGGAGGGCAGCTCTTATTATGACTTGCCGCCGGTGCTGCGCTGGTTTTCGGCCAATATCGGATACCACCACATCCATCATCTGAGCCCGCGCATTCCCAACTATCGCCTCAAATCGTGCTACGATGCCGTGCCGGCCCTCAGAAACAAGCCGGCCCTCGCGATCCGGAAGAGCCTGTCGGGCATTCGTCTGAAGCTGTGGGATGAAAAACAGAACCAACTGGTCGGCTTCCCTTGAACCATAGAAAGTGCACGCCACCTCAAAACCGGGCGGCCGCTATCAAGGAAGATAAGGAGTAAAGATGAACAACTGCCTGATCCTGTTGGACCTTCAGAAGGACTATTTCCCCGGGAAGAGTATGGAATTGGTCGGCATTCAAGCCGCGGCAGCCAGTGCGCGGGTTTTGTTGAGCCGATTCAGAAAGCATTTCGTGCGCCTGATCGTTGGCTTGACGGTGGTTCTGTACTCGTCCATCAGCGTCAAACCGGCCGAGGCGCAATGGCCCCGGGTCGTCCTGTCCAAAGACGGTACCCCTATTTCCTACGAAGTCATGGGTGCCGGAGAACCGACCCTGGTCTTCGTGCATGGGTGGAGCTGCGATTCCCGTTACTGGCGCCAACAGACGCCCCATTTCTCCAAAAAGTATCGCGTGGTGCTTCTGGACCTTGCGGGCCACGGGCATTCGGGGCTGTCACGCGCGACCTACACCATGGGCGCTTTCGGAGAAGACGTTCGGGCCGTTACCGAAGCGACCGGCAGTCACCGCATCATTCTCATCGGACACTCCATGGGCGGGTCGGTGATTGCGGAAGCGGCGCGACGCATGCCGGAACGTGTCATCGGCTTGATTGGGGTCGATACACTGGAAAACATAGAGTATCCGGTCACGGACGAAGCATTTAAAAAGATGGTCGCGCCCCTGGAAGAAAACTTCCCAGCCGGCAGTCGGCAGTTTGTCGGCGAGATGATTTCGCCCAACACCGATTCAAAGCTGCGCGACTGGATTCTGGCGGATGTTTCGGCCGCGCCGCCAACAGTGGCCTTGAGCGCCATGAACGAAATGATGTCGCAGTACATCACCGGCGAAGCCGCGAAGATATTCGAACAGATCCGCGTGCCCGTCATAAGCGTCAATGGCGATCTGTGGCCCGTCAACTATGAAGCCAACCGGCGGCACATGTTCTCTTACGACGCCATTGTCCTGAAGCAAGCGGACCATTTCTTGATGCTGAATCGTGCGCAAGAGTTCAACCGGGCCTTGGAAAAAGCGATCCGCCAGCTTCTAAAGCCGCCCGTCAAGCCCCAACGCCCGGCCAACTGAATCGGCGGACGGAGAATTGCCAAACGATATGCACACTCCCCCAAAAACCTCCGTACTGATCTGCCCCCATTGCGGCGCCGAAAACCGCCGCCCGGCCGATCTGTGGCTGGACTGCATGGACGCCAAGACCCCGCTGACCTGTGCGCAGTGCAATCAGGCCCTCGATCCATCCCTGGGCGCGGATGCGGCCGGCGCCGCCGGCGCCAAGGCCAGGGGGCCCTATTGGCGGCGCTTTCTGGTTGTCGCGATCCTGCTGGCGGGCCTGCTGTTCTTCTTGAACAGGCAGTTCGGCGGTTTCACCGCCGGGGAGAACAGCGGCCAGGCCATTTATACGCTTTTGTTGGTGGGGGTCATCAGCGCGTCGCTGGCCGCCGGCAAGCTGCGGCAAAAGTTGCGCTACCTTTCCATCTGGGGCGGGATCATGCTCCTGGTGATGCTCGGTTACAGCTATCGCCATGAAATCGCGGCGGTCAAGGAACGCGTGGGTGCCGAGTTCGTCCCCGCCACCGGCTTTCAAGAAGCACCGAACGCCGTCAGTTTTCCGGTTTCGGCGGATGGCCATTTCTACATTCGCGCCCAGGTCAATGGCGTTCCCATCACGTTTATGGCCGATACCGGCGCCAGCCACATCGTCTTGTCGCCCGGCGACGCCGATAAGCTGGGCCTGAGACCGGAACGCCTGCATTTCGACCGGATCTACGAAACCGCCAACGGCACGGTGCGCGGCAGTACCATCAGCATCGACGAGTTGGCGATCGGTGCCTTTCATATGAATGACATCATGGCCTCGGTCAACGAGGCGCCCATGCGCCATTCGCTATTGGGCATGAATTTCTTCAGCCGGTTGGCGAGCTACCAAGTC
>JAKAFO010000467.1 GCA_021819735.1 Deltaproteobacteria bacterium
CTGGCCGATTTCTCCAAGCGCCTCGAACCGCATGGGTTCCAGGCGCTCTCCACCTATCTGCTGTCGCCGACCTACGGCGGATCGTCCTGGCTGGCCCACGATACTCTGGAGTCCGGCGTGCGGGTGGCAAACGATCTCGAGGACGCGGCCCTGCTGCGCTCCGCCCTGCCCCCCATGGCCTCTTATTTTCGCGCGAACGGCTATCGCACCGTTTCCGTGATGCCCGGCACCCGTTTCTCGTTTCCCCAGGGGGCCTATTTCGCCTACGAACAGGTCTACTACGCCGGCGACTTCGGCTATCGCGGCCCAACCTTCGGTTGGGCGCCCATGCCGGACCAGTTTGTGCTCGACTGGGTGCGCCGCCGTGAATTTACCCGGCGCGGGCAGCCGCTCTTTGTCCGCTACGTTCTGGTCAGCAGCCACGCCGCCTTCAATATTCAACCACCCTTCATCCCAGATTGGGACCTCATCGGCGACGGCCGCATCTACAACGACCTTGCGCCGGTCTACTACCCCATTTACTGGCCCGATCTCCAAAACGCGGGAGAGGCTTACCTTCGCTCCCTGGACTACGAATTCCAGACCATCGGAGATTATCTGGTCAAGTATGTCACCACGGATAGCCTGATTATCGTCATGGGGGATCACCAACCCAATCTGCAGCTCACCGCCCCGAACGAGCCCTGGTCGGTGCCCGTGCATGTCATCAGCCGCAACCCCCGCTTGCTGGACCCTTTCCGCAAGCGGGGCTACACGCCGGGCCCGATTCCCACGCAACCGCTTCCGCACGCCGGGATGGAGACTTTTCTGCAAGGATTTCTGGAAGATTTCAGGTAAGGGGGCAATAGGATCGACTGGATTCGGCCGATCAGAAACAAGTTCCTTGCCAAGCCTCGACCAATTCAAATAATCTATATGCATTTGCACTTTAGGTCGGCCTATGCCGTTCTTAAGATAAAGGGGGATATTTGGATAAAAAGCCGACTTACCAAGAGCTGGAACAGCGCATCGCCCGCCTGGAGATGGAATTGGACCGGATCGAAAAAGGCCGCATTACGGCCTTTGCCGGCAATGGCCAGTTGCCGACGGACATTGCCTCATCTTTTCTGTATGCCCTCATCAACAATACCCAGAATGTGATCTACGCTAAAAGCACCGATGGGAAATTCATTCTGGTCAACAGGATCTTTTATGAAATCTTCGGCTTTGGAGCAGGCCAGGTCATCGGCAAGACACCCTTCGATCTGTACCCTGGCGACATTGCCGCACAGCACGCAGAAAATGACAGAAAGGTCGAACAGTCCAAAACAGCATTAACGTTCAATGAGCAGGCGGTGGCGTCGGACGGCCGACACGACTACATCTCGGTAAAATTTCCAATTTTGGACGATACCGGAGCGGTGATTGCCATCGGCGGGATGTCGACCGACATCACCGAACGAGTTCACATGGAAGAAAAGCTCCGGGATAGCGAGGAGCTGTTTCGTCTGGCCTTCCAAACCAGTCCGGATGCCATCAACCTCAATCGGGCCAAAGATGGTCTGTACATCGATGTCAACGAGGGGTTTACGGCCCTGACAGGCTATACTCGCGAGGAAGCCATCGGCAACACCGCCATTGTCAAGGATATCTGGGAAAATCCCGCCGACCGCAAGCGGTTGATCGAAGACTTGTCGACAAAGGGCTTCGTCAAGAGCCTCGAGGCTCGGTTTGTCCGAAAAAGCGGAGAGATCGCCGTAGGACTCTTGTCCGCCCGCATCCTGCGCATCAAAAACGAAGATGTCATGCTTTCCATCACCCGGGACATCACCGAACTCAAGCAGGCGGAAGCGGAAAAAGAGAAATACAGGAACCAGGCCATTCAATCCCAGAAATTGGAGTCCATCGGAACCCTGGCCGGCGGCATTGCCCACGATTTCAACAATCTTCTGATGGGCATCCAGGGCCGCGCGTCGATCATGTCCATCGATCTGGAGGCCGCCCATCCCTGCATGGAGCACGTCCAGGCCATCCTGGAATACACCAAGAGCGCCGCGGATCTGACCAAACAACTGCTGGGCGTGGCCCAGGGCGGCAAATACGAAACCGCGCCCATCGATGTGAACGAAGTGGTCCATTCCAGCGCAACGCTGTTCGGCCGCACGAAAAAGGAAATCCGCATCCATCAAAAAGTGTGCGCGCCGCCGCCGGTGGTGGTGGCAGATCGAAGACAAATCGATCAAGTGCTGCTGAACATGTTCATCAACGCCTGGCAGGCCATGCCCAGAGGCGGCGACATCTATCTGGAAACATCGATGGTCACCCTGGAGGCCGCCCACTGTAACCCCTATTCCATCGCCCCAGGCCGGTTTGCCAGGATTTCCATAACGGATACGGGCATCGGCATGGATGAAGCGACACGCCGGCAAGTCTTCGATCCGTTCTTCACAACCAAGGAAAAAGGTCGCGGCACGGGGCTGGGGTTGGCCTCGGCCTACGGGATCGTCAAAAACCATGGGGGCTTTATCAACGTCTACAGCGAGCCGGGCAAAGGTTCTACCTTCAGTATCTACCTGCCGGTAACACAGGAAAAAGCCTGGAGCCAGGATGTACCCGTGCCCAATCTGGCCGGAGGGTCCGAAAAAGTTCTTCTGGTGGACGATGAACAGATGATCCTCGATGTGGGAACGGCCATGCTGAAAAAGCTGGGCTACCGGGTAACGTGCGCTCTGGGAGGCCGGCAGGCCGTGGGTGTGGCCTCGGCAAACGCAGCCGACTACGATTTGGTCATCCTGGACATGATCATGCCGGATCTGAATGGCGAAAAAGTCTTCGACATCCTGCGAAAGATCCGGCCTTCCCTGCCCATCCTGCTTTCGAGCGGTTACTCGCTGAACGGCCAGGCCGCGAAGATAATGAAAAAGGGGTGCAACGGCTTCATTCAGAAACCCTTCAACCTGTTCGACTTGTCGAGCATTGTCCGCAAGATCCTGGACAAAGGCAGCGACGGCATCGCCGGCGGCCGCCCTGCAAATGGTTTGCCGACTTAGCTTTTTGCGCGGCCCCTGTTGCGAAGCGGCCCGCGCGGCATTGGCCGCCGATATCTGGCAAAATAATGGGCGGCGTTCCAGATTGTATTGAAACACCGCCCTCATATCCAGAAGACATCGAAGATCTTGTGCTGCCGTTAGGCAAGATCGAAGCGATCCGCATTCATTACCTTGTTCCAGGCCGCCACGAAGTCATGCACGAACTTCTCCCGGGAGTCCTGGCATGCGTAGACTTCCG
>JAKAFO010000120.1 GCA_021819735.1 Deltaproteobacteria bacterium
AACAACGGAAGCATTTCTCCTGAATCGATAACCGCTCGACATTGAGCCGGTGGCCGCTTCCGGGTCCGCGGCATACCTCCGCATCAATTGGGTTCTGAAACCCTGACTACCCGCCTGGAATACCCCTTTTAGGGTTTCTCGATCCTACATTTAGGGGTTCTGCCATTGCCAGAGTCTCGTTGAAAATCATAGAGTCAACCATATCGCTCCTCCCGGTTCGTGCGGAGCTATCGCGCATTTTTGAAGATATCTCCTTGGCATAATTGCAATCAGTAGGCTTCTAATTGTGTTGATCGTCGACTTGCTAAAGGACCGTCCCGCTCCCAAGCAGGAGCAACGCCAAGAGGTCAATGAACCTATCTTGTTGGGCTTGTACGTGCTGCAAAGAGGGCGTTTCGCCTATGTGGACCGCCACTTTGCGGAAATGCTCGGATACGAAGATTCCTCCGGATTAATCGGAAAATCGCTCCGGGATCTGGTGCATAGCGAAGACCGGGCCCTGCTGAGGCTCCGCCGAACAGCTCAGCATCCCACGGTGCAACCCGTTCGCCTGCACCATGCCAAGGGCAAGACGACCATCCGGGGGTGCCTCAGCGGCGACAACACCCTGTACCAGGGCCGACCGGCCAACATCGGCTGTTTGATCGACATGGGCACCATGGAGCGCATGCGCGCGGCCCTGGAAAAATATCGGCACATGCTCAATGAGGTCGATGATGCCATCGCCGAATTGGACCTGGCCGGCAACGTCGTATTTTCCAACACCTCCGTGTGCCGCAAATGGGAGACCCTGGGAGACAAAACCAAGACGCTGAATTTTCGCACCTACGTGGATGAAAACTGGGTGGAGGCCTTCGTCCAGGCCTACAAGCGGGTTTATGAAACCGGGGCCTCGGGCCAACATGTGGTCTATAAGGTCAAACTGGCGGATGGGGAGCGCCTGACCGTGGAGGATTCGGTCTCCTTGATGCGCGACGAAGAAGATGCGGTGACCGGCTTCCGGGTCTTGAGCCGCAATATTACCGACCGCATCGCCGCCGAAAAAAAGCTGGCCGAGAAACGCAGCCAATTGGAGGCGATTTTCCGGAGCGTCAATGACGCGATCGTCACCGTTGACCCTGAATTCAAGGTCATGGAAAGCAATCGGTCGGCCAAAAAGATCTGCGGCCTGGATCTGAGAAAGATGGCGAACGCGGCTTTCCCCGACGGCCTGCAGCGGTGCAACCGCTCTTGCAAGGATCTGCTGCGCCAAACCATGCTCGACAAGACGTGCTTCGACGATCGGAGGATTGTCTGCGGAAAGGAGAGCTCTCCCCGGCAAGCCGTCAGCCTCAGCAGCGCTCCTTTGCTGGACCCGGACGGGCGGGTCATGGGCGCGGTGCTGGTGATGCGGGACATCACGCTTCAGGAAAGCATGGAGACCGAGCTGCAACAGCGGCATCAGCGCATCATCGGAAAAAGCAAAAGGATGATGGAACTCCTCGGCCTGACCGCCAAACTCGCCGATCTGGATACCACCGTATTGATCACCGGCGAGAGCGGGACGGGCAAGGAGTTGGTCGCCAAGGCCTTGCACTACGGCGGCCGGCGGGCATCCAGACCTTTTGTTACGGTCAATTGCTCGGCGCTGAACGAAAGCTTGCTCGAAAGCGAGTTGTTCGGCCATGTCAAGGGCGCCTTTACCGACGCCGTGCGCGACAAACAGGGACGTTTCGAGGCGGCTGAAGGCGGCACGCTCCTGCTGGATGAGATCGGCGATGCGTCGACTCTGATCCAGCTCAAGCTGTTGCGGGTTTTGCAGGAAAAAGCCTTCGAGCGGGTCGGTGAAAGCCTGCCCCGCAAAGCCGATGTGCGCGTGATCGCCTGTACCAACAAGGATCTCAAGCAGCGGATCGGAACCGGAGAGTTTCGCGAAGATTTCTACTACCGCCTCAAGGTCGTGCAGATCCCATTGCCGGCCCTGCGCGAACGAGTCGAAGATATCCCCCTGCTGATGGAGCACTTTCGGGTGATTTTCAACCACCGGTTCAACAAGAAGGTCAAGCAGTTCGACCGGGAGGTGCTTTACCGGTTCATGAGCTACCCCTGGCCGGGAAATGTGAGAGAGCTCGAACACTTTATCGAACGCGCCTTCGTCGTCTGCCGCGGCAGCGAAATCCGCTCCGAGCATTTGCCGTTGGAGGCCGCGATGAGTGCCTGCGCCACCAAGTCCGCACCGAATCCGAATGAACTGGTGGAACTTCTCCGGCAGGCGCAATGGAACAAAAGCAGAGCCGCCAAATGCTTGGGGATCAGCCGGCAGACGCTCTACCGAAAGATGAGAGAACAAAATATTCATGGATAGAAGCACTACCAGCCTTCTCCCCGAATTCATCGGCGAATCCTTCCTGCCGATCTCCCAGGACCATGCGGAGAATGTGCAGGTCGGCCTGTATGTCCTGCAACGGGGGCGGTTCAATTACGTTAATCGGCGTGCCTGCGACCTGCTCGGGTACGATCACCCCGCGAAGCTATCGGGAAAATTGCTATGGCCCATGGTTCACGCCGACGATCGCAAGCTCGTGAGGCTGGGGGCCAATCTAACCCCCTTCCGCATGTTCACGTCGGACGGCAGTACGGTCTGGGTGTCCATGCGGGGCGTGAACACCACCTGGGCCGGCCGCCCGGCCAACGTGGGCTGCATCGTCGATGTGGGCTCGATCCGCTATTTAAACCGGGCACTGAAGAAGTATGGGGCCAGAATCACCCAGGTGGAAGATGCCATCGCCGAATTGGATCTCAATGGCAATATTGTCTCCTATACCGATGCCGCCCGCAAGGTGTGGCGCATTTCCAACGATGAGTATGTCGGCCGCAACCACTTGTCCTTAATGCCCCAAGCCTTTGCCGACAAGGTGGGGCAAGCCTATCGCAAGGTCTATGAAACCGGTCTGCCGGACAGCAATATCTCCTATGAAATCATCGGTGACAATGGCCGCAAGATCGTGGTCGAGGACTCGGTGGCGCTGATCCGCGACCGGGAGGGGCAACCCATCGGGTTTCGGACCGTGAGCCGGGACATCACCCGCCAGAAGGAAACCGAACGCAAAACCATGGAGCATCAAGCGCGCTTGGAAGCCATTTTTCGAAGCGTTAAGGATGCCATCATCACCGTGGACCCGAATCTGCGAATCATCAACGCCAATGCCGCGGCGCAAACCCTCTGCGCCCTCGACCGGGATGCCGCCGTGGGAAATCCATTGCACCAGGCCCTGCCGCGTTGCAGCGCCTCGTGCGTGGAGGTGCTACGTCGAACCCTCGAGCAACGCAAAAGTATTCAGGATTATCGCGTGGAGTGCCGACACGAAAAATGCAAGCGCCAGATCGTCGATGTCAGCAGCGCCGCCCTTTTGGACGCGGAGAATACATTCATGGGGGCCGTGTTGGTCATCCGCGACCGGACCCACCTGCAAGACCTCGAAAGAGAATTGCAGCCCAGAGACCGCTATAAGAGTCTCATCGGCAAAAGCCGCCGGATGCAGGATATCTACCATTTGCTGGAGGATCTGGCCGATCTGCAAACCACGGTGCTGATCACCGGCGAGAGCGGCACGGGCAAAAGCCTGATCGCCGGCGCACTGCACCTGAACGGGCAGGGTCCCGCAAGCCCTTTTGTCACCGTAAATTGTTCGGCCCTGGCGGATAACCTGATGGAAAGCGAATTGTTCGGCCATGTGCGCGGCGCCTTCACCGGGGCGTTTCAGGATAAAATGGGTCGCTTCGAGGCTGCCGACGGCGGAACCCTCTTGATCGACGAGATCGGAGATATTTCACCGCTCATCCAGCTCAAGCTGCTCCGGGTGCTTCAGGAGAAAGAGTATGAGCGGGTGGGAGAATCCATCTGCCGCAAAGCGAACGTGCGCGTCATCGCCTGCACCAACAAAGATTTGAAGCAAAAGGTGGCGCGTGGCGAATTCCGACAGGATCTTTACTACCGTCTGAAGGTGGTGGAGATCCATGTGCCGCCGTTGCGCGAACGCATGGAAGATGTGCCGCTGCTGATCGAACACTTCCGCAAGAAATTCAATCGGCAGTTCGCCAAGGAGATCGACGGCGTCAGCGACGATGTGCTCGCCCGGCTGATGGATTACCATTGGCCCGGCAACGTGCGCGAGTTGGAACATGTGATCGAACACGCCTTTGTTTACTGTGAAGGCCGAGCGATCAAGATGTCGCATGTTCCGCCCGAAATCAGGAAAATCCGATGCGCCCGAAAGTCGATTCCAGCTTGCGATATTGACGGCTTAGAAGACACGCCGCAAAAAATCCTGGCGGCCTTGAACAACACGCGTTGGAATAGAAATGAAACCGCCCAATTGCTGGGCATCAGCCGGCAGACCCTGTACCGTAAAATGAAGAAGTACCGGTTGCTGGGCAGGGAACAGCATTTACCGCCGGTACGGCTCTGACCCACCCCATTTTTCATACACTTTGTCTCACTAAGATGTGTAACGCCCCAAGGACAAACCGTCCAAAGAAGCTTCTGAGAATTTTAATCCTTTTGTAATAAAAGAGAAAAAAATAAAATCGTTTCGCATGCGTGGTGGGCACGATTTTTGTTTGATAATGTTGAATTTCGATATTCATTCCGAAAGAGCCTGGCTATTCCTCAGGCAAAAATAGTCCTGAAAAAATTGAAACAGTGTGTGACAACAGCGGCTTCGGCGGCCGCTAATAAACTACCCAAAGGGAGGGGGAGGGATATGAAACGTTACAATTCTGTGATGCGTTTCTTGATGGTGAGCTTGGTTTCGGTGGGCCTGGCGTGCATGGGATATGCTTGTGACGGCGGCTCCAGTTCGAGTTCAAGTTCGAGCAGTAGTTCCAGTTCCAGCGGCGGCTGCAATTCCAGCAGCAGTAGCAGCAGTAGCAGCAGCAGTGGCGGCACCTACGACACCTATAATAAGGGCGCCTATGCCACGACCCAGAATCTGAGCAGCGGCCCGAGCCGCGAGAGCGGGCTCGTTTACCCAAGCAATACCGCCAGCGGCGTGAAGCTGCCCATTTTTCTCTGGGGCTGCGGCGGCGGCAGCGATCCCAGCGACTATGTCGATCACTTGAACCATATTGCCTCCTGGGGTTTTGTGGTCATCGCCGAGGTCTCTTCGGGCGACGGCAGCGAACTGCTCGCGGCCCTCGACTGGCTCACCACCCAAAACGGCACCCGCACTAGCGCCCTGTATCAGAAGTTGGATCTGACCAAGGTAGCGGCCGGCGGCCACTCCATGGGATCGATCGGCACTTTCGAGATTGCCTCCGATTCTCGCTTGAAAACGACCATCCATGTCGCGGGCGGCTCGTTCGATGGCCAAGGACCGCGCAATCTCAGAAACCCCACCGCCTATATCTGCGGGCAGAACGATCAAATGGGCGCCACCGACAATGCCCAGACCGACTATACCAATACCACGGTGCCGATCTTCATGACCGTGATGACCGGTGTGGATCATATGGCCGCGGCCCGGCAAGGCCTGCCGGCCATCACCGCCTGGCTCTTATGGCATCTGAAGGGGGAAACCCAGCGCAAGGCGGATTTCCTGAATTCCGGCAGTGTCTTCCGCACCGGCATCTTCGTTTCAAAGAGCAAGAATTGGTAACCGCGTTTCTATACCGGCAGCGCAGGGCGGCCAATGGGGCCCCTTGCGCTAAACAACATCCATTATCTTCAATGGCGAGGAGGAGGGGTTTATGAAATCGGTAAATAGGGAAAAAAATTATCGGCTTTGGTCATGGGGCATTCTCGCGGCGGTCTTGGTCGGTCTACTCTGTTTGGGTATCGGCTGTGACGGCGGCTCAAGCAGCAGTTCCAGTTCAAGCGGCGGCTGCAACACCAGCAGCAGTAGCAGCAGCGGCGGTACGAGCTATGACACCTTCAGCAAAGGTCCTTATGCAACCACCCAAAATCTCAGCTCGGGCCCCGGCGGCGACAGCGGGTTGTTCTACCCCAGCGGCACCGGTCCCTTTCCGGTTTTCGTGTTTGGCTGCGGCGCCGGCACCAATCCCGACAGCTATGTGGATCACGGCAACTACATCGCTTCGTGGGGCTTTATCGTGGTGATCGAAACCTCGACCAACAGCGGCACCGAGCTGACCGATGCCATCACCTGGCTCAACACCCAGAACGGCCGCTCCACCAGCGTTCTGTACCGCAAGTGCAATATGGAGAAGGTGGGGGCGGGCGGCCATTCCAGGGGTTCGATCGGCACTTTCGCCATTGCTTCCGATTCCCGTCTGGATACCACCATTCACGTGGCGGGCGGCTCGTTCGACGGTCAGGGGGCGTATAATTTGAGGAAACCGGCGGCCTACATCTGCGGCGCGGACGACACCATGGCCACGCCCAATGCCGAGACCGATTATCAACGCACCAGCGTGCCGGTCTTCATGACCATCATGGATGGCGTGGATCACATGGCCGCCGCCAGAGAGGGTTTGCCGGCCATCTGCGCTTGGCTGCTGTGGCACCTGAAGGGTGAGACCCAGCGCCAGGGCGATTTCCTCAACAGCGGTGCCGTATTCCGCACCGGCAAATGGGATTCCAAGAGCAAGAACTGGTAGTTCGTTTAAGCCGATATGACCGCGGGAGCCATTCCAGGCTCCCGCGACCTTTTCAGCCCCCTCCGCAACGCCGCTACGGCATCTCTATTCCCAGGTGATATCGAAGACTGTCGCCGGGGCGCCTTCCCACTGTTTCTTCGCCAAAACAACTTTACCGTTTTTGCCTCCGGTCATCTGGATCATGGTTTCGAACATGCCCATCATTTGATGGCAATAGGCGATATTGCCTTTGTCGCGGGTGTCATAATCGTGAAGCACTTTGGCGTGCTTGGGGTCGACCTTTTCAAGCTTGAGCAGGCTGAAATTGAAGAGGGTCGCATAGTTGGCAACGAATTGGCTCAGCGCACGCATCGGATCGTTGGACTGGACGACGGTTTTGTAGGTGGTTTCGAACAGGTGCTTGGCCATCATTTGGCCGTTGGCGCGGGCCATGTCCAGATTGCTGCAGGCCAGCAGCACGAAGGCAGCAGTGGAACAGCGCTTGAAAAAATCGAGAGGATACCATTTGGAAGGCAGGATGATGGAGTTGACGATCTCCCAATCCTCGGGTTTGAGGTGCTTGTTCCAGTCCAGGTTTTTGTGCACCTTGACCATTTTGACAAAATCCAGGAGCATGGTGCCTTTGACTTTCTTTTCCTCCATGGTCAACCTCCGCTCTGAATGTTGATGGGTGTCGCAGACAATATCGGCATTTGTAAGCGAAAAATTAAGCAACCCATGAAATGTGCCGCCGAAATTGCGCCAATGCGCCTTTGCTGCACCCAGGCGGCACTAGAGACTGATAGCCAACGGTGACCCGGATCATAACCGGAACGCCCTGGGAAGCGGCACCGAGAACGGCAGGATTGGAGACAAGCGCAGGTTACTTGACGAGGAAGGAAACGGTTGGGGTTTCATGCACTTTATGGGCACCTCGGAAAACCGTGGCCTTGACCTGATGGGAACCTTTTCGCAACGGCCAGAGGTAGCGGCCCCCCCGCGTGCGCGGCTTTTCACGGCCGTCGATCTCCCAATGCACGGTGTCGTTGGGAGCGGCTCCCGAGAGTAGAAATTCGAAGGCTTCTTTGGCATCCGGTATGCGTGGGTCCATGGCCAGTTGCAGCCCCTCGCTGGGGCGGCTCAAAACAATGGGCGATGGTGGAGCGGCCGGTTGGGGGGCGTTCGGGAGGGGCGCGACGCCGGCCACGAACCATTCTGACCGGCGGACCTCCGGACCTGAAAGCTCCCGGCGCGCCAATTGCGGGCTGCGAAAGAGCGGCCGGGTCTTTTCATGGGCGTTGAGCCGGGCGAAGAGGGTGCGCAGGACCACTGCCGGCCCCATGGCGCCGCTCACACCGTTGGTGGGGGTGGCGTCCAGGTTGCCCATCCAGACCCCCACCGTGAAGTGGGAATTGAAGCCCACGGCCCAGGCGTCCCGGTAGTCGCTCGAGGTGCCGGTTTTAACCGCGGTCTGCTGGGGAAAGTTCAAGGCACTGTTGGCGCCGAACTCCAATTGGCGGGCCGCCGGGTCCGAAAGGATATCGGCGATCAGAGAGGCGATGGCTTCGGAAAAGATTGCTTCTTGGGCAACGGCCCGGGAGTCGTCCGCAAGGCTTTGCAGCGGCGCGAAGCGGCCCCGGCAGGCCAGGGCGGTATAGGCCTGGGTCAACTCGAACAGGGTGATTTCGCCGTTGCCCAGGGCCAAGCCCTCGCCGTAGAAGTCGGGGGCTTGATCCAGGCTGGCCAATCCCAATTGCCGCAGGCGGTACAAGTAATCATTGACCCCCACGAACCGCAGGGCGCGCACGGCCGGTGTGTTGAGCGAGTTTCCCAGGGCTGTGCGCAGCGATACGGGCCCGTAATAGGTGTGGCTGTAGTTGTGAAAGGTGTGCAGGCCTGCGCCGACCGCGGTTTGCAGCGGCGCATCGTCGATGACGGTGGCCGCCGTCCAGCCCCGCTCCAGGGCCAGGGCGTAGAGGAACGGTTTGAGCGCCGATCCGGGTTGGCGCCGGGTCAAGACGCCGTCCACCTCCCGGTGGGGCGCCGAGGGAACGCTCTGGCCGGCGTTGGCCCAGGCCAGAATGGCGCGCCCCTCGTTGGCCACCACCAGGGCCGCGGCGTTGAAGACCCGGCGGTCAGATAGATCCAGGAGACGCCGATCCAGGGTTTGCTGCACCATGCGCTGGAGTTCCGCATCCAGCGTGGTCCGCAGCCCGGAAGCATGATCGAGCAGGTCCGGCGGGGTGCTTTTGAAAACGTGGCGCGCGAAATGGGCGGCCCGAACCGCCAGGCGCGGACGCGCAAGGGAGAGCTTTGCTTCGGTCAGCGACGCGAACTGATCGTCGGAGAGCAATCCCCCGGCGAGCATGCGATCCGCCAGGCGCGCCACGGCCGGCAGCAGTGCTTGGGGATGATCGTAAAGATCCAGGGAAGAGGGGGCGCGCACCAGCACGGCCAGGGCCAGCGTTTCCTTGGGGTTCAGGGTCGAAAGGTCGCGGTCGAAGTAGTAGCGCGCCGCCTGGACCACGCCTCGGCGTTGGGCGCCGAAGGGCACCTGGTTCAGGTAGAACTCCAGGATCGCGGCCTTGCGCCAGCGGCGCTCCAGGCTTAAGGCCTCGAAGCCCTCCAGCCAGCGGGACCAGACCGTTCTCGGCCGGGGATGGATCAGACGCACCACCTGTTCGCTGATGGTGCTGGCCCCGCGCACCACGCGCCGGGCGCGCACATTCTGCCACAAGGCATGCAGCCGCGCCCGGAGGTCCATGCCCGGATGGCTGAAGAAACGTTTGTCTTCGGCCGTAATGAACGCCGCCTGCAGCAAAGGCGGCGTCTGGTGCAGCGCCACGGTATCGCTGTAATTCCATGGATTGCGGTAGGTCTGGGTCAGGGGCTCGCCGTGACGGTCGAGCAGTTGCGCCTTGCGGGTCGCTTGGGACAGTTCGGCCGGCGACATCGGCACCGGCCGCAATCCTGCCAGGGTACCAATCGTCAGCAGCGCAGCCGGCAACCCGATGCCGACTGCCAGAACCAAAACCCAAAGGCGCGCCGATTTCACTTGCTCTGATCCTTGAACTGCTCGATGCTTTGCTTTTTCGCGCCCATCTGTTCCATTATCAGGCTATAGGCGATGTAGTATTTGTAGATGTTGGCGACATAGGTCACGGTTTCGGCACCGATCTTCTCGGCGGCGACATACTCCACGTTGTGAAACCAGACGTTGGGGTCCAAGCCGCGCTTGGCGGCCAGCTTGCGCAATGACGAAATGCGTCCCGCGCCCGCGTTGTAGGAAGCGAACGAGAAGAGGGCTTTGTCCAGTTGGGTCATGGGTTCCTGGCCGTAGTACTGGTCGATCATCCAGCGCATGTACTTGACGCCGGCATGGATATTGGGCTCGGTCTTGGTGATGTCGCCCACGCTCAGGTCCTTGCCGGTCTCCGGCATCACCTGCATCACGCCAATGGCGCCCACCGGGCTGCGGGCATTTTGATTGAGCCGTGATTCTTGGTACCCCTGGGCGGCCATGAGCAGCCAATCCACGTCGTACTTGTCGCCGTACTTCTGGAAAAACTGGATCAGGGCGAGCAATTTCTTGCGCTCGGCCTGGGAGGCGGCGTTCTTGACGTAGGTGGCATTCTTGAAATAGCGCGTCAGGATCTTACTGCCCGTTGCGCTGGATTTTCCGTTTCTCTTCAGGAAATCGTCCAGGGCGGCCTTGAGCTGCGGGCTCTGCTTGCGGATGGCCCAGGCGATCTCTGCGCCCGTGCGCAGGGCGATATTCTCATGAATCTTGATCTTGGGGAAGACCTGCTTCCAGAAGACGGCCTTATGCTTATCCACCACGATGAGCGGGATCAGGCCGGCGTTCAACATCTCGATCAGATCCTCATCCTCCAGGTTTTCCGGCGCCTCCTTTAGGACCACGGGGGGCTTTTGCTCGGCGGCAAAGCGCTGATTCAGCGCCGTCAGGCTTTCGAAATAGCTGGAGGAGCGGCGCACGAAGACCTCCTTGCCGGCCAAGTCCTCCACGCGGTAGAGAGAAGGGGAGGATGGGCCGGAGACCACCAGCTCGCTGACGTCGGTATAGACCGGCGCGGAAAAGTCCACCAGGTTGCGCCGTTCCTCGGTGACGGTGAGGTTGGCGGCCGCGATGTCGCCCTTGCCTGCCGCCAGGGCCGGCAGCAGTTCGTCCCGGCCCACGGGGATGAATACTACCGATACCTTGAGATGCTTCTGCTTGAGCTTCTTCTGCTTGGCGAGCTTCTTGTTCAGATCCTCTTCGAACAGGCGAAAGGCATCGTAGGTCGCGCCGCGCTGGGTCGCCTTGTCGAGAAAGTAGAAGGTCTTGCTATAGGTCGTGAGGACCCGGATCGTGCGGCGTTCGATCAGTTGGTCGAGATCGCCGGTCCAGGGCTGCATGGCCTCTTCGGCGGTGATGGTAAGCTCCTCGCGGTCCGGCTTCTGGCTCTCCGCCGGCGCTTGGGTCGCGGCCCGGGATGGCGCCCCAAGCAGGAGACATACTAATAATAGGATTATGGCCGATGTCGATTTGAGATTGAAACGGGTGAACGGGCTCATCTTTTTACCTCTTCGATCCGCAGCACGGCGGGGGTTCCCCGGCCATAGAGGTCCGGGTCGTACATTTCTTCGGCGTATACGGGGGAAACGGTGAATTCGCCGGCGGCAATGGCCTGGGCCGTGTAGACCAGGTGGTAATTGCCGGCCGGCAGGTAGTCGCTGTAGAAGCGCGCGCTGTCGTGGCGCAGCTCCTGGTGATGGAAACTCCAGCGCGAGCTTTCGTAGCCGCGCCAGTCGGAGAAGTGGAACCACCACGAGCCGTCGGCGGCCGTGTATTCGGCCTGCTCGGCATCGATGCCCGAGGCCGTGGCCAGGTCGCGGTTGACCGGCTCCAGGCCGCCGGGCACGGCGTCGTCCACCACCACGAAGTGGCGGGCGGCGGGTAGGGAGAGAAAGAGATCCACCCGCACCAGTTCGGCCCGCCGGATCTGCATGGGCGTGGTCAACAGCACCCAGCGGCCGTCGCGCAGGACGCTGTACTCCCTGCGGATCTCGATGCCGGCGTTCACCGGGTCGGTGGCTTCCAGGGGCGCATAGCGCAGCCGGGCCGTGTAGTACAGGCGGCCGGTACCTTGGCGTTGAATGCTGAACTCGGCTTGCTTGCCGGGATCGTCGGCCGCGATGGGGCGGCTGAAGGTGACTGCCTCGGCGCGCCGGTCCTGGAAAGCGGTTTCGCCTAGGGGCTGCCCGTCGAGCAGGGCCTTGACCGTCATGGCGGGCGACTCTTTTTCGTACACGGCGCTGTAATCCACCAGGGCCTTTAGGCCGAAGATGTTCTCCTGGGTGTTGGCCCAGTGGGTGCGGGCGCCCCTTTCCAAAGTGATGGCCCGGGTCAGGCGCATGGGCAGATCGCCCACCTGACCGGCGCCCTGGGGCGTGGTGCCGTAGGCCGTCAGGGCCGACAGGATGGCGGCCTGGGTGCGGGCGCTGCTCGAGAGCATCCGGGCGAAGCCGCTGTCCAGCGTTTCGGTGAAGAGCGCCTGGCCGCTGCTCTGGTGACTGTGGGCCATCAGGCGCTTGAAGGCTTCGGCGGCTGTTTTTTCGCCGCCTTCGGTTTTCAGGGCCGCCTGGAGAAAGTGGGCCAGGCCGAAGAGGCTCATCTGGGGCATGTGATCGCGGTAGCGCGCCAGATCGGCGGCCGGGAGGCCGTGATCGGCCAGGGCCGCCAGGGCCACGGCGCGCACTGTGGCGGCCATGCCTTTGGAGTAGAAATCGGGCACGGCCTCTTTTTTCAGAAGGTTTTCCAGGTAGGCCAGCAGCGGTTTTTCGACTGCTTCGGGAATGGCATAGCCGTCGGCCCGCAACCAGGTGAAGGCCAGGGCCGTATAGGCCGAGAGATAGGGGCAGACATACGCGTCCTGGGGCCGGTAGTAACTCATGCCGCCGTTGGGGGCCTGGAACTCGGCCGCCTCGGCGAGGGTCTGGGCGGGCACGGCCTCGGCGCCTTCCCAGGCGGCCTTGGCCGGCAGATAGGCGCGCAATCGCTGGAAGTGAGCGGCCATCACCGCCCGGCTGAGCCGCTGTTCCCAGCAGCCGTAAGGATAAGTGCGCATGTAGTCGAAGGCGCCGTCGAGGTTGCCGATCACCGTGGGCGCCAGCAGCAGTTCCACGCCGCCCGCGTCCGTATGGATCTTTTCGGGAAACTGGAGCGTCTCGACGGCGGCGGCAGCGTCGAAGCTGCCGTGGCTGGCCGCCGTGTCCAAGGCCTGGCGCTGCCGGACCGGCAGGATATGGATCAGGCCATCGGCGTCGCCCTCGTCCCGGGCCGTCACCGTGAAGGTCAGGGAACCGGCGCCCTGGGTGGCCACCGGCATCCATACCGTCTCGCGCTTGAAAGCCGGCAACTCGATGGCTTGGCTATGGGTGGTTTTGCCGGCCGCCTCGGCCAGGGGACCGGCGGCCTGGATGGTGACGGTGATGCGCCGGGCCTTTTCCGTGCGGTTCATGACGCTGAAACCGGCCTGGAAACGGTCGCCCTGCAACACCTGGTTGGGCATCACCGGCCGGATCTCGGTGGCCCGGTTGACCTGCACGGTGGCATCCCCCAGTCCCATCCGGTCGCTGGGCGTGACGGCCATGGCCAGAATGCGCCAGCCGGTGAGATTGTCCGGGGCCTCGAAGACGATTTCGGCCCGGCCGTCGGCGTCCACGGCCAGGGAGGGATTCCAGTAGCTGACGTACTTGAAGAGCGAGCGCATGCCGATGTCCGAACCGCCGTCGCCGGGGCCGGCGGCGCCTTTCTTCTCGAACTTCTGCCGGCCCACCAGGCGCGTGAGCAGGCTGTAGTTCTGAAGGTCCAGCGGTTCCAATTGGTAAAAACCTTTATAAGGATCGTAGTAGTCGCGGCCCTGGTTGTTGAGATCCAAGACCGCCTCGTCGAGCACCGCCACGGCCAGTTCCATGGGCTCGGCGGCCCCCGCCGTCCGGGGCGCTATGGCCTGCAGGGCCACGCGCACCTTTTCGCCGGGTTTGTAGGTCTGGCGATCGGGGCGCAGCTCGACGCGGATCTGCTTGGCCGGATCTTCCACCGTCACCCGGCGGTAGCCCA
>JAKAFO010000468.1 GCA_021819735.1 Deltaproteobacteria bacterium
AACGAACCTTCCGACACCGCGGCAGCGTTATTCCGCGATATTGTGCGTCACCTGCACAGACTCCGGTGGGGCGAGGGTGCGGCTTTTCCTTCGGCTGAAGCTGCCGTGCAGCAGCCAGCCCAGGAAAATTCCTGCCGACCCAATCAGGAACATCAACAACGCCCCGGATATCGACAGCTTCCAGAATAAGAATTTGAGCTCGATGACCGTGATATTCTGGACGATGAAGACGAGCGCCAGTCCGGCCAGTATTAGGCCGATGATGTGTTTCGCATTCATGGATACTCTCCCTTCATGATTGGGGTCCCGCTTTTAGCGATTTTCCGCGCGTCGAGAGTGCAAAGCAGACTTTTGGTGCGCTTGCGTCCAGCCGTTGCTTGCCGTCGCGCATGCCCATCTCTGCTTTAAGGTAACTCAAGAGTCGTGCCGGAACGCGTGTGTCCCGCTCTTTCACGGTATTGGCTGATTTAATGGGGATATATAATGGTACAAACGCGAGCCGGGGGTCGGCAAGCGTAAAGGCAGCCGGTCATATATGACCAGTGATCATATATGACCAGTCATCGGGCCCTGATGATGTCGAGATCCGGATGGTGGCAATCCGGAAGGTGATTGTCCGCTTTTCGGGAGGTTCTCTATGCGGCGAGTGCATAAGCATCAAGCTGACCGACCGTGCGAATTTCACGGGCAGAGCGCCGCTTCCGCAAGGAAGGAAAGACGTATGTTCAAAAACATCAATGTTCATTCAAAATGAACAACAGATTTATTTGAACATAAAATGGCAGGGAATCGGGATCATCACCCGTCCAGGGTCCGCCGGGCCTGGCGTTTCGTCAGGCGCGTGGCCGCGTTCCAGGCTTCGCGCGAGCGGGCGCGCAGGTCGAGCGGTCCGGGTTGCTTTTCCCAATTGAGGATGGTCGGCAGGCTAACGCCCAACAGCCGCGCGAACTCGCTTGGGGACATGTCGAATTTGGCGCGCAATTCGGCAACGTCCTTGCCGGTGACAGGCGCGGCGCCACGCGCGGATTTCGATGGGACGCGCGCCTTGGCCGTACGCGGCGGGGGCGACGGAGGACGTTTCGTTTTCCGGCGGTCCTCCGCCGGGCGCTTCACCGGCTCCCGGGCGGCACGCTTCGGGCTCTGTTTCGGTTTCGGCGCTGGCTTGCCGCGGCCCGCCGGGGGCGGCGCAGCGGCGGGCGGCGCAGCCTCATCTTCCGACATTTCGATGCCGAACACATCCGCCAGGGCATCTGCTTCGATGCGCCGGCGACCACTCGGGGTTTCCGCCACGGCGGCCACGCCGAGCTCGGCGCCGATGAGCTCTTCGTGGTCCACGCCCCGCAGCAGGAAGAGCAATTCCGGGGCTTCGTCCAGTCGTGCGCCCACGCCGTAGAGCACGGCCGCGACATGCTTGCACATGACGGCCCAGTCGGGGCAACTGCACTTGAGGCTGATCTCGCCGGGCAAGGGAAACAGGCCCCTTTCGCGGTCGGTCACTACGGCCATCACATTTTTGGAAAACCGGCCCTGGAGCAGTTCCAGCAGCGAACCGATTTGTCCGGCGCAACGCGCCTTTACTTCTTTCCATTTTTGGGGCGGCAACGTCTTGATGGCGATCTCCACCGTGTAGATCTCGGAGCCGGCAACCATGGCCCGGATGGCGCCTTTTTCGATGTCCAGGTGGCACACCGAGCCGTTGCGGACGTAGGTGCGGCCGCGCGGCAATCGGTTTTCGTAATCGCTGAACGATTCGAGATGCTCGCACCAGGCCTGGCCCCAGAAGGTGCGGGCGATCTTGCGCCCCTCGATTCGCACCGGCTTGATCGTCTGCCCCTTCTTGCGCAGCTTCTCCATCTGTTTGAGAGCCTTGGCCCGGCGCACGGCCACGGGCACGTAGGGTCTGAAATCGTACCAGCTCATCGTTGCACTCCTAGAGTTGCGCCCGATCGATATCCAGGGCCACGGCCGCGAGCAGTTGCGCATCGCTCATCTCGGTGAGCAGCGCTTCGGCGCCGGCCTTGAGGATATCGTCGGCCAGGTTGGTTTTTTCTTCCATCAGCGCGTCGATCTTCTCTTCGATGGTGCCTCGGCAAACGAATTTGTGCACCACCACGTTGCGATGCTGGCCGATGCGGAAGGCCCGATCCGTGGCCTGGTTCTCCACGGCCGGGTTCCACCAGCGGTCGAAGTGGACCACGTGGGAGGCGGCTGTGAGGTTGAGGCCCGTGCCGCCCGCCTTGAGCGAGAGCACGAAAAACGGCGGCCCGTCGTCCTGCTGAAAACGCTCGATCAGGGTCCGGCGCTTGTGCACCGCCGTGCCGCCGTGCAGGACCAATCCCTCGCGTCCGAAGACCTTGGCGAGAAAGGCGGCGATGGGTTCGGTCATCTCCCGGAACTGGGTGAAGACCAGCACCTTTTCCTGGCGCGCGGCGATCTCTTCGCAAATACTGCCAAGGCGGTCGAACTTGCCGCTGTCGGCCGGCGCGTAGGCCCCGTCGCCGAGCAATTGGCTCGGATGGTTGCAGATCTGCTTGAAGCGCATCAAAAAGGCCAGCACCAGTCCACGCCGCTGGATGCCGTCGAGGCCATGCAGGGCCGCGGCCAAGCCATCCACCGACGTGGCGTAGAGCGCCGCCTGGGTTTTGGTCAATCCGCAGAAGGCTTTCATTTCGGTCTTGTCGGGCAGATCGGCGATGATGCGCTTGTCGGTCTTGAGCCGCCGGAGCACATAGGGGCTGACCAGTTGCCGGAGGGGCGCGTAGCGATCCTGTTCGCGCCGCTCCAGCCCTTTGACGAAGTTCTTGAATTTGGCGGCCGAGCCGAGCAGGCCCGGGCAGAGAAAATCGAACAGCGACCACAGATCGGACAGCCGGTTCTCCACCGGCGTGCCCGTGAGCGCGATGCGGGCCTGGGCCGTGAGCTGTTTGACCGTTTTGGCCTGTTGGGTGGAAGGGTTCTTGATCGCCTGGGCTTCGTCCAGAATCACCAGCCGCCATTTTACTTCGAGAAGCCATTTTTGCCTGGGTAGCATGCCATAGGTGGTCAGGACCACGTCGGCCTTGGCCAGCCGCGCGGCGCTCATCGTCGATAAATCGTTCTTTTCCATTTCCGAGGGATGGAGAAAGAGGGCCGCCAGCGTCGGCGCAAAACGCGCGATCTCGGCCTTCCAGTTGCCGAGCAGGGAGGCCGGCAGCACCAGCAGCGAGGGTCTGGCGGGCCGGGTGGGGTTGTGCTTTGCGGCCAGCAGCAGCGAT
>JAKAFO010000121.1 GCA_021819735.1 Deltaproteobacteria bacterium
GGTCGGCGAACTCGCTTGGAATGGCATAGCCAACGGTATCGGGCAGATTCACCGTGGTTGCGCCGGCGGCGATGGCCGTCTCGAAGGCCTGGCACAGAAAATCGCGATCGCTGCGCGACCCGTCTTCAGCGGAAAATTCCACGTTGGGGGTCAGGCTCTTGGCATAGGCCACCGCGCCTTTAATTTCGGCCAGAACCTTCTCCCGGGGCATTTGCAGCTTGTACTTCATGTGGATGTCCGAGGTGGCCAAGAAGGTGTGGATGCGCGGTTTGGCCGCATGGCGGATGGCGCCCCAGGCGGCATCGATGTCGTGCTTGTTGGCCCGGGCCAGGCCGGCGACTTCCACTTTTTGCAGCTTGCCGGCGATCTGGGAGACGGCATCGAAGTCCCCCTCCGAAGCGGCCGGAAAGCCGGCCTCGATGATGTCGATGCCCAGCTTTTCCAACTGGGTGGCCAAACGCAGCTTTTCACCGGTGTTCATGCTGGCGCCGGGCGACTGCTCGCCGTCGCGCAACGTCGTGTCGAAAATCTTGACGATATCGCTCATGGGTTAACCTCTTTGTCTTCGTTGAGAGTCGATTTTTGAAGCATTCGTAAAGGCCTTCTTTTTCTTCTCACAGTGAACAAAGACAAAGCATGGGCCGCGGAGCAACGTGCGGCCCCGCGGCGTGAATTCCTGCCTTTCGCATGGGAGTCATCATCCTAGTGTAGGTCCTGTTTTTTGGCCAGTTTGAACTGGAAACTGTCGGCCAGCGCTTGCCAACTGGCTTCGATAATGTCTTCGGAAACGCCGATCGTACTCCACAGATCTTCATGGTCCCGGGATTCGATGAACACCCGCACCTTGGCCTTGGTGCCGTCCCGGCCGTCGATGACGCGCACCTTGAAATCCACCAGGCGCATGGCCTCCAGATCGTCGGGGAAGAATTTGCCCAAGGCTTTGCGCAGGGCGTTGTCCAGGGCGCTCACCGGGCCTTGACCTTCGGCGGCGGTGATTTCATGCACCTCGTCCACGTTAATTTTGATGGTGGCGTGGGCCCGGCAGGGTTGGTCCTTGTCCTTTTCGATGGTCACGCGGAACGATTCCAGGGCGAAGAGCGGCGTGAACTGCTCGGTGAACTTTTGCAGCAGAATCTTCATGGAGCCGTCGGCCACGTCGAACTGGTAGCCCTGGTCTTCCATCGTCTTGATCTCGGCGGCGATCTTCTGGCTGTCGAAGCCGTTGGCGCCCAACTCGACGCCCAGTTCTTTGGCTTTATAAATGATGTTGCTGCGCCCCCCCAGGTCGGAGACCAACACCCGCCGCTTGTTTCCTACCAGGGCCGGATCGATGTGCTCGTAGGCCTGGGGCAGTTTCATAATGGCGCTGACGTGCAGACCGCCCTTGTGCGCAAAGGCGCTGCGGCCCACGAAAGGCCGGGTATTGAGCGGCACGATGTTGGCCGTCTCGCTCACGAAGCGCGATACGCTCTTGAGTTGGTGCAAATATTCCGCGGGGATGGTGGCCAGGCCCATCTTCAGGCTCAGCAGAGGAATGATGGTGACCAGGTCGGCATTGCCGCAGCGTTCACCGTAGCCATTTACGGTTCCCTGCACCATGGTGGCACCGCTGCGCACGGCGGCAAGGGCGTTGGCCACCGCCAGCCCGCAGTCATTGTGGGTATGAATGCCGATACGTGCCGAAACCCCGTTTTCGGATAACGATTGCCGCACCTGGGCGACGATGGTCTCGAGGTCGAAGGGCAGGGTGCCGCCGTTGGTGTCGCACAGGACGACCGTGCCGGCACCCGCTTGGGCCGCCACGCGCAGCGTTTCCAAAGCATAGTCGGGGTCCGACTTGTAGCCGTCGAAGAAATGCTCGGCGTCGTAGAGTACTTCGCGGCCGTGGCCGGACAGCAGGGCCACGCTGTCGCGGATCATGGCCAGGTTTTCCTGGCGGGTATTGCCCATGATCTGTTCCACGTGCAGGGGCCAGGACTTGCCTACGATGGCCACGGCCGGTGCCCGGCTGGCGATGAGGGCCAGCAGGTTGAGATCTTTTTCGGCGTCGGTGTTGGGTTTGCGCGTGGAGCCGAAAGCCGTGATGCGCGCGTGGGAGAAGTGCTCCTGCTGGGCCATCTCGAAGAAGCGCGCATCGCGGGCATTGGAGCCGGGCCAGCCGCCTTCGATGTAGTGCACGCCGAACTGATCCAGGCGCTTGGCGATCTTGATCATCTCCTCGGAAGAGAAGCTGATGTTTTCTCCCTGGCTGCCGTCGCGCAGGGTCGTATCGTAGATGAACACTTGGGTCATGGTATTCTATTGTCCCTTCCCGGGCGGCCATATTGCCGGAGCAACGCAAGAGCGCTTAAGATAGGCTTAAATCGGTTGCTGGCAATATGGCCGGTCCGCCGAAGGCTTACTTCTTGCCGCGATTTTCCGGGCGCAGGCCGCGTACGGCCCGGCCGGCGCGCCACATTTCGGAGTTGCCGATGACGGCCAGTTCGGCATCCAGTTTCTGGCGATAATCGGGGGCGCTGTTGGCCGTGAGCACCCGGCGGGTCTCCGTGCCGTCCTTGACGCTTTTGTAAAGGGCATCGAAGACCGGCACCACCGCTTCGCGAAATTTAGGTGCCCAATCCAGGGCGCCGCGCTGGGCCGTGGTGCTGCAGTTGGCGTACATCCAGTCCATGCCGTTTTCGGCCACCAGGCGAATCAGGCTCTGGGTCAGCTCTTCCACGGTTTCGTTGAAGGCTTCGCTGGGGCTGTGGCCGTGCTTGCGCAGCAGGTTATACTGGGCCTCCATGACGCCCGCCAGGCAGCCCATGAGCACGCCGCGCTCGCCGGTCAGATCGCTGTAAACTTCCTGCTCGAAGGTGGTGGGGAAGAGATAGCCCGAGCCGATGGCGATGCCCAGGGCGATGGTGCGCTCCTTGGCCCGGCCGGTGGCATCCTGGAAAATGGCAAAGCTGGAATTGATGCCGCTGCCGTCCAGGAAGTTCAGGCGCACGTTGCGGCCCGAGCCTTTGGGTGCCACCAGGATGACATCGACGTCTTTGGGCGGGATGATCTTGGTCTGCTCTTTGTAGACGATGGAAAAGCCATGGGAGAAGTACAGGGCGTCCCCCGGATTTAAACAGGCTTTGACCTGGTTCCAGGTGTTCATCTGGCCGGCATCGGAGAGCAGGTACTGGATCACCGTGGCGCGTTTGGCCGCTTCTTCGATGGAGAAGAGCGTTTTGCCCGGGACGAATCCGTCGGCGATGGCCTTGTCCCAGTAGACTTTGTCGGATTCGAGTTGCCCGATGATCACCGGAAAGCCGTTGTCGCGCATGTTCAAGGCCTGGGCAGGGCCCTGAACGCCATATCCCAATACGGCGATGGTCTCGTTGGCCAGCACCTTGCGGGCCTTCTCCAGGGTGAACTCCTCGGATGTGATGACCTCTTCCACAACGCCGCCGAAATCGATTTTTGCCATGTTTTTCTCCTTTGGAATGTAAGATACGGCCTTCGATGAAAGGCCGATTGGGTTCAGCAGGGTGTCTTAAATACCCCTTTTAGGTTCTCGATACAACGCCACAGTGCCGGTGCGGGCGATTTTTTTGATCCCCATGGGCCGCAGCAGGCCAATGAGGGCCGTCATCTTGTCTGCATCACCGCTGGCTTCGATGGTGTAGTAGTTGGATGCCACATCGATCACCTTGGCCCGGAACAGGTTGACCAGGCGCAGGATTTCGTCCCGGTTCTCCGGCCGCGAATGGACGCAGATCAGCGCCATCTCCCGGCGTACGGCGCGATCGTCGGTCATGTCGCGCAGCTTGATCACATTGATCAGTTTACGCAGTTGCTTTTCGATCTGTTCCAGCAGGGGCTTGTTGGCCTGGGTAACGATGGTAATGCGCGACACCTTGGGGTCCATGGTTTCGGCCACACACAGGCTGTCGATATTGAAGCCGCGGCCGCTGAACAAACCCACCACCCGGGAGAGCACCCCCGGCTCGTTATCCACCAGCATGGTTAATGTATGCTTTTCCGGACTCATATTCGCCTTTCACAACCTATCAAGTAATTAAAGCATAATTTTTAAACCAGGAGCATATCCGTGATCGGCCGGCCGGCCGGCACCATGGGATAGACGCACTCTTCGGATTCCACCACGAACTCCATGATTACCGGACCGGGGGCGGCCAGCCCTTTGGCCAGCACCAGTTCCACCTCATCCGGCCGGGTGGCCCGCAGGCCGGTGGCCCCATAAGCCTCGGCCAGTTTCACGAAATCCGGGGCATGGTCCATGATCGTGTGGGAGTAGCGCTTGTCGTAGAAGAGCTGCTGCCACTGGCGCACCATGCCCAGGCAGCGGTTGTTGAGGATCACGATCTTGACCGGCAGGCCGTACTGCACGGCGGTGGCCATCTCTTGGATGTTCATTTGAATGCTGCCGTCGCCGGCGATGTCCACCACGACTTTATCCGGGAAAGCCACCTGGGCGCCGATGGCTGCGGGCAGGCCGAAGCCCATGGTACCCAGGCCGCCGGAAGTAATCCACTGCTGGGGGCGATCGAAATGGTAGTATTGGGCGGCCCACATCTGGTTCTGGCCCACCTCGGTGGCCACGATGGCTTCGCCCCGGGTCAGCTCATGCAGCTTTTCCACCACATATTGGGGCTTGATGATATCTTTCTGCTGGTAAGCCAGCCGGTATTCGTTGCGCCAGCGCGTAATCTGTTCGATCCACTCGTCGTGGGGCGGCATGGATTGCGCCAGGTTCTCGTCCAGCACCATCTGGTTAAGCGCGGTCAGGCTTATTTTGCAGTCGCCCACCACCGGCACGGCCACCGGAATATTCTTGCGAATGGTGGTCGGATCGATATCGATGTGGACGATCTTGGCCTGGGCCGCGAACATGTCGGTCTTTCCGGTGACGCGGTCGTCGAAGCGCACGCCCACGGCGATCAGCAGGTCGCAGTTGGAGATGGCCATGTTGGCCCGGTAAGTACCGTGCATGCCCAGCATGCCCAGCCATAGGGGATCTGATCCCGGAAAAGTGCCCAATCCCATCAGCGAGGCCGTGACGGGAATGCGCAGCCGGTGGGCCAGGGTGGTCAACTCTTCGGAGGCTTTGGAGAGAATGACGCCGCCGCCGCTGAAGATCACCGGCCGCCGGGCGGTCTTCAGCAGGGCCAGGGCTTTTTGCAACTGCTTGGCATTGGGCGTGTAGGTGGGGTTGTACGACTTGATGCTTACCGGCCCGATGGGCTGGTAGTCGGTTTTGGCCTGGGCCACATTCTTGGGGATGTCCACCAGCACCGGGCCGGGCCGGCCGCCCCGGGCGATGTGGAATGCTTCCTTAAGGGTCTTGGCCAAATCCTCCACGCGACTCACCAGATAGTTGTGTTTGGTGCACGGTCGGGTGATGCCCACGATGTCCACCTCTTGAAAGGCATCGTTGCCGATCAGTTGGGTGGGCACCTGGCCGGTGATCACCACCATGGGGATCGAATCCATATAAGCCGTGGCAATACCGGTAACCGTATTGGTGGCGCCGGGACCGGAAGTGACCAGGCAGACCCCCACTTTGCCCGAAGCCCGGGCATAACCATCGGCGGCATGGACCGCGCCTTGTTCGTGCCGGACCAGGATGTGCCGCACTTCGGCGCGCATGATTTCGTCATACAGGTCGATGACCGCGCCGCCGGGAAAGCCGAAGATGGTGTCCACACCTTCTTCTTTTAAAATTGTCATCAAGATTTGTGAGCCGGTCAGTTCCATGGTGGTTCACCTGAGTTTCTGGCGTTGGCCACGCCGTTGTCGTTATATCTAATAGATCTATCGCACCACCGCGCCGCCGTCCGCCGAACCCACCAGCCGGGCATAGCGGGAGAGATAGCCGTGCTTGATCTTGGGCTCGGGCGCGCGCCAGGCGCCGCGGCGTTGTTCCAATTGCGCATCGTCCACTTTAAGACGGATTTGCTTGGATGGTATATCGATGCTGATGAGATCGCCTTCCTGAACCAGTGCGATCGGTCCGCCCTGGGCCGCTTCGGGGGAGATGTGACCGATGGCCGCGCCCCGGGTCCCGCCGGAAAAACGGCCGTCGGTGATCAAGGCCACCTGACCATCCAACTGCATGCCGGCGATGGCCGAGGTGGGCGTGAGCATTTCACGCATGCCCGGGCCGCCCTGGGGTCCTTCGTAGCGCACCACCACCACATCGCCGGGTTTGATTTTGCGGTCCAGAATGGCCGCGGTGGCCGCATCCTCGGAGTCGAAGACCCGCGCTGGCCCTTCATGCCGCAGCATTTCCGGGCGCACGGCGGTCTGCTTGACGACACAGCCGTTGGGCGCCAGGTTGCCGTAGAGCACGGCCAATCCGCCCGCGGCATGGTAGGCGTTTTCTTTCGAGCGGATGACATCCGGGTCCTTGATGCGCGCACTGGCGATATTTTCGGCCACGCTCTTGCCCGTAACCGTCAAGCTGGTGCCGTCGATATGCCCGCCCTTGGCCAGCTCTTTAAGGACGGCCTGGATGCCGCCGGCGCGGTCCAAATCCTCGATGTGATGGGCGCCCCCCGGGCTCAACGAGCACAGATGGGGCGTCTTCTGACTGATGACGTTGATCTGGTTCAGATCGAAAGGCACCCGCGCCTCATGGGCGATCGCGGCCAGGTGCAGCGTGGTGTTGGTGGAACAGCCCAGGGCCATGTCCACGGCCAGGGCGTTGGCAAATGCCTGGGGCGTCATGATCTTGCTCGGCGTGATCTGTCGGCGCCACAGCTCCATGATCTGCATGCCGGCCATTTTGGCCAGTCGCGTGCGGGCCGCCATGACGGCCGGGATGGTCCCGTTGCCCGGCAAGCCCATGCCGATGGCTTCGGTGAGACAGTTCATGGAGTTGGCCGTGAACATGCCCGCGCAGGAACCGCAGGTGGGGCAGGCAGCCTCTTCGATGGCGGCCAGTTGGTCTTCATCCATCTGGCCCGATTTGACCGCGCCCACCGCCTCGAACACCGTGATCAGATCGATCTTGGTGCCTTTGGGTTGACTGGGATGGTTGCCGGCCAGCATGGGGCCGCCGCTGACCACGATGGCCGGCAGATCCAGGCGCGCCGCGGCCATGAGCATGCCCGGCACGATTTTGTCGCAGTTGGGAATCATCACCATGGCATCCAGGCCATGGGCCCTGGCCATGATCTCCACCGAATCGGCGATGATCTCGCGGCTGGCCAGGGAGTACTTCATGCCCTCGTGGTTCATGGCGATGCCGTCGCACACCCCGATGATGCCGAACTCCACCGGCGTGCCGCCGGCCATGTAGATGCCGGCTTTGACGGCCTCGGCCAGGGTATTAAGGTGGACATGGCCGGGAATGATGGTATTGGCGGAATTGGCAATACCGATCAAAGGCCGCTGAATCTCCGGATCGCTATAGCCGCAGGCTTTCATCAAGGCCCGATGGGGGGCGCGTTCGACACCTTGCTTGACTTGATCGCTCTTCATGAATTTTGTTCCTCCAAAAAAAATCCGTTATCAGCCGGTGGGGCCGATAACGGATTTTGTTTTTAACGGGGGTGTTGCTTAAACCATTATCGTCCCCTTGCCCCAGCGTCGGCAATGACACCGAGTACGAGAATAAGAAGGTTTACAATTTGAACGATAAGGCTTTTCATCGTGGTGATCGCCATTGTGGGTTGAGCGGTCTTTAACAACATGCGCCGGGGCTGTCAACACTTTTGTTTTTGATCGGTTTTTCGGCTTCATCCCCCCCTGTCCGATGGACGGCGTGAGGGCTTTTGACAAATTCATCTATCAATACTATAAGCCCGTTGCCGAATCCGAAATGGAACGGGGGACCCAAGTTTCCGGGGAGAATCGCCATTCGACGAAGAGCAACCTCTTCAGCTCTATCCCGTCAGCTAACCTCGTAGGCATTGATGAGGAGAACCTCCCATAGAGCATGGGGGAATATCTCCCGGATTATCTCTTTCACGGAGGTTCTAATGTCGTCGTCATTGCCACAAGCCACGGACACCCGTTCCGACTCCGATTCCCCGAAGCCTTCCCAAAGCCTGGCACCCCATGCAAGTCCGGCCGTTCTCGCCTTAACGGCCCTCGGCATCGTCTATGGAGATATCGGCACGAGCCCGCTGTATGCCGTGCGGGAGTGTTTCAGCGGCTTGCATGCCATACCCCTCCAGGAGACCAATATTTTCGGAGTGGCCTCGCTGATTTTCTGGTCGCTGACCATCGTGATCAGCATCAAGTATGTAGGGTTTATCTTAAAAGCCGAGAATCGAGGGGAGGGTGGCATCTTCGCGCTGCTGGGCATGATTTTGGGTGCCGGCGACCCGCTGGCCCCGCGCTGGCGCTCGCTCATCACCATCGGGGGCATCATTGGCGCGGCCTTGCTCTATGGCGACGGGGTCATCACGCCTTCCATCTCGGTGCTTTCCGCCATCGAAGGGCTTGAAGTCGCCACTAAGGCGGCCAAGCCGTTTATCGTGCCGATCACTTGCATCATCCTTCTGGCGCTTTTCTCCATTCAGAAGCGCGGTACGAGCCGTATCGGCAGCGTCTTCGGCCCCATCATCGTTTTGTGGTTTTTCACCATAGCCGCACTGGGAACAGCCGAGATCGTCCAGTCGCCGCGGATTCTTCTGGCCATCAGCCCGAAATATGCTTGGCTCTTTTTCAAGGCCAACCATTGGCATGGGTTCATCGTGCTCGGCTCGGTGGTGCTCTGCATCACAGGGGTGGAGGCGTTGTATGCCGACCTGGGACATTTTGGGCGCCGTGCGATTCAATCCACATGGCTTGGGATCGCCTGCCCGAGTCTGTTGCTGAACTATTTCGGCCAGTGCGCACTCTTGTTGGAGCATCCGACCGCCAGTTTCAATCCATTTTACGGTCTGGTTCCATCCGTCGCCCTATACCCCATGGTAGCGCTTTCCACGATGGCTACCGTGATCGCATCCCAGGCATTGATCTCGGGCGTCTACTCTCTGACGCAACAGGCCATGCAGCTTGGTTTCTGCCCGCGCATCCGCATCGTTCACACTTCGGCCACAGTGAAAGGGCAGATTTACATACCCGCCGTCAACTATGCCCTGATGATCGCCTGCCTGACGCTGGTCCTCTACTTTGAGGAGTCCAGCCGACTGGCCGGCGCTTACGGCCTGGCGGTCACCGCCACCATGGCGATGACTTCGCTGCTGTTCCTGGCGGCCATCCTTCGCGTATGGCGCTGGCCCCTCTGGAAAGCTTTGCCGCCGGTGTTGCTTTTTCTTATTTTCGACTTCAGCTATCTGGGTTCCAACCTGTTCAAGGTATATGACGGCGGTTGGATCACCCTGGGAATGGGACTGGCGGTTACCATCATTTTTACCTCATGGTTGAAGGGGCGCGCGGAGTTAAAAAAACAGATCGATACGAATCTTTTGCCGCTAGACGATTTTTTGTCCCAGATTGAACGCCAGCAACTGGTCCGGGTGCCTGGAACGGCGGTTTTCATGACGCTGGCCCCCGTGGGGACGCCTTTTACGCTGCTCCATCATATTAAGCACAATCACATGCTGCACGATCAAGTGGTGCTGTTGACCATCCAGGCTGCCGATGTTCCTTTTATATCCGATGAGAACCGGCTCTCAGTCGAGCGTCTTCCGGCCGGCTTTTATCGGCTAATGGCTCTGTATGGGTACATGGAAAGTCCCAATGTCCCTCATGTCTTGAAACTGGCGGGCGAGCAGGGAGTGGTGTTGCAGCCTATGAAAACCACCTTCTACCTGGGCCGCGAAACCCTGCTCACGACCGGCCGCTCCAAAATGAGGCCCTGGCGCAAAACCTTGTTTGCCTTCATGTCGCGCAATGCGACCAACCCTAGCACATTTTTCGGGATACCTCCCAATCGGGTGGTGGAACTGGGTGCGCAGGTTCAGCTATGAAATGCATCGCCGTATTGGTTGATCCTTTGTTAGACTTTTGTTAGGGTGCGCTCCGAATCGAAGCCGGTCCCATTGCCACCCGCGATGTGGCGTTGGTGCGATGGATCGACGCCGGCCGCAAGTACCTCAACGATAGCGCATTTATTGAAAAGGATGGGTGGCATGTCCTTCAGCCTGTTTCCTAAGACGCCCAAGTTTTTCGAATCTTTTCGCGAGCAGAACCGCATTATCGCGGAGGCGGCCACCACGCTCAGCGACATCGTGCACGGCAATGCCTCGTGCGAGGATAGTTGCCATGTGATCAACCGGCTGGAGTCCGATGGGGACGCCGTTAATCGGGCCATTTCCAATCAGCTCTCGACGACCTTCATCACGCCCATCGACCGCGAAGATATCCACGACATCAATTCAAACCAAGAGATGATCCTCAACCATATTCAGGCGATTTCTTCCCGTATCGGCGTTTACGAATTCGGCCAGATCCGTTTTGCGGCCAAGCGCATGATCTCCAATCTCAAGGCCATGGTCAACGAAATCGGCGTCATGCTATCCCAGTTGGGCGGCAAGAAAGAGGTCGGTCAGAGCATCAAACAGATCAAGGATTTGAAAAACGAGTGCGAAATGTTGCTGCTCAGCGGCCTGGCCGAATTGTACGACAACCCCAATCCGGACAACATCGCCATATTGGAAGCCTTGAAGTGGACCCATGTCTACGACCGGATCGATAAAGCCATCATGCGCACGTGGGGCCTAGCTAAGGTCATCGAAGGGATCGTATTGAAAAATGCCTGAAGCGCAGATTTTTCTCTGGGGGGTCGTGCTCGTCGCCTTGGCGTTCGATTTTACGAACGGCGCCCACGATTCGGCCAATGCCATTGCCACTATCGTCTCCACAAAAGTTCTGTCCCCCCGAACAGCGGTGCTTATGGCAGCGGTTCTCAATCTGGCCGGTGCCTTCATCGGCAGCAAGGTAGCGCATACCATCGGTAGCGGCATCGTGAATGCCGAAATGGTCAAAGGGTGTCAGGCGCTGACCCTGGCGGCACTGCTCGGGGCCATTTTCTGGAACTTGTTAACCTGGTATCTCGGATTGCCCTCCTCGTCCTCCCATGCGCTGATCGGCGGCCTGATCGGGTCGGCCCTGGCGTATCGCGGCCCGGCCGCCCTGAACTTCGTTTCCATTGGCGAGAAGATCATCCTGCCGCTGGTGCTTTCGCCCCTGGCCGGCTTTCTGGCCGGCTACCTTATTATGCTGGCGCTCTCCTGGATTTTCGTAAATGCCCATCCCAAGCGGGTCAACACCGCCTTTCGCAAGCTGCAGATGGTTTCCTCGGCCTTCATGGCCACCAGCCATGGGATGAACGATGCCCAAAAAACCATGGGGATCATTACTCTGGCCCTGTTTGTGGGGCATCAAATACCTGATTTGACTGTGCCCACCTGGGTTAAGATCGTCTGTGCCCTGGCCATGGCGCTGGGAACCGCCATGGGCGGCTGGAAGATCGTCAAGACCATGGGGCACAAGATTTTCAAGCTCGAAGCCATCCATGGGTTCGCTGCCGAAACAGCAGCCGCCACCGTTATATCGGGCGCCTCCTTTTTTGGCGCGCCCATCAGCACCACCCACACCATCTCGGCGTCGGTGCTGGGTGTGGGGAGCTCCAAACGCTTGTCCGCCGTGCGCTGGGGCATCGCCGGATACATGGTCATCGCATGGGTCCTGACCATCCCGGCGGCGGCCATCGTGGCGGCGATATGCTTTGAGCTATTGAAAATGAGTGGCTTCGCCGATTAGGTCACCAGCGTCGTAACGCTTCTGGAACGAATGTTCCCGCTCTTTGGATCTTGATCTTCTTCGGTCCGTCTTTAAATCGTCTGCCAAGCTGTAAAGCAATCAAGGTTGGTGCTGCTATGTGCAACGGAAAGCGTTTCGGCTGGGCGCTTTTTCTATGGATGCTGCTGACGGGTGTCGCGCTGGCAGCGCAGGACCGGGGCCCTTTGGCCGCCTCCAATCGATTCCCCTTGCACCTGATCTTCCTGTCCCCCCGACCGATTTCCGCCGAGCTTCCCGATCAGGGCGCACTGGAGGCGGAGCTTGCGGTGGACTACAGCAGTGTCTATTTTGACGAACACAGCGAGGCATACGATTTGCTGCTGGATATGGAGACCATGGTGGCGGAGTTGTCCCTGGTCTACGCTTTGTCCGAGCGGCTGGGATTGCGCCTTCACGTGCCTTTGGTGAGCATGAACTCGGGCTTTCTAGATGATTTTCTGGAAGGATACCATGATGCCCTGGGGGTCCCCAACTATGGAAGAGAAGATCGGCCGCCCGATAGCTTCGCCTATCGCATGGCACGAGGCGGAGAGCCTTGGGTGGAAGGCTCGACAGGAGAGTTCGGCTGGGCCGATATCACCGTATCGGCCCAATGGGAGCTGTTGCGTCCGAGCGGCGCGCGGACTTGGCAGAGCAGCATATTGGCCAGCCTCAAGGCACCGACGGGCGATCCTGACTTCGGCTACGGCAGCGGACGGTGGGATGCAGGGCTATTTCTGCCCACCCAATGGTCGTTCCAGCACTGGTCGCTGCACTTCATGCCGGGTTTTATCTGCCATGACGATCCCGAGACGCTGGGTGCCGAGGTAAGGGCTCGCAATAGTTACAGTCTCTTCGGGGGCGCGGCGTACGCCTACAACCAACGCTGGATCTGGCTGGGGCAGCTCAGTTACTTCTCCTCACCCATCGAAGATACCGGGGTGGCGCGCATCGACGATGGCGCCCTGGAACTGGCGCTGGGTTTCAGACGCGTCTTGAACCGCAACTGGCGCATGGAGTTCGCCTTCTGCGAAGACCCGTTCACCCTGGCGGCCCCCGACTTTACGCTCCATTTAGACCTGGTCTGGTCCTCTTCAAAGTAAGGCCTGGCCCCCTGCTAAAGGAGACGACGTTATGGCCACCATCGAAATGCCATCTGCCTATATCGTCACCGGCACCACCCGCGGGATCGGCAAGGCCTTGGTCTCGGAGATTCTCCGGCGCGGCCATTGGCTGTTTTCCCTTTCCCGGGCCGCCGACGCGGTAAAGGGGCAGTGGCGCAACTACCATTGCGATCTGGGGGACCCGGGGCAAGTCCAAGCGGTGATGGGGCGTGTGCTGGACGATATCCCCTACGAGCGGTGTGGCGATGCCGTTTTGATCAACAACGCGGGGGTGCTGACGCCCATTGGACCTCTGGACACGGCGGATTGCTCGGGAATAGACAATGCTCTGCAGGTCAATCTGATGGCCCCCCTGCGCCTAATGGCCTTGTTTATAGGTGCGGCCGGCCGGATGCGGGGCGACCGGCGCATCATCAACATCACCTCCGGGGCCGGACGCCATCCCTATGCCGGCTGGGCGCATTACTGCGCCGCCAAAGCCGCGGTGAACATGCTGACGCGCTGCACCGCCTTGGATCAGCGCCGTCGCTCAACCCCAGTCAACATAAGCGCTCTGGAACCGGGGGTGGTGGCTACGGAGATGCAAGTCGATATTCGCCGGGCCGATGACAGCGACTTTCCAGATAGGCCCCGTTTTGTGCGCCTGGCGGAATCGGGTGGCCTGCTGGCGCCGGAAGAGGTGGCGCGCCTGATCCTCGAATTGGATGCGGCCGCCCAATTTCAGTCCGGACAAATTTACGACCTGCGACGCGTGGCCTGGTTGAATGGCCGTCCGACCATCGCAGCGGAAAAAGAAAACGGCTGA
>JAKAFO010000469.1 GCA_021819735.1 Deltaproteobacteria bacterium
CCCTGCGAAGCGGCCTGCACGCGCCAGAAGGTCGATGAACCCCTGGGCATCCAATACCTGCACCGCCAACTGGCCGACTGGGACCTGCAGGCGCCCCAGCGCTACGTACCCGAGAAGAAACCAGCCAACGGCCACAAGGTGGCCGTGATCGGTTCCGGACCGGCCGGCCTGACCTGCGCTTACTTCCTGGCCATCGAGGGCTACGCGGTCACCGTCTTCGAGCAGCAAAAGGAACTGGGCGGCATGCTCGTGCTGGGCATCCCCGAGTACCGATTGCCGCGCAGCATCGTGGAGGCCGAAATCCAGACCATCCGCGACCTGGGGGTGGAATTCCAGACCGGGGTGACCATCGGCAAGGGCGGCCTCACCATCGGCCAACTGCGCAAAGTCGGCTACAAAGCCTTTTTCATGGGCATCGGCGCCCAGGAGTGCAAATCCCTGGGCATCGAGGGCGAAGAATTTAAAGGCGTCTTTCCGGGCATGGAGTATTTGCGCCGGGCCAACCTGGGCGAGAAGATCGCCCTGGGCGACCGGGTGGCGGTCATCGGCGGCGGCAACGTGGCCATGGATGCCGTACGCACTGCCCTGCGCCACGGCGCGGCCAAGCCGTTCATCATCTACCGCCGGGGCGAAGCCGAAATGCCGGCCAGCAAAGAAGAGATCGCCGAGTGCCGCGACGAAGGCATCGAGATCATGACCTTGACCAATCCGATAAAGGTCATCGCCGAAAACGGCCGGGTCACGGCCATCGAGTGCATCCGCATGCAGTTGGGTGAGCCGGATAAAAGCGGCCGGCGGCGGCCCGAACCGGTGGCCGGTTCGGAGTTCAGCATTCCGGTGGATGCCATCATCCCGGCCATCGGCCAGGAGAGCGACTGGGCCTGTCTCACCGACGAGTGCGCCTGCACCCTGAGCGATTGGGGCACCATGAATGTGGACCCCGTCAGCCTGCAAACCAACGACCCCGACATCTTCGCCGGCGGCGACGCGGTCAGCGGCCCGGCCACGGTGGTGGAAGCCATCGCGGCGGGCAAAGAGGCGGCCATCTCCATCCAGCGCTTCATCCAGGGTACCGACATCACCAAGGATCGCGCCCACACCTGGGAGGCGGTCAGCGACGTGCCCCTGGACGACGAGCCCCGCAAGCCACGTACCCCCATGTCCCACCGGCCGGCGTCCGAACGGGTGCAGGGTTTCGCCGAAGTGCAGACCGGCTATTCCGCCGCAGAGGCCCTGGCCGAGACGGATCGCTGCCTGGCCTGCGGCGTGTGCTCCGAATGCTACCAGTGCGTCAAGGCCTGCCTGGCCGGCGCCGTGGATCATGCCCAGTGCCGCCAGACGCGGGAAGTCCAGGTGGGCGCCGTGATCCTGGCCCCGGGCTTTAAACCCTACGATCCCACCCTGTACGAGACCTACAGCTATGCCAAGCACCCCAACGTGGTCACCAGCCTGGAGTTCGAACGCATGCTCTCGGCCTCGGGACCGTATGCCGGGCACCTGGTGCGGCCCTCGGACCACCAGGAGCCCAAGCGCATCGCCTGGCTGCAATGCGTCGGCTCGCGCGACATCAACCACTGCGACAACGGCTACTGCTCGTCGGTATGTTGCATGTACGCCAACAAGCAGGCGGTGATCGCCAAGGAGCACAGCGCCGAGCCGCTGGACGCGGTCATCTTCTACATGGACATGCGCACGTTCGGCAAAGATTTCGACAAGTACAACCTGCGCGCCGAAGACGATCACGGCGTGCGCTTCGTGCGCTCGCGCATCCACTCGGTCTTCCCGTCCAAAGAAGATCGCCTGCGCATCGTCTACGCCACCGAAGCCGGACGCACGGCCGAAGAGATCTTCGACCTGGTCGTGCTCTCGGTGGGCCTGACCGCCGATCCCCAGGCCACGGCCCTGGCCGGACGCCTGGGGGTGGAGCTGAATGGCTACGGCTTTGCCCAAACCCACGGCACCTCGCCGGTACTCACGTCCCGCGACGGCATCTACGTCTGCGGCGCTTTCCAGGAACCCAAGGACATCCCCCACTCGGTCATGGAGGCCTCGGCCGCCGCGGCCTGCGCCGGCGAACGTCTGGCGGCCAGCCGCTGGAGTCTGACCCAGACCAAGGAGCTGCCCCCGGAGCTGGATTTTAGCGGCCAGCCTCCGCGCATCGGCGTCTTCGTCTGCAACTGCGGCATCAACATCGGCGGCGTGGCCGACGTGCCGGCCGTGCGCGAGTATGCCCGCACGCTGCCCCACGTGGTGCACGTGGAAGACAATCTGTTCACCTGCTCCCAGGACAGCCAGGTGCACATCAAGGAGGTCATCAAAGAGAAGCAGATCAACCGCGTGGTGGTGGCCTCCTGCTCGCCGCGCACCCACGAGCCGCTCTTCCAGGAGACCATCCGCGAAGCGGGCCTCAACAAGTATCTCTTCGAGATGGCCAACATCCGCGACCAGAACACCTGGGTGCACATGAACAACCCGGCCAAGGCCACCGACAAGGCCAAGGACCTGGTGCGCATGGCCGTGGCCAAGGCGGTCTACATCGAACCGCTCTACACCGTTTCGGTGCCGGTGACCAAAGCGGCCCTGGTGGTGGGCGGCGGCGTGGCCGGCATGGAAGCGGCCCTGGGCGTGGCCGAGCAAGGCTGCGAGGTCCACCTGGTGGAACGCGACAGCCGCCTGGGCGGCAATGCCCGCCACCTGCGCAGCACCTGGCAGGGCGATGACTTGCCGGCCTATCTTAAAAATCTGGTCGAGCGGGTGCAGACCCATAAGCGCATCCGGCTGCACCTCAGCAGCGAAGTGACGGCCACCCACGGCTCGCTGGGCAACGTCACCAGCGTGATCGCCGACGGCAACGGCCGTGACCAGACCATCGTCCACGGCGCCACCATCCTGGCCGTAGGCGCCAAAGAGCACAAGCCCACCGAATTTCTCTACGGCAAGCATCCCAATGTCATGACCCACCTGGAGATGGACGATGCCTTCACCCGCAAGGACGCGCGCCTCACCGAAGCCGACTGCGCCGTCTTCATCCAGTGCGTGGGCTCGCGCAACAACGACCGGCCCTATTGCAGCAAAACCTGCTGCACCCACAGCCTCAAGGGCGCCCTAGCGCTCAAGGCCCAAAAGCCGGAGATGAAAGTCTTCATCATCTACCGCGACATCCGCTCCTACGGCTTCCGCGAGCAGCTCTACCAGGAGGCCCGCTCCAAGGGCGTGATCTTCATCCGCTACGAACTGGACAA
>JAKAFO010000122.1 GCA_021819735.1 Deltaproteobacteria bacterium
GATGTGCTCGCCGATGATACGAGAGCGAGCAGCCCTCCGGGCTACTCGCGCCAGGACAAGGACAATGCGGCCGCGGTGCAGACGAAGCTCTCCAACCAGACCAAGATGTCGAACCAGGGCAAGATCGAGTCGGTCCAGGGCAAGTTTAAAGAGACCCCGGAAAAGGTGGGGTCATCCCAAGGCAAGGTGGGATACAAAGTAGAAACGAAAAGCGAGCCGGTTAAGAAGTAACCGTCACCGAAGCACTATCCCGGCTTCGGGCCACGGTTTTCAACGCCGTGGCCCGAAGCCGGCGTATCAAGATAAAACGCCCAATCCTTTCCGATCAGCGCTTCGATCTCCGACAAAGAATATTGGAACCAGCAATCGTCATCGGTTTTCTTGGGGCTGGCATTGTCCGGGTGAATCAGGCCGGCCATGAATTCGGTGTTGGCAAGGGGCACGATCTTCGCCGCCGGATCGTTCCAGATGAAGCGCAGATCTTCTCCTATATTGATATCGGGGAAGTGATTTGCTTGCCAGAAGGCTTTGGTATAGCAGAGCGTCGCGCCATGGACCCATGGTTTGAGGGTTCCCGGGAAAACATACTCCCAGGCGGCCTTGGCCATGGGATCGAAAAACAGCACCCGCTTCAACCCGCAGACGTCCGCCTGTCCAAGTTCTCCGACTTGGTAGCTCAAACGCCAATCCGCCATCCAGTCGTCATCATCCCAATGGACGACGATATCGCCCCTGGCCAGCGCGCAAGCCGTGTTGCGCTTGGCGCCCACCGTCCATCTCTCGTCCAGGCGGACATACCGAATGCGCTCATCGATGGCGCATAAATCGCCCACCGCATCGGTGCCGTCGTCGATGACGATCAACTCCTTGGGGTCATAATCCTGCCGCAGGAAGTACTGGATCGCCTGGGGCACGAATCGCCGGCGGTTGCAGGTGGGCATGATGCAGGATACCAACGGCTTGGCAATACTGGTGCTTATTGTCAACATGGCCCCATACCGCAACATCAGGTTACGCCCGGTCACCCCGGTCGCGTTTCAGCGCTTCGAGCTTTAACTTAATTTTTCGGTTCCGGTCAAAACTTAGATTGCGTTCACCCAGGGATGAGATGTTTTTGTCGCGTTCACGTGTCACGGCGAAGCCGACAGGCGAAGACGGAAAAAATAGCCATTCCTGGATGGACACTAGATTGAATTTTGGAAAACCAATCGTATGTTCCGGGGCAACGGTCCATTAATCCGCATTTCCGGCGGGATCACTCCCTTCCTTTGTGGTTTCCCGCACCGCCGGCCCATGCCACGCTGAAACCCGGAGATCGGGCGCCCTTACAATCCGGTCGGGTCGTCCCATATCCGCCCAACTCACAAGGAGAACGCCATGGGATTCTTCAGTAAAATCCTCGAGAAACTCGGCATCACCAAGGCCTCGGCCGAAGCAACGCCCGCCGCGCCTGCCAGCCCGGGCTCGGTCCCGACAGCACCACCACCCAAGCCGGTCGCGCTGGTCGATGTGGTCGCGCAATTGGAGCAGCGCGCGAAGGCGAACCCGCAAAAACTCAACTGGCGGACCTCCATCGTCGACCTGCTCAAGCTCCTGGAGATCGACAGCAGCTTTGCGGCGCGCAAGGAGCTGGCCGCGGAGCTCGGTTGCCCGGCGGAGCTGATGGGGGATTCGGCCAAAATGAACATCTGGCTGCATAAGAGCGTGCTGACGCGCATCGCCGCCAACGGCGGCAATGTGCCCAAAGAGCTGCTGGACTGAGCCGGCGGCGCAACATCCCACCAAAGGAGTCAAGCCATGCAAATTACCGACATCCTCGCCCAGATGGGCGGGCTGCAATCGATGGCGCGGGAATTGGGCGTCAGCGAGGGCCAGGCAGCCAGCGGGGCCGAGGCGCTCGTCCCCGCGATCCTCGGCGGATTCAAGCGACAGGCACAGTCACAGCCCATGGGCCTCGAAGGGCTGGGCGGCCTGCTGGGGCAACTGGGCGGCGGCGATCTGCTCGACGACGTGTTGGCGCCGCGGCCGACCAACGTGAGCCGCGGCAACGACGTCCTCGGACAAATATTCGGCACCAAAGATGTGAGCCGCGCGGTGGCGCAGACGGCGGCCTCGCAGTCGGGGCTCGAACCATCCCTGCTCAAGAAGATGCTTCCCATGCTGGCGATGCTGGTCACGGGCTACATGGCCAAGCAGCAGGGCAGCAGCGCCCCGGCGCCGAGCGCCCCGGCGGGCGGCGGCCTCGGTGGCCTGCTGGGAAGCCTGCTGGGCGGGAAGAGCGGCGGCGGTTCCGGACTGGCCTCGATGCTCGATCTGAACGGCGACGGCAATCCGCTGGACGACATCCTGCGCCTGGTCGGCAAGACAAGGCCTTAAGCTTGCCGGCCGACGGTACCGGTGGACGGTGACTTCGATAACGATGGGAGTGAAGACATGAGCTGGATTATCTCGTTAATCATAGGTGGCGTCGTCGGCTGGCTGGCGAGCATTCTCATGAAGACCAACGCCCAGATGGGCTTGATCGCCAACGTGCTGGTGGGCGTGGTGGGCTCGATGCTGGGTTTCTGGATCGTCGGACTGCTTGGCATCGTGCCCGGCGGCGGCATCCTGCGCTTCGTGGTGGCCATAGGCGGCGCGGCGCTGCTGATCTTCATCCTGGGCAAGCTCGGCATCTTCCAAAAGAAATAGGGCCTTTTATGGCCGCCCGGCATCAGCAGCCTGTTAGGTCACGAAAAGATCCTTCGAAGAAAAGTTGGGGTCCGTCGTCAGGTTGACGCCCAGGCGCCGCAGCCCAGCCTCGTCGCCCGGCGTGGGCATATGGGTCATATGGACCTCGCACCCCCTGAGCGTGGTCAACTTTTCCATGGCCAGCTTGGCCACCGGGTTCGACGGGGCGCTGATGCTCAGCGCGATCAGGGTTTCGACCAGATCCAGGCTGAGCGTCTTTTCGTTCAGGACGTGGGTCTTCAGATTGCTGACCGATTCGGTAATGCTCTCGGGAAGAAGTTTGATCTGTTGCGGGATACCGGCCAAACACTTGATTGCATTCAGGACCAGACTGGAAGCGGCATGAAAGAGGGGCGAGTTGTTGCCGGTGACGATGGTCCCATCCTTCAATTCCATGGCCGCGCCGCAATAAATGCCCTCATTGCCCCGGTTTCCCTCCTGGGCGCTCAGGGCCGCCCGATGGGCCGGTTTAATAACGGACCGGTATTCGGGGCTGATATTCAGATCCTTCATCAAAAGCTCGACCCGTTGCACGGTCTCCTTGTCGGTCAACCCCATGACATATTCGCAGCGGTAGCGGAAGAATCGGCGGATGATCTCCTGCTTGGAGGCCTCGCGGGTCCGTTCGTCGTCGGTGATGGCGAAACCGGCTCGATTGACGCCCATGTCCGTGGGCGATTGGTACAGGGAGTTGCCGCCGCCGATCTTCTTCAAAATTCTTCTGACCACCGGGAACACATCCACGTCGCGGTTATAGTTGACCGCCTTTTGGTTATAGGCTTCCAGGTGGAAGGGATCGATGAGGTTGTAATCCTTGATGTCCGCCGTGGCCGCCTCGTAGGCGATGTTCACCGGGTGATTGATCGGCAGATTCCAGATGGGAAAGGTTTCGAACTTGGCGTACCCGGCCTTAACCCCGCGTTTGTGTTCGTGATAGACTTGGGAAAGGCAGGTGGCCAGTTTGCCGCTGCCCGGGCCGGGTCCGGTGACGATCACCAGGGGTTTGTCCGATTCGATGAAACTGTTGGCCCCGTAGCCCTCGTCGCTGACGATCAGGTCGATGTCCGTGGGATAGCCCTTGGTAAATTGATGAGTATAGACCTTGATGCTTCTTCGTTCCAGGCGGTTCTTGAACAATTTGGCCGAGGGTTGCTCGCTGTAACGCGTGATGGCCACGCCCAAGACCTCGATGCCCCAGGACCTCAGGTCGTCGATGAGCTTTAAGGCTTCCGCATCGTAGGTGATGCCGAAATCGGCCCGTATTTTCTTTCTTTCGATATCGCCGGCATAGATACACAGAATGATGTCGGCGTTCTGTTTCAGGTTTTGCAGCAGCCGCATCTTGATGTTGGGATCATAACCGGGCAGGACCCGGGAGGCATGGAAATCGTAAAGCAGCTTGCCGCCGAATTCGAGGTAGAGCTTGCTGTCGAATTTTTTGGTTCTTTCCAAGATCTCCGCAGTTTGTTCCCGGATGTATTTTCCGTTGTCAAAGGCCGAAACCGACGTCATGAAAACTCCTCTGCATGGGCTGGGTGCGGGCGCGATCATCCGAACCGGGGATTTTAGTGAAACTTAACAAGCCGGACTCTATAAACAGGGCAACGGGGTTAATCAAGAGGTTTCCTGGTTGCATACCCCAGGCGGTAATCGTCGCCGTTGCCGGCAGGGTTCGGGGGATTTGGAGTCTTGCTAAAGCCGCGGAAAAAAGCGTATGTCCAATTTCAATAAAACCGATGGCAACCTCGAAGTGCATGATCTTTTGGGGAGGAAGTATGCGGATCTCACAGGCGCGATTCGGGTCGCAAGTGTATGGAATTTCGCTTTTAGCAACTTGTATTGTCGCCTTGCTCTGTATCTGCATCGGCGGCTGCGCCGGTCTGGTGGATCGACATTACAAAAAGACGGTGGATAAAACCCGGGGGAGCCTAACCCTGGAAGGGCTGCGGGAGCCGGTGACCATCCGTCGCGACGCCTATGGCATTCCTTTTGTGGAAGCCGGTAACATGCAGGATCTGGCCATGGCCATCGGGTATGCGAATGCCGCCGACCGGCTGACCCAGATGGTGGGCATGAAACTCGTCTCCCAGGGCCGGCTGGCGGAAATGGCCGGGCCTTCGGTGCTGGATCTGGACATCTACATGCGCACCATGAACCTGCGGATGGTGGCCGAGAACCTCTATGCCCAGGCCAGTCCCGAGAACCGGGCGCTGTTGGCGCGCTATTGTGACGGGGTGAATGCCTATATCGCCCGGCACAAGGAGCATCTGCCGCCCGGGCTGGCCCTGGCCGGCTACACGCCGGAGCCATGGCAGCCCGTGGATTCCATGACCTTGTTCGCCCTGGTCAATCTGGCGCTCTCGTTCAATCTGCACGAAGAGATCGCCATGCTCGCCATCGCCCAGGCGCTGGGTCCGGAGAAGATGGCCTGGCTGGCGCCCATCTATCCGGATGAACCCTTGCCTTTCGATGAGGCCGCGAAGCTGCAGGGCCTCGACCTGCAACAGGCTGCCGGCGACCTGCCCGGTTTGGCCGCGCTGCAACCGCTGCTGAAGTCCGTGGGCCTGGCCGGGCTGGCGGCTTCCAACAACTGGGCCATCGCCAAGCAGAAGACCAAAGGCGGCGCCAGCATTTTCGCTAACGACATGCACCTCTACCTGAGCATGCCGGCCCTGTACAATATGATGCATGTGCGTTGCGGAAAGCTGGATGCCGCCGGCATGAACATCGCGGGGCTGCCCTGCATCGTCGCCGGCTACAACGGCCACATCGCCTGGGGCATGACCATGGTCATGGCCGACAATCAGGATCTCTTCCTGGAACAGCTCAAGTCCGCGGAGGGCCGCCTGCACTATCTGCATAAGGGCCGGTGGTTGCCGGTTACCGAGCGCGAAGAGCGTTTCCAGGTAAAGGGCGAGGAGCCGGTCACGGTGGTCGTCCGGGAGACCGTCCACGGGCCGCTGTTGAATGATGTGTTGCGCAAGGCGCCGATCCACCTCTTTCAGGCCAAGAACATCGCGTTGCCTTACGGCATCGCCTTGGGCCGCATCACGGCCGTGCCGGCCGACGACAGCCTCAACGCCTTCTTCCAATTGAGCCGGGCCGAGTCGGTGGCCGAGGCCGGCGCGATCGTCCGGCGCATCCGGGCCATTCCCTTGAACATGGTCTTTGCCGACCGGGACAATATCGCCTGGCAGGTGATCGGCAACTATCCGGTGCGCGCCAAGGGGCGCGGGTTCATGCCTTCCCCCGGCTGGACCGGGGAGTATGACTGGACCGGCCTTTTGGATACCTCCGAGTTGCCGAATGCCTTGAACCCCGCTGCCGGCTTCGTCGGCACGGCCAACCACCGCACGATAGGGAAAGCGTATCCCCATGTGCTCTCTTCTTCCTGGTATTGGTCCGAACGGATCGAGCGCATTGCCCAGATGGCCGCGGCAACCGATCGGCATACTTCCGAAACCAGCAAGGCGATGCAGTTGGACACCTATTCGTTGTACGTTCCCAAGCTCCAATCGGCGCTGAGGGGTCTGGCCGCGGAGATCGGCAAGGAGATCGACGGCTGGCCCCAGGCGGCGCGGCGGGAAAACGCGCGCCAGGCCTTGAGCCTGTTGCAAGCTTTCGATGGCGGGATGCGGGCCGATTCGGCCGGCGCGGCGCTGGTCTCGGTCTTCTACGACCAGGCCAGCCGCAATATCTTCGGCGACGAGCTGGGCGGGCCGGAGTCCCAGGCCTGGCAGGCCTTCCTGGTGCTCAACAACGAAAGCTACAACGCCACCTGCGACCATCTCACGGTGCGGGGCGATGAGAGCCCCTTCTGGGACGACATCCGCACGCCCGCAAAGGAAACCAAGGTCCAGATCCTGGCCGGTACCCTGGCCGACGCAGCGGCTTTCCTGGAGAAGCGCCAGGGCGACGATGACGGCCAATGGCGCTGGGACGCGCTGCACACCTATGTATGGGAAACCGACACCAGTCAGATGGCGCCCCACATGAGCTTTTTCGAGCGCCTGGGACTCGATGCCCTCTGGTCGTACTTCAACCGCGGCCCCTATCCCGCCCCGGGCGATCACTTCACGCTCAATGTGTCGGGCTACACCATGGGTCAGGATTTCGACACCTGGCTGATTCCGTCCATGCGCCTGATCGTCGATTTCAGCCTGGCAGAGCCCATGACGGCCGTCAACAGCTCGGGCCAGTCGGACAACCCTTCCAGTCCGCACTATACCGACGGCATCGACATCTGGAGGCAAGGCCGGTATCTCGCCTTCCCCTTCCAGGAGGAGGCGGTGAAAGCCCAGTATCACGATCTCTTGGTGCTGACTCCGGCCGATGCCGCTCATTCGCCGGAAGAAAAATAAGGAAGAGGAGTACATCGATCCGCCATGTCTATTTCCGTCATACTCGCCCATCCCGACGCACACAGTTTCAATCACGCCATTGCCCGCGCCGCGGCCGCGCGAATCGAAGCCAATGGGCACCGCGTCTGCTTCCACGATCTTTACCAGGAGCAGTTCGACCCGTTGCTTTTCGGCCCCGAGATCCCCAAAGAGGCATCCTTGCCGACCGCCATCGCGCACCATTGCGAGGAGATCGCCACGGCGCAAGGGATCGTCATCGTGCACCCCAACTGGTGGGGCCAGCCGCCCGCCATTCTCAAGGGCTGGGTGGACCGCGTGATCCGGCCCGGCGTGGCCTACGAATTTCTGGAAGGCGACAGCGGCGAAGGGGTGCCCAGGGGCCTGCTGAAAGCGCGCGCAGCAATTGTCTTCAACACTTCCAATACCGAGGCCCAACGCGAGCGCGAGGTATTCGGCGACCCGCTGGAGACGATCTGGAAAAATTGCATCTTCGGCCTGTGCGGCGTCGCGGATTTCCAGCGCCGCATGTTCACGGTCGTCGTGACCAGCACCGACCGCCAGCGCCAGGCATGGCTCGACGAGGTCCGGCAACTCGTGGACCGGACATTCCCGCCACTGCGTTAAGGCGGTTCCATCCGCCGCCGGCGCCTCAAGGTCACATCCGGCCCGAGGTACCCTCGGCCCATGATCCATTCGAGAAATCATTCAAGTATTTTCCTGATTGGCCGATAGGCTTGCGATGATGAGGAATTTCGAGGATACCGCCTCGGCATGTCTTTAAAGGGGGGTTGCAATGAAAGTGCTCGTGGTCGATGACTCGCTCGTGGTGCGCACGATAATCGAAAATACCTTAAAACCAATGGGGTATACCGTGCTCCAGGCCGGCAACGGTTTGGAGGCGCTGGATCTGTTGGCCAAATACGCCGAATCGGTGGGGCTGGTGCTGCTGGATTGGAACATGCCGATTCAGGATGGCTATGAGACCATCAAGCGCATCAAGGCCAATCCCTATTACGATCATATCTGCATCTTGATGGTTTCCACCGAATCCGAGGATGAAAAGATCGGGCAGGCCATCGCGGCGGGCGCCAATGGCTATCTGTCCAAGCCCTTCGATTCCGATGAGTTGGCTGAAAAGGTGAAAACGACGCTGGCGGCCTTCAGGGCCAGGTGATGTTGGAGAACGACTATGAACAAGGTTCTATTGGTCGATTGTAGCGCCGAAACGACGAAAACGCTGACCGGGATTCTGGGCGACACCTGCGCCTTGTCCGGTTGCTCTTTCGGCGATGGGCTGGCGCCCAAGGCAAGCCGCATGGTTATCCTGGAGGCCCGCGGGCCGGTGGAGGACGCGGCCGCAAAGGTGTCCAAGCTCCGCGTGGGCTGCGCCTTCCGGGCGATCCCGGTCATCGTCATCCATCCGGGGGAGGATGTGGCCACCATTGACCGCTTTTTAAGCGCCGGTGCCAGCGATGTGCTCTCCCTGGATGCCCCTCCCGGTGCCTGCCGGCAGATTCTCCAGGGCCACCTGATCCCCCTGCGCACGCCCCTGGCCCAGGAGATGGAATACCTGACGCCCTTCATCGAGAACACGGTGACGGTCTTCAGCAAGATGGCCTTCGTCGAGGCCGTTTTCCAGGAGGTTTACTTCGCCGACGACCTGCGCATCTTTGGCGACATCTCCGGCATCATCGGCTTGTCCGGCAACTCCGAAGGCACCGTGGCCATCACCCTCTATTGGGACCTGGCCCGCAAGATCATCGCCAACATGATGAAGGTGCCCGAAGCCAAGATCAACGCCGAGTACATCCACGATGGCGCCGGCGAGTTGATCAACATGATCAGCGGCAGCACCAAGAAACGCTTCAAGGGCACCCAATTTCACTTCGACCTCTCGTTGCCCACCGTGGTGGTCGGTTCCGGGCACCAATTGGGGCATCCCGAAGGGTCGAGCATTGCCGTGCTGATTTTCGAGGTGGGCCAGGAGGCTTTCGTGCTCCAGGTGTGTCTCAAACCCAGGAACAAAGCCAGCGAATCGGGTTCGCCCAACAAAAGCATTGCGCTGTAGGGCTTTGCGGCCGGGGAAACGAGAGGCGTGGTCCGCCCATGACTGCCAATAAAGATATTCTCCTCATCCACCGGGACAGACCCTTCGTGGATAAGATCGTTCCGGTGATCCAGGGCGCGGGATATACGGTGCACAAGGCCACGGGCATGCGCGAGGCCTTGTCGAGCCTTGCGGCCCATCCCGTCGGGCTGATCGTCTGCGACAAAGAGCTGGACGACATCAAGGGGATCGATTTTCTAGGGTTTATCAAAAAAGACCCCCTGCGCGAGAATATCCCTTTCATGTTCCTGGTCTCCCAGGCCAATCAATTCCGGCCGGCAGAGGCCTTTGCCCTCGGGGCCGCCGACTACCTGGTCTATCCCCTGGATGCCCGTATGCTGGTCAGCCGCATCGGCGACGCCTACGCCGCGGAGAGCCAGCCCAAGCCCAAGGGACAGGCGCGGCCGGTGCCGCCCGAGCGCCCCACGGCGCGTCCGGCCGCGGCCAAGCCGGCCGTCAAAACGCCCATTCCAGCCCAGGCGCCTGTGGCCGCGGCACCGCCCAAGGCGGCACCCGCAGCCCCCAAACCTGCCCCGGCCGCGCCCAAGCCGGCCGCCCCGGCACCCCTGGCAGCGGCTTTGCCGACCCTGAATCTGGAGGTTTCCCGGGACGGCGTGATCTGGATGCCCAGCCGCATCAAAGCCTTCACGGAGCAGAGCATCGCCGTGCAGACCTCGCTGTTCGGCAAGGCGGGCGTGGCGCTGATGGTGCGCTTCAAACTGCCCGAAGGCAATTTCATGGTCAAGGGGACCATCAAAAGCATCGATTTCAAGGACTTCCAGAAGCCGGCGGACATCGATATCGCGGTGGTCGAGGGGGATGCCTGGCGCCGCATTTTCAAAATTCTGACCCAAGGTCCGGAGCCCGCCCCCGCGCCGGCGCCCCAGGCCCCGGTGGCCGCGCCGCCGGGCGAAGCCATGGCCGCCACCGTGGCCCTGGCCGAAACGGGCGGTGAGGGCCTCATCGACGGCGCCCAACTCCAGCAGAACGCGGCCAAGAAGAAGGCCGCCTACGACATCCGTTTTTACAACAGCCTGATCGGCAAGCAGTTGGACAACTACCGCGTCATCTCCCTGGTCGGCGCGGGCAGCATGGGCGGCGTGCTGCAAGGCTGGGACGTGGCCCTGGAAAGGGAAGTGGCCCTGAAGATCATCTCCTTCGAACTCTCGTCCAAGGAAGAATTCCGGGAGATGTTCATCAAGGAGGCGCGGGTGATCTCCAAGCTCAATCACCAGAACATCGCCCAGATCTACAACATCGGCATCAGCAGCGACATCCTCTACTATGCCATGGAGTTCATCGAAGGCGTCACGCTCAAGGAGATGATCGCCAAGGAGCGCAAACTCAACCTGAGCATGGGGTTGAAGATTCTGACCACGGTGTGCAAAGCCCTGGAGGTCGTTTACCAGAACAGCGTGGTGCACCGCGACATCAAACCGGCCAACATCATGGTCAACCGCGCAGGGGTCGTCAAGCTCCTGGATTTCGGCGTGGCCCACAGCAAAGAGGCCAAGACCGGCGGTAAGCGCACGATCGCCGGCACCCCGTTATACATGTCTCCCGAACAGATCGCCGGCCTGACCCTGGATCACAAGAGCGATATGTACTCCCTGGGCGCGACCTTCTACCACGCCTTCTGCGGCGCGCCGCCCTTCGAAGCCAACGAGATCAAGGCGGTCCTGGACATGCACCTGAACGATACCATGACCCCCTTATGCCAGAAGGACCGCGGCATCCCCATCGCCCTGAGCGGCATCATCGAAAAAATGATGGCCAAAGATCCCACCGAGCGTTATCCCACCTTCCGGGCGGTTATCGAGGCGCTCGATCTTTTGAGCGAATAAGCGGCCGCCGGCATTACAAATCGGCATTAAGTACACAAATGATCGAAAAAACTATTTGACAAGCAAAAATGGTCGGCATAGGGTGTGACTGACCGGCCAGTCATCGTGTTCGAAGCGGGAGGCGCCCATGCCCAAAGAGACTTTCACCAAGATCGCCGAAGACAAACGCGAGCGGTTGTTGCGCGAGGCGGCTTGCCTGTTCGCCGAACGGGGTTTCAACCAGACCGATATGGCCGAACTGGCCAGCCGCGCCGGGGTGGCCAAGGGTTCCATCTACAACTATTTCGAAAGCAAGGAAGACCTCTACCTCTATGTCTGCCGGGACGGCATGGAGCGCTCGCGCAAGGCCGTCTACGGCGAACTGAATCCCGAATGGGACATCTACCGCCAACTGGAACACATCTTCCGCCAGGGCATGCAGTTCGTGCTGGCCTACCCCGAGTACCTGATCCTCTATGACAACATCGCTTCGGCGGGCATGGAGCGTTTTTCCGACCAGCTTTCCCTGGCCGTGGAAAAATACACGGCCGATTATCTCAAGCAATTGATCCGGCGCGACATCGCCAAGGGGCTGGTGCGCGACGATCTGGATGTCAATTACACCGCCTTTCTGATCAACAGCCTTTATATCGTTTTCCAGACCAGCCTGGTCTCCCAACACTATAAGATCCGCATGCGCGAGTACCTGGAGATCGACGACACGCTCGACAACCCGGTCATTGCCGAACACCTGCGCCGCACCACCGCCATGATCGATCGGCTGCTGCGGCCGTCCAAGGAGTAGGGGCGGCAGGACCTTCACTTTAAAAGGAGGCACACCATGACCCAGACCACCGGCGGACAAATCATCGCCAAAATGCTCAAGGCCGAAGGCGTGGAAAAATTCTTCGGCATCGTGGACGGCACCTATTTGCAGCTTTTCGCCCACTGCGTGGAGGAGGGGCTCCAGATGATCACCCCGCGCCATGAGGCTGTGGCGGCCCACATGGCCGGCGCTTACGCGCGCATGAGCGGCAAGCTGGGGGTGTGCATCGCCAGCAACGGGCCGGGCGTGGCCAACATGCTGGCCGGCGTGGCCGTGGAGAACACCGAAGGCAACCGGGTGCTGCTGATCACCAGCTCGCGGCGCACGGGCATCGCCTATCCGGACCGCGGCGGCGCCTACCAGTGCTTCGACCAGGTGGGCACGATCAAGAACATGGCCAAGTGGTCGGCCACCTGCGCCTATGCCGAGCGCATTCCCGAGCTGCTGCGCCAGGCCCTGCGCAAATGCTACCAGGGCCGTCCGGGGGTGGTGCACCTGGATGTGCCCGAAAACCTGATCAACGGTCCGTGCGCCGAAACGCCCATCCTGGCGCCGGCCCAGTACCGCCGCACGCTGCCCCAGCCGCCGCCCGCAGAACAGGTGGCCCAGGCCGCCGAGCTGCTGATCCAGGCCAAACTGCCCGTGATCCACGCCGGCAGCGGCATCATCCACGCCCAGGCCTATGACGACCTGCGCCAGGTGGCCGAGGCCCTGCATGCGCCGGTGACCACCTCCTGGGCCGGCCGCGGCGTGCTCGACGAACGCCATCCGTTGGCCTGGCCCATGGTGCACATCGAGGCCAACAACGCCGTGCGCACCCAGGCCGATGTGTGCCTGTGTCTGGGGTCGGACATGGGCGAGACCGACTGGTGGGGCAAGGCCCCCTATTGGGCCAGGCCTGAAAAGCAGAAATTCATCCAGGTGGACATCGACGAAGAGCGCCTGGGCCGCAACCGGCCCGGCGATCTGGCGGTGCTGGCCGATGTGGGGGTCTTCCTGAAAATGCTGCTGGCGCATCTGAAGTCGGCCGCCGGCAAGATCGATCTGGCCGACCGGCGCACCCAGGTGGCCGAACTGGCCAAGCTGAAGCTAACCGACCGGGCCAAGCTGGACGAGATGCTGGCCATGCCGCTGGAACCCATGATCTCCTGCCACGTGCCGGTGGTCTGCCGAGAGCTATTTCCCGATGACGCCGTGGTGGTCTTCGACGGCGGCAACACCGCCGTGTGGGGCAACTTCTACACCCCGATCCTCGCCCCCAACACCCAGTTGAGCACGCCCCACATGGGCCATCTGGGCGCCGGCGTGGGCCAGGCCCTGGGGGCCGCGGCGGCCCGGCCGGACAAGGCGGTCTACTGCCTGATCGGCGACGGCGCCATGGGCTTCAACATGCAGGAGATCGAGACCGCCGTGCGCAACGGCTACAAGGTGGTCTTCCTGGTGCTGGTGGACAAGGCCTGGGGCATGGTCAAGATCAACCAGATGTTCGCCCTGCAGGCGGTCAAGGAGAACTTCAAGACCGCCCTGGGCGCCGACAAGAACGGAACGATCAATACCGACTTGGGCGAGATCGCCTGGGACCGCCTGGCCGAGGCCATGGGCGCCTTCGGAGCCCGGGCCGCGACGCCGGCCCAGCTCCGCGACGCATTGGCGCAGGCCCGCCAGGCCGACCGCTGCGCCGTGATCCACTGTCACGTGAATGCCGAGGCCCACATGATGGCCCCGGGCCTGATGTACTTCAAAGCCATGCACCAGGAGCCCGCGGG
>JAKAFO010000470.1 GCA_021819735.1 Deltaproteobacteria bacterium
AGACCGAGTTGGCCGAATGGCTGACGGCCCACAGTTTCGCCGACCGGGTCTTCTTCGGCAACAGCGGCGCCGAAGCCAACGAGGCGGCCATCAAGCTGGCGCGCAAGTACGCCAAAGACAAAGGCGAGCCCGGCCGCTACCGGATTGTCAGCATGAAGCAGTCGTTCCATGGCCGCACCATGGCCACCCTGTCGGCCACTGGCCAGGAGAAGGTGCGCAAGGGCTACGACCCCATCCTGGAAGGCTTCGATTTCGTGGCCTTCAACGACATCGAGGAGTTGAGCTGCGCCGTCGGCCCTGCCACCTGCGCCGTCATGCTGGAGCCGATCCAGGGCGAGGGCGGCATCGTGGTGCCCCACAAGGAGTATTTGGCCCAGGTGCGCCGGCTGTGCGACGAGAAGGGCTGTCTGCTGATTTTCGACGAGGTGCAGACCGGCATCGGCCGCACGGGCAAACTCTTCGCCTACGAGCACTTCGGCGTGGCCCCCGACATCCTGACCCTGGCCAAGGCCTTGGGTAACGGCCTGCCCATCGGCGCCATGCTGGCCACCGAAAAGGCGGCTTCGGCCTTCGTGCCCGGGGCCCATGCCAGCACCTTCGGCGGCACGCCCCTGGTGACGGCCGTGGCCCTCAAGGTGCTGCGGCTGCTGACCGAAGAAGGCATTCTGGCCCAGGTGGAAGCAAAAGGGGCCTACCTGCGGCAAAAGCTGGACGCATTGAAAGCCAAATGCCCGGTCATCAAGGACGTGCGGGGCAAGGGGCTCCTGGTGGGCGCCCTGCTCGACACCGCCGGCGCGCCCATCGTCAAGGCCTGCATGGCCAAAGGGTACCTGATCAACTGCGTGCAGGACAACATCCTGCGCTTCGCCCCGCCCCTGATTATTTCCAGGGAAGAGATCGATGGGTTGATGCAGTGCCTGGAAGAAGTATTTAAAGAAGCATAAATTCTAATTTGAAAATATAAGTTTCGCGATAAGGAGAGCAACGTGAGCAACAAAGTCCAAAAAGTGGTGCTGGCCTATTCGGGCGGCCTGGATACTTCGGTCATCCTCAAGTGGTTGATCGAAACCTACAAGTGCGAGGTGGTGACCTTTTCCGCGGATCTGGGGCAGCCCGATCCCATGGCCGACGTGGAGCAAAACGCTTTGCGCACCGGCGCGGTCAAGGCTTACGTGGAAGACTTGAAGGAAGAGTTCGTACGCGACTATGTTTTTCCCATGTTCCGGGCCAATGCCATCTACGAAGGCGAGTATCTGCTGGGCACCTCCATCGCCCGGCCGCTGATCGCCAAGCGCCAGATGGAGATCGCCGCCATCGAGAAGGCCGACGCGGTGAGCCACGGCGCCACCGGCAAGGGCAACGACCAGGTACGCTTCGAGCTGACCTATTTCTCCATGGACCCCCAGATCAAGATCGTCGCCCCCTGGCGCGAGTGGGACCTCACCTCGCGCACGGCCTTGATGGCGTTCGCACAGAAGCACGGCATCCGCGTGCCCACCACGCCCGCCAAGCCCTACAGCACCGACGGCAACATGCTGCACATCAGCTACGAGGGCGGCATATTGGAAGACCCCTGGGCCGCGCCCCCCGACGATCTGTTTCAACTCACGGTATCGCCCCAGCAGGCCCCCGATACCCCTGAAGTCATCGAGATCGCCTTTACCCAGGGCAACCCCACGGCCATCAACGGTCAGGCCCTTTCGCCGGCCAAGATGCTGGCCGAATTGAACCGCCTGGGCGGCAAGCACGGCATCGGCCGGGTGGATCTGGTGGAGAACCGCTTCGTGGGCATGAAATCCCGAGGCGTTTATGAAACCCCGGGCGGCACGCTGCTGCGCAAGGCCCACATGGCCATGGAGTCGATCACCCTGGACCGCGAAGTGCACCACCTGCGCGACGGGCTAATCCCCAAATACGCCGAGCTGATCTACAACGGCTTCTGGTTCGCTCCCGAGCGCCGTCTGCTGCAAAACATGATCGACGACACCCAGCGCAACGTCACCGGAGTGGTACGGTTGAAGCTTTACAAGGGCAGTTGCATGGTGACCGGCCGTAAATCGGAGTTCTCCCTTTACTCCGAAGCCCATGCCACCTTCGAGGACGATGCGGTTTACCGCCAGAAGGATGCCGAAGGTTTCATCCGCCTGAACGCCCTGCGCCTGCGCATCCAGAAGCTGAGGGGAAGCAAATGAGCGAGAAACCCTGGGACGGCCGGTTCTCCGAACGTACCGACACCAGCGTCGAGGCCTTTACTTCTTCGATCCAGACCGACAAGCGCCTCTATCCTTACGATATCGAGGGCAGCGTGGCCCACTGCCGCATGCTGGCCAAGGTGGGGGTGATCACCCACGAAGAGGCCGGCGAGCTGGCCGAAGGGCTCTGGCGCATCAAGCGTGAGTTGGACCAGGGCAATTTCGAGTTCAGCGACAGCCTGGAAGATATTCACATGCACATCGAGGCGCGGCTGTTGCAGGAGGTGGGCAAGGTGGCCCAGAAGCTGCACACCGCCCGCAGCCGCAACGACCAGGTGGCCCTGGACGCGCGCATGTTTTTGCGCGATGCCACCGGCCAGACCATCGGCCGGCTCCAGGATCTGCGCAAGGTGCTGGTGGCTTTGGCCGAGCAGCATACCGACACCGTCCTGCCGGGCTACACCCACTTGCAGCGCGCCCAGCCGGTGCTGCTGGCCCACCACTTTATGGCCTACTACGAGATGTTCAGCCGGGATGCCGAGCGCTTCGCCGACAGCCTCAAGCGCACCAACGTGATGCCGTTGGGCGCCGCGGCCCTGGCCGGCACCACCTATCCCATCGACCGCGCCTACACCGCCGAACTGCTCAACTTCCCGGCGATCTGCGCCAACAGCATGGATGCCGTGGGCGACCGCGATTTCATGCTGGAGTTCCTCTCGGCGGCCAGCATCTGCATGGTGCACCTGAGCCGCCTGTGCGAAGAGCTGGTCTTGTGGTCGTCGACCGAATTCCGCTTTATCGAGCTGGCCGATGCTTTCGCCACCGGCAGCAGCATCATGCCCCAGAAGAAGAATCCCGACATCCCCGAATTGATCCGGGGCAAGACCGGACGGGTCTTCGGCGATCTGGTGGCCCTGCTGACATTGATGAAAAGCCTGCCCATGGCCTACAACCGCGACATGCAGGAAGACAAGCCGCCGCTGTTCGACGCCGTGGACACGCTCTCGGCTTGCCTGGACATCATGACCAAGATGCTGCCGA
>JAKAFO010000123.1 GCA_021819735.1 Deltaproteobacteria bacterium
GCGCGCTGGCCGTGAGCCAAGCCCTACGGGAGCGACACAAGGAGATCGATGCATCACGCATCGAAGCCGTGGGCCGCGGCTGGGAAGAGCCGGCCGGCAGCGATAGCGACCTGAATCGGCGGGTGGAAGTGCAGTGGTTCACTTTGGAGTAAGAGGGAGCTCCATGGGTCAGAAGCAAAAGCGGAGGCCGGCGGCGAGGGTGTTGGCCCCACCATTCTCGGCGACGAGCCCGAAGGCCTCCGAGCGATGGTGCAAGCGCAAAAGCAAGGCCCAAATCCCATTGGGCGGACCGAACGTGAACTCAGCGAACCAATAGACCATCCATTTGGCGCTATCGCTGTCCAGTTCCGCTTCCACCTGCGGCACCTCGGTGGCATAGGAAGGGCCGATACCGAAGGCGAAGGTGGTGGCCAAGTACTGCTGCCATGGAAAGCGATGCCAGCGCCCCACGACCAGAGGAAGGTTGAACTCGTAATGGTCCTGGTCGCCGAAGTACTTGCCCACCTGGGCCTCCAGCTCCAGCGTCAGCGCCTTGTTGAAGTAATGCTTCGCCGTCCAGTCGACGGCCAGGGCCACCAGATGCGCATCCTCGTATTGGACTTTATCGGAAGTAACCACCTCCTCCCAATGCTCGCTGGTTACGCGACCGCCATAAAGCGATACAGCCCACTCCTGGGCCCCGGCCTTGCTCGCCAGGCCCTTGAATAGTGCAAAGGCAACCGACATCCATAGGATGCTCGTTCTCATCATAAAACTTTACGATTTTCTCTATTCTATTAGGTCTGCCGGTCCAACCCGCGCAAGGCCTCGGCGCCTTGCCTCAGCGCCGAGCGCGTTTGTTGGAAGGATAAAAGATCGAGGGCCGCGCGCTCATCTTCCCAGCGCAACACCCGTTGCTCATCGGTCGCAACCGTCTCCGCCGCTCGAACGAGGAAGTATTGGGAAGCAATTTCTTTCTGCAGCTTCTCGTAGTACTGGATTCCCAGCGGTTGGATCAACTCGCCCCGAATGCCGGCCTCTTCGCACAACTCCCGCAGGGCCGCCGTTTCCGCGGATTCGCCGGGATCGATATGGCCGTTGGGCAACACCCAATGCAAACCGTTGGACGAGGATATCACCAGAAATTGCGTCTGGTCGCCGTTTCTCCGAAAGACAACGGTTCCGGCATGGGTTGGCTTCAAGAATTTCGACCTTTCATGGGATAGGCGCGTTTAAAAAATCCAAAACATCCCTGTTATAGCGGGCTGCGGCCTCGATCAGCGGCAGATGCCCAACCCCTGGGTAACTCTTCATTTGGGCCCCTTTGATCTTTTGCGCCAGGTTCTGGCCATTAACATATGGTACTAAGGGGTCGGCGTCACCATGCAGAACCAGCGTGGGCACGGCGATACGATCCAGGAGATTGGCGACACCGTCGGTGGTCATATACCCATTGATGGCGTTGAGCTGATACAGGTAGGTATCGGGGGACAGCGGCTTGGCCAAGGCGTTGGCCACGATGCGATCCAGGTCTTCCGGATGGGTCTGCATGTAATTGGGGCCCGCAAGTGCGGTATAGGCCATACGGGTATAACTTTCAGGGTCCTTGCCGCCGGCATTGATCAGCATGGCAAGGATCTCATCCGAGGCGTTCGTGTGGGTGGGGCCGCCGGCCGAAGTCGCTGTCAGAATCAATTTACGAAGCAGCCGCGAATGACGCAAGGCAAAGGTCGCGGCCACGAAACCGCCCATGGAGATGCCCAACACAAAGCAGGGCCCGACTTTCAGGTGGTCGATGATGGCGGCCACATCGTCCGCCATGTCGGCGATCTTGAAGGCTGCCTGGACCCGGGAACTGTCGGCGATGCCGCGGTTGTCGAATGTGATCAGCCGCAAGTGTGGGCTCAACGGCGCGATCTGTTTCCACCAGAAAAGACGGGATGTGCCCAAACCGGAAATGAGCACCAGCGGATGGCCCTGCCCTTGAACCTCGTATTGAATGGTATGGTCGGCCATCGCAAGGCTCGGCATGCTGAATCTCCTCCGGGTTCCTTTGCGTCACGGGCCGCCTGCCCCGGGACTCTTTTTGGGCTATCATCGTTTATACCAAGAATCAACACCCAAAGCGGCACGCGCCGATGCCTGAAAAGGATTGCATTTGGCTTTCAGCGGGCATATTTCATAGCTTATTTCAATGCAACCGTCTGGAGGGTGTTATGCCGCAGTTGTTCGGTTCCAAGGAGTTGGTCGAGGATGTTCACAAGCGCGACCTTTGTATCGGTTGCGGCGCGTGCGTCGAGCTTTGCCCCTATTTTAAGAATTATCGCGGAAAAACCGCCCAGCTCTTTCCCTGCTCGTTGCCCCAGGGACGTTGCTTTGCCTATTGCCCCAAGGCCGAAGTAGATCTGGATGCCCTCAGCCGGCGCTTCTGGAACACGCCTTACGATGCCCGGCCGCTGGGCGTTTATCAAACCGTTGTGGCGGCCCGGTCGGGCGATGCCATGCCGCGGGCCAAATACCAGGGCGGCGGCACGGTCTCGGCCTTGATGGTCTGCGCCATGCAACGCGGCCTGGTGGATGCAGCGGCCTTGACCGGCAGGCAGGGCCTGATGCCGGCGCCGCGCCTGGTGACCCGGTGGCAGGATGTGGCCTCGGCGGCCGGTTCCCAATTCATGGCCTCCCCCACCCTGGCCGGTGTGAATATGGCGGTGCGCCAGGGTTACAAACAGATCGGGGTGGTGGGCACTCCCTGCCAGATGTTGGCCGTGGCCCAAATGCGGATCAATCCATTGGAGAAGGAAGAGCATCATGTACCGGTTGCGCTGGCCATCGGCCTGTTCTGCAACTGGTCCCTGGATACGCGCCAATTGAGCACGCTTTTAGAGGGACGCGTGGCGTCCGATGCCATCCGCGGCATGGATATTCCACCGCCGCCGGCCAATGTGATGCTTGTAGAGACCGATAAAGGCATGGTGGAAATTGCGCTTTCCGAGATCAAACCGCTGATCCCCCACACCTGTTTCACCTGTCTGGATATGACTTCTGAATTCGCCGATCTTTCGGTAGGCATGTATGAAGGCCGGCCGGGATGGAATACCTTGCTGGTACGCTCGGAGATCGGTGCCCGTCTGGTGGCCGACGCCCAGGCCGATGGCCTGCTGGTGACGGAAGCGATACCGGCGGAAACCATCGCGCACCTTTCGGCGGCGGCCGCGGCCAAGAAAGAGCGCTCGTTGCGCATCCTGCTGCAAAGGGGTTTGGTCAATACGGCCAACGGGCAGCGCGCCGCGGTGCGCATTCCACAGGCGGCCATCAGCCGGATACTTCCCAAAGCATAGAAGTCATTTCAAAACCTCCCCTCAGGGTCAAATCCGGCGTTGGGCCAAGGTGTCCAATCCTCGAAATACTATTTGTATTCCTGCGGTTGTCCACCTTGTCCCGCCTTGGCTTTGACCCTGATTGAAGGCTTTGAAATGACTTCTAGCGGCCGTCCAACACCTGCCGCACCTTGATCGACAGGTCCTGCATGTTGAACGGCTTTTGGATAAAACCGTTGCAGCCCTGTTCCATAATGCTCTGGGCCTGTCCGGTGATACTGTATCCGCTCGAAAGCAGTATTTTAACCTCGGGATCGATGGCCCTGAGCGCGGTGAACGTCTCGCTGCCGCTCATGCCCGGCATGATCATATCGAGAATCACGATATCGACCTTTGCTTGCCGGCGGCGATAAATCTCCAAGGCTTCCGGGCCGCTATGGGCTTCAACGACCGTATACCCCAGCTTTTCCAGGATCAACCGGGCGATCTCGACGATACCCTCCTCGTCATCCACGAAAAGCACGGTTTCATTTCCGGTGCGAATGGTCATTTTAGGTTCATGGGATTCGATCACTGTTTTCTCCGAAACCGGCAAATAGATATTGAAGGTGGCGCCTGCCCCTTTTTCGCTGTAAACGTTGATAATGCCGCCGTGATTGGTGATGATGCCGTAGGCTGAGGCCAGCCCCAGGCCGCTGCCGCCCCCCAGGCCTTTGGTGGTGAAGAAAGGATCGAAGATTCTCTTCTGATCCTGGGGGTCGATGCCGTGGCCGGTATCGGTCACGGAGAGCTTGACGTATGCGCCGGCCGAAACGCCATAGGGCTGGGTATAGAATTGATCCAACCGTACGTTGCGCGTTTCCAGATAGAGATCGCCGCCCGCGGGCATGGCCTGCCAGGCGTTGACGAAAAGGTTCAAGAGCACTTGGGCGATCTGCCCTTGATCCACCTCCACGGCGTGGAGTTTCTCCTCAAACACCTTGTGGATGGTGATCTCTTTTTTGGTGCGACCGAACAGGTCGGCGCTGTTGCCGACCAGTTGGTTCAAATCGGTGGGCCGCACCTCATACTTGCCCCCCTTGGCGGCCCCCAGCAACTGCCGGGTCAGGTTGATCCCATCCTTGACATACGCCTCGATGCTCTTGATGCGTTCGTAAAGGGGGTCACGTTCCTCCAACTCCACCATCGCCAGGCTGGTGTTGCCCTGAATGCCCATCAGCAGATTGTTAAAGTCATGGGCGATGCCGCCCGCCAGGGTTCCCATGGCCTCCATTTTCTTAGCTTGCAGCAATTGGGCTTCCATCTTTCTTTTTTCGCTGCGATCCCTGGAGATTCCCCAGAAACCGATGGTTTGACCGGCCGCGTCCTTTAGAGGGTAGGCGGACATCTCGATCATGATGCGCGCGCCGTCCTTGCGCAAGATGGTGGTATCCAGAATTTTGCTGGAGGCCCCCGAGCGGTACATTTCCGAAAACAGATGCTGGACTTCATCCCGGTTTTCGGAAGCCACGAATTGGCTGAAATGCATGCCCTTCAACTCTTCGGCAGCATAGCCGTGGAAGCGCAAGGACGAGGGATTGAAGGCCACATAGTGCCCCGTCAGATCCACCTCGTAATACCCCTCTTCCATGACCTCCAGAATGTTGCGGTATTTGGCTTCGCTCTGGCGCAAGGCGCTCTGGGCTTGGGTCAGGGCGGTGATATTGGTGACGATCACCAGTAGGCATTCCTGGCCGCGGAACTGGATCGTCCGCGCCGAGGTCAGGGTATCGAGAATCTGTCCCGACTTAATGCGAAATTTAATTTCACGGCCCTCTACGCGCCCATGGGCGCGCAAGGCGCAAAGCAGCTCCTCCCGATCCCCGGGGTCGGCATACAAATTGAGTTCCAGGGCCGATCGGCCTATGGTTTCCTCAACGGAATAACCGCTCAACCGACAAAAAGCATCATTGACTTGCAGATAGCGCCCGTCCGAAATTCGACCTACGGTGATGGCATCGGGCGCCAGTTCGAGCAGGCCGCGGTAACTCTCCTCGCTTTGGCGCAGCATCTCTTCGTCTTTTTTCTGTCGCGTCCGATCCCTTAAAAGGCCGTAAAAACCGATGGGTCTGTTCTGGCTGTCGCGCAGCAGGCTGGCAGAGGCTTCCACCAATATCTCGGAACCGTCCTTGCGCCGCATCGCATATTCCACGAACTTCACGGAAGCGCCGGTGTTATATACTTCGTTGAAGGTGTCGAAAACCTTTTGAGCTTCGGCAGGGCAAGCATAGTCCTTGTAGCTCATGGCCATGAGTTCTTGGTCCGTATAGCCCAAAAGGCTGGCGGCCGCGTGGTTGAAGAAGGTGAGTCGTCCGGACAGATCGACTTCATAATAAGTTTCGGTAATGCTCTCCAATATCGTACGGAACCGGTGCTCGCTCTGGGCCAAGGCCTGCTGGGTATCCCGCTGGGCTTCATGGAAATTGATAAACGTGAGCACATGATCGCGGCCATCCCAGGGGATCATCCTTGCCGAGATTTTGACGCGAAAGAAGGTCCCGTCCTTAACGCGAAAGCGAGTCTCAAACCCTTCGATGCAGGCTTGGGCTTTTAATTGGGTTACCAAGCGCCCACGATCGGATGGCTCGACATAGATGGACAGATCGGAAAAATGCTGCCCCAGCACCTCATCCCGAGCATAGCCGGCGATCAGGCAAAAAGCTTTGTTGACCGCGACGAAGCGACCTTCTTCGAGCGTTGTGATCGTAACGGGAAACTCGGACAGATCGAACAAGGCATTGAAACACGCCCGCGCGTCTCCAAGCGCCCGTTCAAGTTGGGGGTGGCCCGGCTCGTCGGATGGCGCTTTTATTTTGTCCGGATCGATTGCCATCATGTGTCGCACCGCATGACTTGCTTGATCTTCTCCGCAAGCTGTTCGATGGTGTACGGCTTCTGAATAAATCCACCGCAACCCCGTTTGAGAAGCTCCCTGGCCCTGCTGTCCATGCTGTAGCCGCTGGACAGGATCACGGTGACATCGGATTTGATCTCCCGTAAACGGTCATACACCAGGCTGCCGCTGATCTCGGGCATGATCATGTCCAGAACCACCAGATCGATTCGCGCCTGGTGCTCTTTATAAATTTCGATGGCATTGTTTCCGTTGTCGGCGGCGTAGACGGTATAGCCAAGCAATCCGAGCATTTTGGTCACGACTTCGAGCACCAGCTTCTCATCATCGATAATAAGGATGGTGCCTTTGCCGGATGCCGCAAGTTTGGCTTCCACCCGAGTCGTTTCGATGGTTTTGCTCGAAGCGGGCAGATAGATGGTGAAAGTGGCTCCCTGGCCGGGTTCCGAGGCCACATCGATATAACCGCCATGACCTTTGACGATGCCATACACCGACGCCAGGCCCAATCCGGTGCCGCGCCCCATCTCCTTGGTGGTGAAGAAGGGATCGAAGATACGCTCCTTGGTTTTCTGATCCATGCCGATGCCGGTGTCGCGGATCTCGAGCATGACATACTGGCCGGGCTTGGGAGCATAGGTGCTCCTGACCATTGCTTCCGATGCGATGTTGCGCGTGGTCAGAAAAAGATGCCCCCCATTGTTCATGGCATCGGCGGCATTTATGAAGATATTCATCAACATCTGGTTGATTTGGTCTCCATCGGCTTCGATGGGGAGCAAATCCGACGCCAGATTCTGTTTTACCGTGATGTCCTTGCGCATGCGCGCGAAAGCCTCCGCGCTTTCCATGAGAATGTCGTTCAGGTTCATGGGCTTGACTTCATACTTGCCTTTACGGGCGTAACCCAGCAGTTGGCCGGTGAGTCTGGAACCGCGCGCCACCTGTTTTTCCATCTCCACAAAATGGTTGTAGTGCGGATGTGCCGGGTCCATGCCGTAGCGCAGCAGGGAGATCGTGCCCTGGATGGTCATCAACAGGTTGTTGAAGTCATGGGCGATACCGCCGGCCAGGGTGCCGATGGCCTCCATGCGCTCGATGTGCTGGAGCTGGGCTTCGAGGCGCTTTTTTTCGGATATGTCACGCAGAATGACCAACAGGCCGGCCAGCTTGCCTTCGTGATCGTTATAGCGCGAGGCGCTGATGCTTACATCGACCACCCTTCCATCCTTAGTGAGGCGTCGGGTTTCGAACCCCTGGCAGAATCGGCCCCGCTCGAGGATATCCTCAATCATCGCCATGGTCCCCTTGCGCTCCTCATTCGGCACGAAAGGAATGGGCTTTCCCTGGAGCTCTTCCAATGTCCAGCCGAAGGTGTTGGTGAACATGGGGCTGATGTACTTGGGGTGACCGTTCAAATCATAGATGGCGATGGCGTCGGCGGAGGATGCGATCAACGAACGGTAGACCTCCTGGGCGCGCTTGGATTCTTCGTACAGCTCCTTGAAATGGGCCTCGCTGCGTTCGAGGGCCGTCTGGGTCTGTTTGAGCTCGGCCACACGCCGTTCCAGGTTGTCGAAAAGCTCTTTGAGCTGGGTGGACATGCGGGAGAAGGCTTGCGCCAGCGTGCCGATCTCGTCGGCGCGCAGCAGCACCTGCTCATCGTAGCGCACATCCCACTTGCCCTCGCCGAAGGATTGGGCACTTTGGGCCAAATGTGCGATGGGCAGCATGTAGCGTTGGGCGGCCCGACGCCCCAAGAAATAGGTTCCTGAGAAGGTCAGCAGGATCAATCCGGCCGTAATTAGACTGAAGATGACCGCCTGGCGGGCGGCATAGCGCCGATAGTGGCCGGCGATCTGGTCCGCCTTGGCTTTCATGGCGACGATGGGTACGGAGAATTCATCGATGTACGTCGTGGCCGCCACCATCATGATAGTGCCGCCAAGGGGCGCTTTGACCGGCGTCACCGTCATGTACTTCTTGCGCATTGTGCCGTCGGTATCGCGCCAGTCGTAGTACCCCGACACCTCATCCCCCTTGAGCGTGGCACCGACGATAGCCCACCAGGAGGGCAGATCGGTTTTGAGAAAACTCGCGTCGCGATCCACCAATTTTTCGTTGGGGTGCACTCGGAAGATGCACGTGACCGTCTCGTAGATGGCCGTGTAGCCGGTTTCGCCCACCTTCTGCAGGGCCATTTCCATGAACAGGGGGTCCCGGCGCATTTCCGCGATCGACATCTCGGAATGGGTGCGGAAGTAGATCTCCATCTGCTTGGCCACGTCGCGCGCCTTGCTCTGGATGATTTTTTCACCCAACCTCTGGAGGCTCTTTTCAGCGTCAAGGTTCAGGTCGTGGGTAGAATCCACGATCAGATTGGCGAGATAATCACGCGTAACGATCGTTCCAACCAGCATGAGGATGAAGAGCATCAGCAGGGGAATAATGGAAACAAGCAGATAATCCCGCCGGAACTGATTGGCCATGGAGCGGGAATTGGAATTCCTGCCGAGCATAAAGTCACTCCTCCTGGAGATCCTGAAGAACCACACCCCGCGCCAAGGGCGGAAAATGCGGCTCAGCCCTTGGCACCTTCCTTATCGATGACCATGCTGCCGGATCGGATGGAATGGCTTGTAGCCCGGTCGGCTGGACGACCAGGCATGGGAAACCGGGCAGGCCAACAAAGGTCAATCCCATCTCCGCGGAAGATCCAAAAACCGCTGCGCTCCTTCAGTTGGCCGGGTATTCGCTCTGACCGCTGCCGAATGGGTCTATGGAAATCCGGTTGCTCCCATCGGGCTGAATGGAAAATATCCGCCAGCGGGCGGGGGTTGCCGCGGGCTCGAACCGATGGAAGAAAATGCGGTCTCCGGTCAGGGACCAGGCTGGCTTGCTGTTGATTTGATCGTCCTTGATGACGTACCGTGGGTTGGAACCACTGCTGTTCATGATTCGAATGGACCATGACCCCAGACAGCGATCCCCCACGCACCATTGATTGGGATCGGTATGTTCCAGCCAGGCGATGGTCTGACCATCGGGAGAATAGTAAGGATCGTAATCGGCCACACTATTATGGGTCAGTTGGACCGGTTGGCCTCCGGAGATGGACATGGCAAAAATCTCTAGATTGGCCTTGTTTTCCCCGCACTCGCCGATGCAGCGGTTGAAAATGATGCGGCTGCCGTCCGGAGACCAGGAGGGATCGCAATTCCAGGTACCGTCAAACGTCAATTGGCGCGGGTCCGTCCCCTGGCTATTGGTGACGAACAGATGCACCGCATCGTTGGGCGTGCCGCACATCACCAGTTCGTCGCCGTCCGGGGACCATTCGGCATGGGCCTGGATGGTCCAACCGTCATCGCCAGCGGCGCGCAACAACGTCAGGTTGGCGCCATCGGCATCCATCACCACCAGATCGGCCAAGGCATAACTGCCGCCCTCTCCGGCCGGGGCGCGATAAAAAAGTATTTTCTGGCGATCGGGTGAAATCCGCGGCCACCAATTGTCGTAGGCCGGGTCCTGGGTAAGCGGGCGCAGATTCTTGCCGTCCTGGGCCATGCGGTAGATTTCATAGTTGCCGCTACTGTTCGACCCAAAGACCAGATCTTGGGCGGCCAGCTGGGTGGCAGCTTGCTCTTGGGCCTCGACATCTTGCCCCGAGTGCCCTCCGCCGCTGCAACCCGACAGGAGTAAGCCCATCGCGCAGATGTATAAAACAGGATGCAAGATCCTTGGGCAGAATCGTTTCAGCAGGTCCATCATCTCGGTTCACACCTTTCACGGTGTGGGAAGCCTAAACAGAAGCCTTATGGATTTTCTTTATACCCACACTCACGGTTGACGCAAGCAAAATAAGTGCCTTCACGCTTGCTGCTCTTTTCAACCAGATAAGCGGCGCCGCATACCGGGCAGCTTTTCGCCACCGGCTTGTCCCAGGTGGCAAATTTGCATTCGGGATAGCGCTTGCAGCCATAAAATACCTTGCCGCGCTTGGATTTTTTCTCAACGATCTCGCCGCCACATCCCGGTTCCGGGCAAGTTACCCCCAGACTTTTACCGTTTGTGCTGCCGTTGATCGATTCGGTGTGGCTGCATTTGGGAAAACCGCTGCATGCCAAAAATTCTCCGTACTTGCCGCGCTTGATCACCATGGGGTTGCCGCACTTGGAGCAAAACTTATCGCTGGCGGCCTCGAGGTTTGGCTCGATGGGATGAATGCCGCCGTGCTCGTCACGCGTGTAGTCCCTGGAGTAGGAACACTCAGGATACCCGCTGCACGCCAGGAAGTGCCCATTCTTACCCACTTTGATGTGCAAGCGATGTTTAAGGCACAGGGGGCAGGTCAGGTCGGTGGCGATTCCCACCCCTTTGACGCTGAGCATGCGATCCTCGGCGGCCGAGAGCCTTTCCCGGAAGGGGCTGTAAAACTCGTTGAGCAGGCGCGAGGCCTCCATTTCGGCGGTTTCCACCCGGTCCAGATTGTCCTCCATCTTGGCGGTGAACTCCACGTCGAACAGTTCGGGAAAACTGGCCACGAGCAGGTCGTTGACGATAAAGCCCAGTTCGCTGGGGTGAAAGTAACCCTTCACCAGATCCACGTATCCCTTGTCTCGGATCGTGGAAAGGATCGTGGCGTAGGTGCTCGGCCGGCCGATGCCGTTCTCTTCAAGCTCCTTGACCAGGGAGGCTTCCGAAAAACGAGGCGGCGGCTGGGTAAAGTGCTGCTTGGGCGTCAACTGCTTCAATGTCAAGCGATCGCCCTCGGCCAATGCCGGCAAGGGTTGCTCCTTGCGGCTGCTTTCGGCCTCCTCATCCACGGTCTGGTAAACGCTCATGAAGCCGGGAAACTGCACGGACGACCCGGTGACCGTCAAGGCATAGGCGCCGGCATGGATCGAGACGCTATTTTGGTCGATGAGCGCCGGCTGCATCTGCGAGGCCACGAAACGGCGCCAGATCAATTGGTAGAGCGCCATCTGCTCCTTGCTGAGAAAGGGCGCTACCTTTTCGGGGGTGTTGTAGACCGACGTGGGGCGGATAGCCTCATGGGCATCCTGAACCTTCTTGCGGTTCTCGAAAAAGCGCGGTCGGTCGAGGGCATAGGCATCCCCATGAGCCTGGCGCACCCAAGCGATGGCCTCTTGGGCCGCCTCGGCCGCAATACGGGTCGAGTCGGTGCGCATGTAGGTGATCAAACCCACCGGATCACCGGGCCCAAGGTCGATGCCTTCATACAACTGCTGGGCAATGAGCATGGCCTTTTTCGCCGAAAATCGCAGTTTGCGGATCGCCTCCTGTTGCAGCTTGCTGGTGGTAAACGGCGGCTGGGGATTCTTACGCACCGTCTTTTTGACCACCGCCGCTACCTGGAACTCGGCATTCTGCAAATCCCGAACAATGGCGGTGGCCGCCGCCTCGTTGGGAATCGTGAGCTTCTCGCCGTCTTTCTTGACCAGCTTGGCTTCGAAGGGCGGTGGTGTTTTGCCTTCCAGTCCGGCCGTAACTGACCAGTATTCTTCGGAAACAAACTTTTGAATGGCGCGCTCGCGGTCGCAGATAATGCGCACGGCCACCGATTGCACGCGGCCGGCACTCAAGCTGCCTTTGACCTTTTTCCACAGCAGGGGCGATACCTGATAGCCGACCAGTCGGTCGAGAATGCGCCGGGCCTGCTGGGCCTCGTACTTTTCCTTGTTCAGGGTTTCGGGTTGCGAGATGGCTTTGAGGATGGCGTTTTGGGTCAACTCGTGGAACAGCACCCGGTGAAAGCGCCGGCCCGGTTTTTTGAGGACTTCGGCCGCATGCCAGGCAATGGCCTCGCCCTCACGGTCCGGGTCGGGCGCCAGGTAAATGTCCTCGGCATCGCCGGCCGAGGATTTAATCGCAGAGATCACTTTCTGCTTGCCGGGTATGGTTCGGTACAGGGGCTTGAAATTATCCTCGATGTCGATACCAATCTCCTTGGGCGGCAGATCTTTGATATGGCCCACGGTGGCCACCACATTATACCCGTTGCCCAGGTATTTCTTGATAGTACGCACCTTGGTGGGAGACTCGACGACGACAAGTGGTTTATCGGACACAGGTTACCTCTGATTACAAATTTCTACCCGGGGTATTGCTTACCGGCGGGCAATACATTCATCGGCCAATTGGCAAAGCCACTTTAAAATCGGACCCCATGCTAGGACATTGGGGCCGGAATGTAAACCTCCCTTTCGCGGTAAAGTCGATCTTCCCCTTTAATATATTGAGTTAATACATTGAGATATTTAATTTTCATAAACGCTTCACTTGCACCGCACAAAGTTCTTGCCCGCTTCCTGGCGCACGGCGCCTTTGAGTTCCAGTTGGGAAAGAACAGCGGCCAGGTCACCGACCCGCATTTCCAGCCGCCTCGCAAGCGGGTCAATATGCACCGGATAAACGTCCATGGCGGATAGGACCTTTAGCTCGGGGTCCGTCATGGGCGGTAATGCCGGATGGCCTGTGAGGCAGGGGGCAGATTCGGACCGTGCCAGTTGGGGCGCGATCTCCTCCAGGATATCGTCGGCCTCCTCCACCAGCTTGGCTCCCTGTTTGATCAGGTCATGGGTCCCCTTGGCCGTGGCGGCGTGGATGCTGCCGGGCACGGCGAACACCTCGCGGTTCTGCTCGGCGGCCAGGCGCGCGGTGATCAACGACCCGCTGTTGCGGGCTGCCTCCACCACCACCGTTCCCAACGACATGCCGCTGATGACACGGTTGCGCAGTGGAAAATGGTGTGGCTCCGGGGCGGCGTCCAAGAAGAATTCCGACACCACACATCCGTTCTCGGCAATCTGCTGGAAAAGCTTGCGGTTTTCGGCCGGATAGATCTGATTCAAGCCCGATCCCAATACGGCGATGGTGCGGCCTTTGCCGGCCAGAGCGCCTTGATGGGCCGCGGTGTCGATGCCCCGCGCCATGCCGCTGACCACAGTGGCTCCGCGCTCGGCCAAATCGGCGCATAGGCGATGGGTAGTGGTGAGCCCATAGTTGGTGGCCTTGCGCGAACCCACCACGGCAATGGGGCAAAAGGGTTTTTCCAGGCGGCCGTGCACGAACAGCACGGGCGGGGGATCGGGGATCTGTTTCAGCAAAGCAGGGTACGCTTCATCCCGGCAGGTAACAATGGCATAGCCCTTTTCTGCTGCCTGGTCGATATCCTTGTAGATCCAGTCGGGTGTCCGGTGGCGCTGAATGGCTTGGGCCAAGCGCGGCGTGATGCCCTCCACCTGGGTGAGGGCCTGGAGCGGGGCAGCAAGCACCCGCTCCGGCGAACCAAAGTGACGCAACAGCCGCGCAAAAAGGAGGTTACCGATCGCCGGAACGCT
>JAKAFO010000471.1 GCA_021819735.1 Deltaproteobacteria bacterium
AGCCGTTGCGGCGATAAACTTTGGCGGCATCGTCCACCACCTTGTAGTCGGAGTCCACCGGCACCTGGTCGTAGACGGCGCCGATCTTCAGCCCGTCGCCGAGGGCCTGGATCACTTTGTCGATCAAGCCCGCGGCGCCCACGCCCTTGTCGCTGACGATCATGGGGTGGCTGGCGTGCATGCGGCCGAGTTGCGTTGGGATCTGTTCGAGGGCGTTGAGCCCCGAGAGGGTCCGCACGCGGCAGCAAAAATCGTAGAAGCTGGGCAGCAGCATGGTGGTTTCCTTCCGGGCCGATTAAAAAGTGAAGGCCCGCACGTAAATGATGATCCGGTTGATGTGCTTCTTCAGCGGCGACATCTCCGACCCACTGGGGTAGCGTTTGACCGCCAGGCGCGCGATGAGTTTGGGCAGCAGGTAGACCTGCACGATGTCCAGCACGCGCATGAAAATGGTGGCGTTGGGCAGGTAGCCTTCCACCACGAAGCGGTCGTGGGCGTAGCCCGTGGGCGAAGATTCGCGGAACGTAAAGACCATCATGGCCGCCTCCAGGCTTTTGAAGGCCATGCTCAGGTCGAACTTCTTCCCGCGCGGGTCGGCGCCCAGGTAGTGCAGCTTGCCTTCCTTGTCCTTATGGAGGATCATCTGCAAACCATAAGGCAGCAGTCCTTTGTCGGCGACGAAAGCCGGCAGCATTTTGGCATAGAAGAAGAGCGGGAAAGCCCTTTCGGGCAGGACCATCAGGCGCAAGGTAAAATTATTGGGCAGCTTGTCGATCTCTTTTTTGACTTCCTTATCGACCTTGGCCGCCACGGGGATGGCCTTGCCCACGGTCCACAGCATGATGGCCAGATAGAAGCGCTTGATCCATTTTTGGCCCGGCTTGATTTCAGGATATCGACTGGTATTCATGGCTTTGTTCCTTATGTCGCCCTAAGCGTTGGCTTCCCAGGCCCGGCCCAGGATCGCGCGGCATTCGGCCGCCGTGAAGCGGCCGGCGCTTTTGGCCGCGGCGGCCTGGGCCACCGGGTCGAGCAGGTGGTGTTGAATCCGCAAGGCTTGCAGGGAAGCCGGCAGAGCGACTTTGAGTTCCCGGGCCAGGGCCGCGGCCAGCTCCAGGCCTTTGTGCGGCCGCTCGTTGGCCGGAATGGCGGCAAACCCCTCCAGGCCGGCCATGGCCAGGCAAAGCTGGTCGCGCACCGGGCGGTTGGATTGGCCGAGGGCCTCCATGGCAACGGGCAGCAGGATCCCCAGGCATTTTCCGAGCGAGACGCCGGTGGCCTCGGCCAGGGCTTCGCCCAACACGAAGACCAATCCCGGCCCGCTGTTGGCGCCGGCCGCGCTGGCCAGTACGGCGGCGTTGGCCACGGCCAGCCCCGCGCCCTTGTCCTTGGGTCGGCGCACGGCGGGGAGCAGGTGGCGCGCCAGCAAGTCCAGGGACGGATGGGCCAGGGCATCGATCATGGGGTTGGGGGCGTCCATGGTCAGGGCCGTGAAGGCCTGGGCTAGGGCGATGGCCCCCGATTCGGCCACGCAGGACGGGCGATCCCCGATGGTCACGCGCCCATCGAGCACGAACACCCCGGGAAAAAGCCTCTCCGAGGCGATGGTGCGATTGTCGACGGTCATGGCGGGCATCGCCTCCTGGCCGTCGCTGGCGCCGGAGGGAACCACGATCAGCGGTTTGAGCGGTCCGGCAATGGGGGAGCCATTATAATAAGGTTGCAGGGTCGCTTGCCGTTCCGAGACCAGCACGTTGACCGCCTTGGCCAGGGCCACCACCGGTCCACCCCCCAGGGCGATGATCGCGTCGCAGCCGCGCTCCAAGAAGAGCCGGGCCGCCTGCTGGGCCTGGGAGATGCCGGCATAGTCCAGCACCGGATCGTAGATGGCGCCGATGACCACGGCCGAATCGTAGAAGGCCTTGACCAGGGTCTTGGTCAACCCATTGCGCACAATGGCCTGGCTGGTAATGACCAGCGGTTTCTGGGCATCGTTGCCGGCCAGTTCGGTGGGCAGATTCTCCAGGGCGCATTGCCCCGAAACGATCTTGGGGTAGATGAGGAATTCGTAATTGTCGGGTATCTGCATGCGTGTCTGCTTCCTTTTACTTCACCGGTATGCCCAAGCGCTGCAAGGTCCGTGGGGTGGGAATGCCGTCGGCATCGAACCCCCGTATTTTGTAGTACTTCTCCAGCATGGGGGCCAGGGGCACGGTATGCTGCTCGCTGTCGCAGCGCCGGCCCTCGGTGAGCAGGCGCCGCGGCAGCGTGTCGTCTTTTTTGGAGATGCCTTCCCGAGTGTTCATGTAGCGTTCCAGCACATGCACCCGTTCGCCGGCTTTGCGGAACTTGAGCATGCTCAGATACGGGATATAGCGCTTGCCCAAAATGGCGTGCCACAACTCGGGCCAGAAGCTCAGGTCCATGAGATTCAAGGCCAGGGGCGACAGGTTCTGGTTCAGGATTTTGATGACGAAATTGGGCGACATTTTGATGAGCAGCGGCTCCAGTTCCACGGCAAAGGCCGTGAAATGGCAGATGTGCAGGGAGTTGACGGCCGCGTAGACATCCTCGAAGAACTTGACCATATACGGTTTCCAGCGCAGGGCATGCGGATCGGCCATGCCGAAGAAGGCCTCCAGGGCCAGCACGTAGGCTGAAAGATGGCAGCCGCCGCGGTTGGCGGTGGCGTAGGCCAGGCCTTGGCCCACCGCGCCGCGCGGGTCGTAGGCCGGCAGTTCCAGGCCTTTGACGTGCATGGCGAAATCTTCGCCGCCGTACTTCTTCGAGGCCCAGCGCGAACCCATGGCCAAGTCTTTGCCGAGGCCCTGGCCCAGGGCGATGCGCGCGATCATTTCGGATACCCCCTGGGGCGATCCGAACTTCAGGTCGGTCTGGATGAGCCCCTTTTCGGTGGCCTCCATGGCCCAGGCCAGGGTACCGCCCAGGGTAATGGTGTCCATGCCATACTGGCCGCACAGCTCGTTCCATTCCGAAATCACAACGGGGTCGAAGATCTCCAGGTTGGTCCCCAGCAGCCCCACGGTTTCATATTCGGGAATCGGCCGGCTCTGACCGTTGATGGTGCCCCGGTGCCCGCATTTGATGAGGCACGGCTTGCAGGTATCCCAGGTGGTTTTGAACTGCTCGGCCATGGTTTCGCCCGACACCTTGTGGGCCTCGCCATGCGAGCCGCCGGTGAAGTTGGGCACCGGCAGG
>JAKAFO010000124.1 GCA_021819735.1 Deltaproteobacteria bacterium
TTTCCCGAAAAATGATGCCGCCTGGGCCCCGCCGCCCCAAGCCGCACCCATGCCACCGGTCATCGCCAATACCCAAACCGCCGCCTTTGCCGCTCCAGCCCAGCAACCCCTGTGGGCCGGCCGTCGCTTCGCCGACCTCACCGTCATCGGCCAGTTCCGCGGCACCTATCTCATCTGCCAGGATGGCGACGACCTGATCCTCATCGACCAGCACGCGGCCCACGAGCGCATCGTCTACGAGGCCCTGGGCCAGAAGGCCGGCCGGATCGAGGCCCAGCACCTGCTGCTGCCCGAAACAGTGGAGCTGAGTTTCGGCGAAGCGGCCCTGCTCACCCGGCTCATTCCCGGCCTGGCCGCCCTGGGCCTGGAGATCGAACCCTTCGGCGGCAATACCTTCGTGGTCAAATCCCTGCCCACCCTGCTGGGCGAACAATCCGCCGAAGGCCTGGTGCGCGCCTTGGTGGAACGCAGCCTGGAGAGCGGCTTGACCGCCGGCCTCGACAAAGCCCTGGACGCGTGCCGCCGGGTGATGGCCTGCCACCGCGCCGTGCGCGCCAACCAGCGACTGAACGATGCCCAGATCCGCCACCTGCTGCTCCAAATGGACCAATGCCCCAACGCCTCCCACTGCCCCCACGGCCGGCCCACCTGGATTCGCTGGACGTTGCGGGAATTGGAGAAGGCCTTCGGCCGTAGCGGGCCGTAACTGCACCTCGGCACAAGCAACCGCCTTGACTTACACTCGCAAGAAGTTTTCAGCTTGTCATAAAACCATTCGAACGCTATTTTAGGCAATCATACGGATTCGATGGGGCTTCAATCTACCGACCTTGTCGGGACAGGCTTGGTATAAAGAGGAAAAACGATGAAAGCCGTCACATTCACCAATGCGAGAAAGAATCTCAAGGCGCTGATTCATGACGTGTGCAAGAACTCGGAACCGGCGATTATTGTCAGCAACCAGGCGGAAGAAGCGCAAGTCGTGTTGATTTCGCTTGCGGACTATCAGGCCATGGAAGAGACCGCCTACTTGTTAAACTCCCCGGCCAACCGGGCGCATCTTGAAAAATCGTTAAAGCAAGCGCAAAGCGGAAAACGGGTCCCTTTCCCGGTCGAGGATTTATGAAGATCGAGTTCACTCAGGAGGCCTGGAAGGATTTCGAATGGTTCCTCGATAAAGACAAAACCATGGTCAAGCGTATCCGTGAGCTACTCAGAGACATCTTGCGCAATCCTGAAGAAGGCATCGGCAAACCGGAACGGTTAAAGTTCCAGTTGGCCGGTTGCTGGTCCCGCCGTATCAACAAAGAGCACCGTCTGGTCTATAAGATCGAAAAAGACGGCATTGTGATCATCAGTTGCCGCTATCATTATGAATAAGCAGTGCGTCCAGCCCCCGGTATCGTCCCTGTTCCGTCCGCCGACACCTGGCGGCCGATCCCTCCGGCCCTTTTTCAGCTTGTCATAGAACCATCCGAACGCTATTGTAGGCAATCATTAAGTCGAGGTGGTTATGCCCAGTTCAAGCCTATCAAAACTCGAACGCATTGATGTCCGTGCCAGCGCATCGGCTAAGCATTTGTTACAGGAAGCCGCGCGCGCCAGCCATAAGAACGTAAACGATTTTTTATTGGAAGCCGGCATTACGGCGGCGAACCAGGCATTGGCGGACCGTCGCCGCTTTGAGCTAAACGATGCCCAGTGGGAAGCATTTTTGGAGGCCTTGGATCGGTCGGTGCGAAGTAAACCGCGCCTGCGAAAACTCATGGTGGACCAGGGGCTTCTGGATTGAGCGCTTAGGAAAAGAACTACGTTGGGAAACATGGTGAAAACAGATCACGCTCCAGACATCCAATCAGAAATCCAAACCATCAGGGCATTTTTCCGCCCCAGGAGGGAAGTGCTCGCCGTTTACCTATTTGGCTCGTATGCACACGGATTTCCGCGTCCGAACAGCGATATCGATCTGGGGCTTCTCTTCGACGGCGAGGACCGCAATATTATTGCGGACAAGCTGGAAAGCTACAATAATGCGCTGGCTAGGATACTCCGGAAAGAGATTCACTTGACGGCCTTGAATGCCGCATCGCCATTGCTGCTGAAACAGGTGCTCTCAAAAGGGCGCTGCATACTTGTAAACGAACCGAAAAAAAACGCCTATTTTCAAATGACCGCTCTCGCGAAAATAGCGGATTTCGGCATTTATAAATCGAAGTTCGAGCGCGAATTCGCTCGCAAACTGGTGAATGGTTAAGATGGTTGATCCGGAAATCATTCTGGCGAAGGCCAGCGCCGTCCAAAAACATCTGCGGCGTATTGAAGAAAAGGCCGCCCTTAGCCTACCTGCCTTTCTCAAAGACATCGATAGTCAGGAAGTTGTGCTGTTCAACCTTCAAATGGCCGTACAGAACTGCATCGATATTGCCGCGCATATCATCAGCGTCCAAGGTTTGGGCGTGCCGGGCAGTTACAACGAGATGTTCTACATCTTGGAGGAGAACAAATACATCGATAGGGCGTTGGCGGAAAAAATGGTTAAGGCGATAGGATTCAGAAATTTAATCGCCCACGAATACGCCAAGCTTGAAATCGACCGAGTGCATCTCATCGCCAACAAAAACATTCATGACCTGAGCATTTTTATCAAAACGATTTTGATAAATTGCAAAATATCAACCTGATACCTGCGCTCAGCTTGTCTGGCGGGCCTTTTTCTATTCGCATCGATATGCAAAGCGGGTTACCTGGGCATAGCGGCCCAAGATATTGTGCCGGAAAGTGGCAAGGGGGGTACGGGTAGTCACTCCGGCCATCCAACCAAACGCTCAAACCCACGACCGGAGCGATTCTGCACCCAATGATGTTACAGAATGGCCGAATGATAAGCCGGGCCGGTAATGCCGACCCCGAATGCGGCACGGCATCTGGAATTGTCGAAAGAAAAAATCCTTGACAGGAATTTTAGGCGTTGTTAGGGTAGCCGCATGTTGAGGTGGCCGAATGTCATCGAACCACCGCCAATAACTGAATTGGGCCTACTATCCAATTGAAACGATGCAACCCGCGATGCAGAAGTCTCGAAAGGAAAATGCCTGAGGGTAAGGGTTTGGCGGCGGCCGATGCGTTTGGCCGTTTTTGTTTGTAGTGGTTTGGCATTTCATTAACCCGTGTCTTTGAAGGAGGACAACAGATGAAGAAACTATTGGTTGCTCTTTTGGTTCTGGGGTTGGCAGCCCCGGCCATGGCCGCAGAAGTGGCACTCTACGGCAGTTTCCGGACCCATTTGGGGTACTATGATGTGAGTGAAGATTACGGCGGAGCCGGCGTCGCCGCTGCCGCACAAGTAGGCGGCCCGGATATGGACCCCACCATCCTGTCAGGTCAAGGTTTCGATGATGCCGGCACCGTGCTGAGCCTCAGCGGCCAGAGCCGCTTCGGCGCCAAGGCCAAAGTCTCCGATACCCTGAATGCAGTGTTCGAAGCCGGCTTGTTGGAAACCAGCCGCATCCCTAGCGGCGGCCCCAACGGCAATAGCTCCCAGAACCAGGATATCTATCTGCGCTTGGCCTACGGCACGTGGAATTTCGGCGCGGGCAGCTTCATGTTTGGTAAGAACTACACCCCCGCCACCTACCTGCTCTATTCCAATCAGTTGGGCGATCTCGGCGATCAGGGCGACGCCATTATGCTGGTGGGCGGCATCACCTATGCCGGTCGTCAACCCCAACTGCGTCTGACCTTCGGCGGTTTTGAAATCGCTGCCATCGAGCACAACACGGCCCCGACAGTTACCGGCTTGTCAGCTGCAGCTGGCACAGCTGATGATTTAGATTTCACCTTCCCGAAGTTCGAAGCGGCCTACACCCTCAATACCCCCATGATCACCGTTCGGCCGGCGGTCGGTTGGCAGACCTATGACACCGTCGATCGGACTACCGGTGGGAGCGAAGCAGATGAGAGTGTCACCAGCTACCTGGGCGCTTTGGGTCTGCAGTTGCGCTTCAATCCGGTTTACATCAACATGACCGGATCTTACACCGTCAACGCCGCCAACTACGGGATCAACAATTTTGCTTTGGGCATTGCTAATAGTCCTGCTCTTGTCGTCCCGGTTCTCAATCCGACTGGTATTATTAACGTCAATAATGCCCGCTATGTGAATGGCGACGTCGAGGATTCTACGTTGATCATGGCTACCTTTGTGGTCGGTGCCAAACTGAGCCCGATGCTGAAAGTGGAAGCCGGCATGAGCTACAGCAGTGCTGAGGTCGACCTGTCGGCCACTGCTTCCGCCGATCAGACCGCCTATGTCTACTACGTACAGGCGCCGATTACCGTCGCTCCGGGCGTCACGATGACCCCGGAAGTCGGCATGGTGGATCGTGGGGATTTGGCGATAGACGGTGCTGCCGATGCGGATCAAGGCGAAATGATGTACGGCATCGTTAACTTCAGGGTTGACTTCTAATCTCCTGAAGTTCTTCTGTTAGTATGAAACACAAAGCCGGGGCCTTTGGGCCCCGGCTTTTCATTTAGGCTTTTCTCCATTTCCGCCATAGGTCTTTTGCTGCACCTGTGCCTCAAGTTTAGAGGTAAGCTTCCCGGCGATCTCCGATGCGTACCACCAAGCTTATGAGCATGTTTTCCTTGATTTCGCAAACTATCCGATAAGCACCCACCCGATATTTCCAGAGTCCGATCCAATCACGGCGCAATGGTCTGCCTAAACTGCAGGAGTATTCATCCGTTGCGGTACGTTGGGATGGGTAAAGCAGGATACAATTGCTTATTAGGGAGGTATTGAGGAGAACGGGCGCGTGGTAAGGGCGAACACAAGGTTCGCCCCTACTATGAAGTCCGCCGGTAACCAGATAGCCTTAACGCGCCGGCTTCAAATCGAAGGCCACCAGGCTGCTTTGGGCGTCGGTGAAGATGACGGCGCCCTCCTTGGTGACGACGGCGATCAGCAGCTCGTTGGTGCCGTCGTTGTCGAAATCGCCGATGGCAAAATCCTGAATGCGGCCGGAGAGTGTGCGGGTTTTCCAGGCCGGGGCCAATCCCAGGCCGTCCCAGGCCAGGGCTTCGATCTGGCCGGAGCTGAAGATACGTTGCTGGGTCATGAGACGCCGGGTACGGTCATGGTTCTGGATCACCAGCACCTCCAGCTTGTTGTTGCCGTCCAGGTCTGCGGTGCGGATGCGTATCGGCAAGTATGAGATGGTGTTCAAGTTGCCGATGGCTTTGGAGGGCGGTTGGTAGTAGAGCATGGTGCCGCCGTATTTGTCTTCGCTCATCCACTGCCGCTTGCCGTCCGGGGTGAGGAGCTGCAACTGCTCGCTTTCATCCAGCACGACGATGCTTTCGCCGTCGTTGTGCTGGATGTCGCCAAAGGCAAAGCCCAGCGGGTTCCCTGGACGAAGCGCGCCTGGCGCTGGTCGGGCAGCTCGGCCAACTGGTCGGTCACGGCCTGGATCCAGGCCCGGTCAATTTTTAATAGTGGTAACGGCAGGCGAGAATACGGATTCTACCTTCCTTGACTTGGTATACAAGCCGGTGTTCCTGATCGATGCGCCGAGACCAGCAGCCGGAAAGTTCATGCTTTAATGGTTCTGGCTTGCCGGTGCCGCAAAACGGATCGCGCTGGACCTCCTTGATTAGCTTGAGGACACGAAGGGCTTTTTTGCGGTCTTGTTCAACCCACCAGGATAGATCTTCAAACCCGGCCGGATCAAACTCCAAGCTTCTTGCAGGCTTCGTCAAAGGGAATGCCTTTCTTGCGATTTTTAGCTTCGAGCAATCGTTTTTTCATCGTTTCGTTTTTGAGAAGATAAGCCGTCTCCTTCTCGGATTGGATCTCCCGCCATAGGTCAATGGGCACAATGACCCCGGTAATTTTTTGGTTCTCATCGGCGATATATTGAATTTGGCCCATGATGGTACCTCCTGTTGGATCTAAATGCGCTGTTTGGCAGCGTTTTTCTTTTTCAGCATCGAGTCGTTCACGTGGTTAAGAGCCTCTTATCATCTTCTTTAAGAGAATCAAACAGCCTGATACGTTTCTTCAGAATCCAAAGCCCTTCGGTGATAAGATGCTACTTGGCCGGCTTCAAATCGAAAGCCACCAGGCTGCTTTGGGCGTCGGTGAAGATGACGGCGCCCTCCTTGGTGACGACGGCGATCAGCAGCTCGTTGGTGCCGTCGTTGTCGAAATCGCCGATGGCAAAATCCTGAATGCGGCCGGAGAGTGTGCGGGTTTTCCAGGCCGGGGCCAATCCCAGGCCGTCCCAGGCCAGGGCTTCGATCTGGCCGGAGCTGAAGATACGTTGCTGGGTCATGAGACGCCGGGTACGGTCATGGTTCTGGATCACCAGCACCTCCAGCTTGTTGTTGCCGTCCAGGTCTGCGGTGCGGATGCGTATCGGCAAGTATGAGATGGTGTTCAAGTTGCCGATGGCTTTGGAGGGCGGTTGGTAGTAGAGCATGGTGCCGCCGTATTTGTCTTCGCTCATCCACTGCCGCTTGCCGTCCGGGGTGAGGAGCTGCAACTGCTCGCTTTCATCCAGCACGACGATGCTCTCGCTACCATTTTGCATGATGTCCCCATAGGCAAAGCCCAGCAGGTTGCCTTTGCGTTTGAGGACTTGCCGTTCGGGAACATACTCGCCGCCCTTCCAGGCCATTTCATAAATAGGATCGGCATAGATGCTCTCGTCGCTGACTTGCTTTTGGCCCAGCAGAATATCCCCCAGGGCCGAATTGCGCACTACGGTGTAGTAGTAGCGGCTTTTTTGGACGATGGGTGCGAATTGCCGACCGTCGAATTCGTACACCGAAGATTCCAGCGCGTTAAGGTTCGAGGCGAATGCGGTGACAAAGATCTCGGGGGTGCCGTTGCGGTTGATATCGCCGATGTTGACGCCGATGAAACGCACCAGGCCGCCTTTGATTTCCGCCACGCTCTGCTGCTTGCCCTGGACGAAGCGGTAGATGAAGATCCGATCCGGCGTGGCGACCACGGTTTCCTGCTGGCCGTCCTTGTCCACATCGCCCACCTCGATGCCGTTGATCAGGTGATCGTAGCTACGGGATTTCCAGAAACCGGGATCGCCGCCGGCCTGAACACCGGGTGCGGCCACAAAAGCCGGATTGAGCGTGCTGCTGGTTTGCTGCACAGGTGCAGCGGCACCCACCAAGGGACTGGGCGGCAGGCCTTCGGCGGAGGCCACTTGACCATTTTGCAGCAGTTTCTCCGGATGCATGTGAATGTCGGCCGGGGCGGAGGACGCGGCGGCGCCGGCCCCTACGGCTACGGCCGCACCCGCGGCGGCAGCGGCTGGGGCGGGCGCGGCCGCCTGTGGGGTGACGCCGAACAGTTTGCTGTTGATCTCGCCGGCCATGAGGTTGATCTGGGGGATGACCTCGCCCATGCCGTTGGTCTGCTTGAAGAAGGTCAGCGGCTGCCGGCCGCCGGTGATGTCCAGGGTCTTGGCATCGATGCTGACGCTCTCGCCGAGCACGGTCAGGCTGCCGTGGATGGCCACATCGGCCCCCAGCTTGCCGGCCACTGCCTGGGCCAGTTTGTCGCCGCTCAGCCCCTTGGCTTCGGCCATTGCGCTGGTGGTGGCAATCGGATCGAGCACCTCCACCTTGCCCGGTGACGCCAGGCGCGAGCTGAGCATCTCCACGATGCCTTTTTGCAGAAAGGTGTAATCCTTGTCGCTGTTAATCGTAAACGGCAGCACCGCGACCTTGGCCGGAGCGGCGGCCGCGATGGCGGGCAGAAACATCAAACAAAATAGAATGGCCGAAACCACGCGCGTGCTTTTGAAGCTTTTCAATGTAAACTCCTTGTTCAACCCTGATTTAATTTATTGGCGAGGATCTCGTTCACGATCTTGGGATTGGCTTTGCCCTGGGTCGCCTTCATCACCTGACCCACGAAGAAGCCCATCAGCTTGGTCTGTCCGGCTTTGTAGCGCGCCACCTCGTCGCTGGCCTTGGCCAGCACGGCGTCGATGGCCTGCTCGATGGCGCTGGTGTCGGAGACCTGCACCAGGCCCTTGGCCTGGATGATGGCCTCGGCCGCCTGGCCGGTGGCCGCCATTTCATCGAAGACCGTTTTGGCGATCTTGGCGCTGATGGTGCCTTTATCGATCAGTTGCAACAAGGCCACCAGGCCATCCACGGCAACCGGCGACTGCTCGATGCTTTTTTCCTGGCTGTTGAGCAGGCCCAGCAGGGGGCCCATGATCCAGTTGCTGACGGTCTTGGGCTGGTTGAAGCGCTTCAGGCAATTTTCGAAATAATCGGCCAGCTCCCGGGAACCGGTGAGGATGGCGGCATCATATTCGGGCAATTGGTAATCCCGGACGAAGCGCGCCCGGCGCAGGTCGGGCAGTTCGGGCAATTGATCGGCCACGGCCTGGATCCAGGCCCGATCCACGATCACCGGCGGCAGGTCGGGATCGGGAAAGTAGCGGTAGTCGTGGGCATCCTCCTTGCCGCGCATGGAGAGGGTTACCGCCTTGTCGGGGTCCCACAGGCGGGTCTCCTGCACCACGGCGCCGCCTTCCAGGAGAATTTCGGTCTGGCGGGCGATCTCGTAGCGCAGGGCCTTTTCCACGTGCTTGAACGAGTTGAGGTTCTTGATCTCGGCGCGCGTGCCGAAGGCCGTGGTGCCTTTGGGGCGCAGGGAGACGTTGGCGTCGCAGCGGAAACTGCCCTCTTCCATGTTGCCGTCGCCGATGTCGATCCAGCGGATGATGGCCCGCAGCGTGCGCAGGTAGGCCCCGGCCTCCTCGGGCGAGCGCAACTCCGGCTCGCTGACGATCTCCATGAGCGGCACGCCGGTGCGGTTCAAATCCACGCGGCTGACCGGCCGGGTGGGGTCGTGCAGCAGCTTGCCGGCATCCTCTTCCATGTGGATGCGGGTCAGGCCGATGCGCCGACTTTGACCGTCGACCTGGATCTCCACATGGCCGGCCAGGGCGATGGGCAGTTCGTACTGGGAGATCTGATAGCCCTTGGGCAGGTCCGGATAGAAGTAATTTTTGCGGGCGAAGCGGCTCACCTCCTGGACCGTGCAGTGGGTGGCCAGGGCCATGCGCAGGGTGTACTCGACTACGCGCTTGTTGAGCACCGGCAGGACCCCCGGCATCCCCAGGCAGACCGGGCAGGTGTGGGCGTTGGGCGCGCCGCCGAAGCGCGTGGAGCAGCCGCAGAAAATTTTGGTGTCGGTCTTGAGTTGGGCATGCACCTCCAGCCCGATGACCGGTTCGAATGTCGTCATGGTCGATAGATCCTTCGTTGGTGGCCGGCAGGCCATTGAAAACCGGCCCAAACCCGGTGACTTTGGCCAATCCGCCCCGTCAAGTCAAGGGATTTATACTTTGACAAGCGCGGAGCGAATGGATAGTAGCGTAGACGCTTTTTAGCAGGTAACGGCGCCATTGGCAAATGGGGTGGGGGTCTATCGATGCGTTACTTTTTGTGTGTCATCGGCATGGTGATGATCGTGGAGGGGCTGCCCTATTTTGCCTTTCCCGACAAAATGAAGCCCTGGCTCCAGAAGCTCATGGAGATCCCGAACCCCTCGCTGCGGCGAATGGGGTTTGGGTTGATGGTGGTGGGGCTGGTGCTTGTATATATAGGCAGAAGTTGAGGAACGCCGTTGGCGGACAGCGCTATGTTCAGTCTAAGCGACTACGATTATGAACTTCCCGAGGCCTTGATCGCCCAGCAGCCGGCGGCGCAACGCGATCGTTCGCGGCTGCTGCACCTGGGACGGCGCACGGGGCGGGTGGGCCACCGGCGGTTCGATGATGTCGTGGATTTGCTCGCCGCCGGAGACGTGCTGGTGCGCAACAATACCCGGGTGATTCCCGGCCGCCTGCTGGGTCGCAAGGAGACGGGCGGCCAGGTGGAGGCCTTGATTCTGGACTATGCCCAGGGCGCGGCGCAAAAGATCTTCACCTGTCTGGTCAAGGCCTCCAAGCGTCCAAAACCGGGCACGCGTCTGGTTTTCGACCAGGGCCTGACGGCCACGGTGACGGCCCTGCAGGAGCGCACCTGCTCGCTGGCCTTCGAAGGGCCGGCGGATTTCGAGCAGCTCCTGGAGCGCATCGGCCATGTGCCGCTGCCACCCTACATCCGGCGCGGGGATACGGAGACCGATCAACGCACCTATCAGACGGTTTACGCCAGTCAAAAGGGGGCCATTGCCGCGCCCACGGCCGGTTTGCACTTTACGCCCGAGTTGCTGGCGCGCCTGCAAGCCAAAGGGGTGACCATCGTCGATGTGACCTTGCACGTGGGCTACGGCACCTTTTTGCCGGTGGAGGCCGAGGATATCCGCGACCACCGCATGCATGCCGAGTGGTTCGGTTTGCCGGCGGCGACGGCCGAGGCGGTGAATAGGGCCAAAGCGCAAGGCAAACGCGTGGTGGCCACGGGCACCACCTGCGTGCGCACGTTGGAGTATTGCGCCGACGATCAGGGACGATTGTCGGTCCGCAGCGGTGAGTGCGACCTGTTTATTTATCCGGGTTATGTCTTTAAGATCGTGGATGCCATGATCACAAACTTTCACCTGCCCAAATCGACGTTGCTGATGCTGGTGTCGGCGTTTGCAGGAAGAGAGAATATTTTGGCGGCGTATGCCGAGGCGGTGCGGGAAGGGTATCGATTTTATAGTTATGGGGATGCGATGCTGATTTTATAATGGTGGGTCTCGACGGCGTATCCGGCGGCAACTCCGCGGCATACGCCGCCGAACAAGGGATGCTAAAGCTTGCTGCGGACGCCCTGGAAACTCGCTGCGCTCAGACAGTCCAGGGCGTTTTTCCTCCGCTGCGCTTAAGCATCCCTAAGTTCGGCGTCTGACATGCCGCGGAGTCGCCGCCGGACACGCCTGCCGCGTGCCACTTACGGGTATCTGGAAAATTTATGACTTTTTTTCAACTTCAGAAAACAAGTGAAACAGATTCGGCCCGGGCCGGTCTGCTTGAAACCGCCCACGGAGCTATCGAAACTCCGATTTTTATGCCGGTCGGCACCCAGGCCACGGTCAAGGCCGTGTCGCCCGAGGAGTTGGAGGCCGTGGGGGCCCAGATCATTCTGGGCAATACCTACCATTTATATTTACGGCCGGGGACGGAGACGATCGGCCGGTTCGGCGGGTTGCACCGTTTCATGCACTGGCAGCGGCCGATCCTGACCGACAGCGGCGGGTTCCAGGTCTTTTCCCTGGCCGAGCTCTCGAAGATCTCCGAGGAGGGCTATGCGTTTCAGTCCCACCTGGACGGTGGGGCGCGCCATCTGCTGACGCCGGAATCGGCCGTGGACGTTCAGATGGCCCTGAACAGCGACATCATGATGTGTCTGGACCAGTGCATCGCCTATCCGGCCGAGCGCGAGCAGGCTGCTGCGGCGGCCGACCTGACCACCCGCTGGGCCCGGCGCTGCAAGGCGCGCTGGCGGGCCGAAAGCCATTGCCCCAATGCCTTGTTCGGTATCGTCCAGGGCGGCATGTTCAAGGAGCTGCGGGCGCGCTCGGCCGACGAGCTCGTCGCCATCGGCTTTCCCGGGTACGCGGTGGGCGGCCTGAGCGTGGGCGAGCCCAAGGAGCTGATGCTGGAGATGGCGGCCCACACCCTGCCGCTGCTGCCCGCCGACGCCCCGCGCTATGTGATGGGCGTGGGCACGCCGTCCGACCTGGTGGAGATGATCGCCCTGGGGGCCGATATGTTCGACTGCGTCATGCCCACGCGCAACGCCCGCAACGGCCAGCTTTTCACCGCCGCCGGTACCCTGAACATCAGCAACACCCGGCACCGCGACGACACCGAGCCCATCGAGCCGGGCTGCGATTGCTATACCTGCCGCCACTATTCCCGGGCCTACCTGCGCCATCTCTACCTGGCCAGGGAGATCCTGGTGCACCGGCTGGCCACCATCCACAACCTGCATTTCTATTTGCGGCTTGTCAAAGAGGCCCGGATCGCTATACTAAAAGGTGATTTTCAGAGCTTCAGGAAAGCGTTTCACGCAAGGATCGATGCAGGCTAAACGCAGGGGCGGGTTTTTTCCCGGCCCGCGATGGAGGAAAGGAAAAAACCATGAAAGCAAAAGTCGAAGCAGCCATTCAAAAGATCCGCCCCATGCTCCAGGCCGACGGCGGCAATGTGGAGCTGGTCGGCGTCAGTCCCGAGGGGGTGGTGCAGGTGCGCTTGAAGGGCGCCTGCTCGGGATGCCCCATGTCCCAGATGACGCTGAAAAACGGCATCGAGCGCATCATCAAGAAAGAGGTCCCGGAAGTAAAGTCGGTGGAAGCGGTGAAGTAAAAGGAGTTGAACCCATGTCCGTGGCCCAGAAGATCAGCGCCGTGATGACCCAGGCCTCCTGGATTCGCAAGATGTTCGAAGAGGGCGCCAAGCTCAAAGCCCAGCACGGCGCCGATAAAGTGTTCGATTTCAGTCTCGGCAACCCCAACTTGCCGCCGCCGCCGGAGTTCCACGACACCCTGCGCGATACGGTTACGGCCTGCGGCCTGGGCGACCACTGCTACATGCCCCAGGCAGGCTATCCCCAGGTATGCGTGGCGGTGGCCGATTACCTGGCCGCCGAACAGGGGGTGGCCCCGGAGGCCGCCGACATCATCATGACCTGCGGCGCGGCCGGTGCCCTGAATGTGATCTTCAAGGCCCTGCTCGATCCGGGTGACGAAGTCATCGTGCCCACCCCGTGCTTTGTCGAGTATCGCTTCTACGTGGACAACCATGGCGGCACGATCCGCATGGTCCCGACCCGGCCCGATTTTACCCTGGACCTGGCGGCCATGGCCGAGGCCATCAATCCCAAGACCAAGGTCATTCTGATCAATTCGCCCAACAACCCCACGGGCCAGATTTACTCGGCCGAAAGCCTGGCGCAGTTGGGGGCGCTGCTCAAACAAAAAAGCCGGGAACTCGGCCGAACCCTCTACCTGGTCTCCGACGAGCCCTACCGCAAGATCGTTTTCGACGGCCGGCCGGTGCCCAGCATCTTCCAGGCCTACCCCGAAAGCCTGATCGCCACCTCCTACTCCAAGGACCTCTCCATACCGGGCGAGCGCATCGGTTTTGCGGCCGTGAACCCGGCGGCCACGTACAAGAACGACATCCGGGCGGCCCTGGCCCTGACCAACCGCATCCTGGGGTTCGTCAATGCGCCGGGCCTGATGCAGCGCGTGGTGGCCTGTCTCCAGGGCGCCAGCGTGGACATGGGGCAGTACAAGCGCAAGCGCGATCTGCTCTGCGAGGGGTTGGCGCGGGCCGGCTACTCGTTCGTGACGCCGCCGGGGGCCTTCTACCTCTTTCCCAAGACGCCCATTGCAGATGACGTGGCTTTTGTGCGCGAGCTGCAGCAGGAACTGATCCTCACCGTGCCGGGCAGCGGCTTTGCCGGCCCGGGCCATTTCCGCATCGCCTTTTGCGTGGACGACCAGACCATCATCAATGCCCTGCCGGGGTTCGGCCGGGTG
>JAKAFO010000125.1 GCA_021819735.1 Deltaproteobacteria bacterium
GAATATGATTAAAAGGGAAACATCGCGCAAAAGAAAAAGCATCAAGGCAAAACGGTTAAGGGCGGGCTGGGATAACGACTATTTATTGAAGGTCCTGGGCAGCTGAGTTCCAAATGCGGTTACCCTGATCGGGGATGTAGCGTTTCTGGATAAAATCCGCCAAAAATTGCAGATGGCCGCGGAAGGCCGCGATCTGGGCCGAAGTGGGGGTGGCCGTGAAACCGCCGGGGATGAAAGTATGGCTCGCGGGCATCTTGCCCCCCAGGATGGCGCCCATTTCGTGGGCACGGCGGCGGGCTTCCAAGGCCGCGGGCAGATTGGCCATCACCTGGTCCAAGCCGGGCCGCAGATCGACGGACCAAGCCGGACTCCACGGTGCCTTGGCCGGTCCGGGCACGAAGTCCAGGGCGGCCAGCAGGTAGAAATGCAGGATGTGGGATTGCAGGAAATTGGCGCCCTGGGTCAGGTTGCGCATCACCCGGGCATTGCGTAAAGGCCGATACTCCGAGACATTTTCCAGTGCCAGGACCGATGTCAGGCCATGGGAGATAGGACAGACCCCGCAGATGCGCTGGGTGATGACCGGGGCGTCCAGCGGGTCGCGGCCTGCCAGCAAGGTTTCAAAACCCCGGAAAAGGGTGCCCGTGCAGCGGGCGTCCGTGATTTGCATTTGGCCGGCGACGCTGTCGATGGTGACTTCGACTTTCATGTGGCCTTCGATCCGGGTTACCGGATCCATTATTGTGATTGTCGGCATGCTTTATCTCCTTAATAGAACTTTGCGCGATCTTTGCCGCTGCCGGCTTGCCGGCCGCTTTGCGATGCTCACTTGCGGATGACCACGGCGGTGGTTGCCCTGCCGTTGCACTCGGCCCGCGCGCGCGTGGGCACCGGCCTGGGGTCCCGGGTTATCGATCTCCATTTGCCTTCGCGGTCCACGGATACGGCCCCCAGCAGCACACGCGTACCATCGTCCAGAATCTTAACGATGGCGCCGGCAGGGCCCACGCCTTCGACTCTCAGCTCTCTTCTTTCCCGGTTGTACTCGGCTTTGGAGATACGCAACCCAACCGCCGGGGTCGGGCTGGGGGTGGGTTCCGCGCCCGGTGGTTCGGGGGTCGGCTTGCTGTAGTTTTGATAGCTGTATTCGACTTTGTAGAAGGGCGAAAAGGCGTCGGGGAAACCGTATTCGGTGCAGCCCAGGCAAACGGCATTGGCCCCGATGCACCAGTTGGTGCCATTGTTCCACTTGCGCTGGCCGCAGTCGGCCGACGTTCGGGGCCCCTTGCAGCCGAGCGCCTTGAGACAGCGGCTCTGCCCGAATAGTTTGGTCTCTCCCGACTCTTTCCTGGGGCAGCGCTTATGAATGGTCTCCTCGGTAAACAGTTGAACCGGTCGGTTGCGTTCGTCCAGGCTGGGGTTGACGCCCGCCAGCAGAGTGGCGATGGTCCAGACGATCCAGTCCGGGTGCGGCGGACAACCGGGGATATTGATCGTGCGTTGGCCGGTCAACTGACCGACACTGACGATTTGGGTCGGGTTGGGGTTGCCGGCAGGGATGCCTCCGAAAGATGCGCAGGTGCCGACGCATACCGTTGCCATCGATTGGGCAGCCAGGTCGAGCACCGCCTCCTTGGCCGTAATCTCGCGTCCGTTTTCCGACCATACGATGCAGGTGTGGCCGTCGAAAGCCATGGGGATGCCACCATCGACGACCAGAACGAAATCGCCCTGGGTGGCCGTCTGAAGGCTCTGGACCGCCAGGTCGCCGGCCGCCCCCATCAGGTTGGGATGAAAGGCCAGGTCGATGGTGTTAAGCAGCAGGTCGGCAATATCCGTCGGCTTTTGAGCGCTGATGAGATTGGCCAGCGAAACCGTGCAGCCGGTACAGTTGGCCCCGTTGAGCCACACCACCTGGGGCAGCCCGGTGCCGCCGGCGGCGTAAGCCTCTTCCAGCCGGGAGACCACCGAAAGCGGAAATCCCAGGGCGGCGGCCGAACCGAGACAGTACTTCAGGAATGCGCGTCGATCAATGTGCATGGATCCTCCTATAGATATGCTTCACGCCGGTACTTTGTTACGATCAGCCTCTCAAACCCCTTTCCGGGCGGCTGAAGGTGTGGCAGCGGCTGCAATCGTACTTTTTGTCCTTGACGTGCTTGGTGTGAATGACCTCGAACGGTTTTGACTCTTTGCGACCGTGGCACTGGACGCACAATGTGTTGGCCGCTTGTTTGAGCTGGTAGCCCAACTCGCCCTTCAGATCCATGCGGGTGGTGCTGCCGTGGCACTCTTTGCAGCTTAATGCCCCGGATGCCGGCGCGACGCCATGGTTGAGCAACTGGTAGGTGTCGGTGGTCACCCACTCGTAAGGCTCGACGACGGAATAGCCCATGGCCTGCAGACCCTGTTGGGTGGCGGCGCCGACATCGCCCGTGGCCTTGAGATATTCATAAGTGTTCAGGGCGATGAGCCGATCATCGGCCACGGTCTTGGGCTGAACCGCGGTTTTGTACTTGAAAGGATAGAGCTTGCCATCGCTCACGTTACCCATGGGGCGCGAAGTATTCCAGGTATCGTTGGCCGCATCGTAGGTCCGCGAAGCGTCGTCGCCGAGCAGGGCGTTGTCGCTTTTGCGGTTCCAGAAACGATAATCCGGTATCAGATTGGCCAGTTTCTCCGTGTAAGGGTGTCCGGGTTTGGCACTGCTGTCCGCGACGCTGCCGTCGGCGTGCCGGCGCCAGTCGCGATGGGTCTCGGTGGCCACCTTGGCATAGATGGGCACATGGCAGGTTTGGCAAGCCACCCGGGCCACGTGGTCGTTGATCTTTTGGGTATCATGGCCTTCGCGTGACGCTTTGTCGGCATGGCAGGTCAGGCACGAAACTTCCGAACCCCGGGCCAGGTCGTCCGTCGCCCGCAGGTCCGATCCCTTGCCGATGGTCTTGTGGGCTTCGAAGACATGGCAGGCCTGGCAATTCAGGTTGGCCCCGGCGCTGTTCATATGCACGTCGAAGTTGCGGTCCGCGTTGGTGGCCACGGCCAGGGAGAGATCGCCGCGCTTGACGCCGTCCCCGCCGCCGGCCTTGGCGTGACAGGCCAGGCAACTGGCCCGGCTGGGTCGCTGAACCGCCCGAACCAGGCTGTCGGTCGGGTCGGGCACGCCCATGGTGCCGTCCGGCAGGCGGGTGCGCCGCTGGCCGTAGTCCGGATTGTGACACACCAGGCAATCGACATTCTCCGGGTCGTTGGCGGCGATGTCTGGGCTTGCGCCGCGGCCAACGTGGCAGGCGCCGCACATCGGCCAGTTGCCCAGGATGTTGATGCAGTAGCTGTTGACCGCATTGGTCAATTTGCCTTGCAGTTGATGGGGGGCATTGACCATGTCGGGGGCCTCGCCGGCCCAGCGGTAGTGGGTGGATTCAAGCATCTCGCGACCGGCACTGGGATGGCATGCGAGGCAATTGGACGGGTAGTCGGCATAAGCCAGATTGGCGTGTGGATTTGACCCGCTGCCGCTGCTTGGGGTGGTTTCAACCGTCGCGCCGGTGGGCAGCGGCGCAATACTGCTATCGCCTCCTGCACTTACGGGCGGCGCGGCTTTATCGGCATCCGGGGTGCCTGCACTGCCTGCATTCTCGCTAACGCAACCCAGGCCGGTCAAAGCCAGCCCCAGCAGCAGGATGTAAAGCGCATGACGCTTTCCTTTGGGTGATTTCCGGTGGGTCATCTTGGGTCCCCTTTCGAGTCTTCCTGGATTTGAACACCATTGCGGCGATTCGGATGGTGCCTTGAATAAAATTTATCTATACAAAATTTATTCCATATACAGCACCGCGGCTTTTCATGCCGCATGAAAATGCCTTCATCATCCTGCAAGTAATTTAAATAATATGTTTTATTTATCATGGACAATAGACCTCGGACGGGGCGGCGTGGATGGCATGCGCCACAAAATTGGCTCGATTTCAGAGCCGAACGTCGACAGATGTGCAAAGTCGGCACCCATCGGTGCAAATATTTGTGAACAGGTCAGGAATCATGGTATGCGGGGGTATTCAAGGAAAATTCGAGGATAGGGGAGGCGTCATGGCAGACGGGCAGGGGAATCAGGGCGTCTATCGTATCGATGAGGTGGCCCGCCGCGTGGGCCTATGCCATAAGCGCATCCACGAGTATGAAAAAAGCGGCTTGATCGCTCCGGAGCGCGAGCCGCGCACCAACAACCGCCTCTTCTCCGACTTGGATGTTGAACGCATCCTGCGCATCAAGGCGCTGATCCACGAGCACGGCTTCACCCTGGCGTGCCTGAGGTTCTTTCTCTCCTCGGCGCCCTGCTGGATCGTATTCGGCTGCGCCCACAAGCAGAATTGCCCGGCCTATGGCGATCCCCACGTGGCCTGCTACGAAACCCTGCGAAAGCACATGCATCAATCCCCGGTGAAATGCCACAAATGTCCGATCTATTTGAACCGCACCGCGGAGATATTCAGCTTGTTGCCTATCTAGTGTCCATCCGGGGATGAGGCCCTGGGCCATCGCTGCGAATTTGCCTGCCTCGTTTGCCGCACCCATCTGGCACGAACTTTGTATTTTATCCTGTTATGAAATCTACGCTCATGATTTCAGGGCGTTAGCCCCATGCCCGATTGGGGCGAGCATTTTAACGGCGGGAGAAGGTTGCGATGAACATCAAACGTCTGAACTTTTCGGCCGAGCGCTGGGCCATAATCGCGGCGCTGCTCAGTGTGCTTGTCCTGATCGTCTTTATAATGACCCCCCGGGATGAGGTCGCTTCCCGCTTAATCATGCAGACCCCTGAACCTGCGCAGGCCTCGCTCAACGAGGGGGATCATGCCGGGCTTGCCCCCGGGATGCAAGCCGATGGCCACGATCATGCGGCCCACGGCGATACGGCGGAGCGCTTCGCCTGTCCCATGATGTGTATTCCGCCCACCGACCACGCGGGCAATTGCCCGGTCTGCGGCATGGCTTTGATTCCCGTGGAGGGCGCACCCGCCGCCTCCGGCCAGAGCAGGATGCGCTTCAGCAGCGAGGCGCTTCACCTGGCCCAAATCGAGACGGCGCCGGTCCGGCGCCTGGCGGTATCGGCGGATGTGCGCCTTTTCGGCAGCATCGATTACGACAGCGCCCACCAGACCGTGATCACGGCCTTCATGCCAGGGGTCATCGACCGGGTCTACATCAAGCGCGCCGGGCAGTTTGTGCGCTGGGGCGCTCCGCTCTTCGACATCTACTCTTCGGACCTGCTGGAAACCCAGCAGCAGTTGGTGGCAGAGATGCAGTATGTGCCCAGTTTTCTGGCCTTCCAGGCCAACACGCCCCACGTGGCCCAGGACATGCCCGTGCAGGCGCGCAGCAAGGGTAGCGGCGACAGCTCCCGGCGGACCGCGCGGCAGGAGGAAGCCTTGCAGAAGATCGCCGCCTTGCGCCACAAGCTGAGCATCCTGGGGCTGCCCAAGCGCGACATCGACCAGTTCATGCGCCGGGGAGAGGCCACCGGCCTCGCCACCGTCTATGCGCCCATGTACGGGCAGGTCATCGAGCAAAAGGCCACCGAGGGGACCTTTATCAACCGGGGCACGCCGCTTTTCACCCTGGCCGATCCCAAGTATGTCTGGGCCCGCCTGGAAGCCTATGAATCCGATTATCCCTGGATCCGTATCGGCCAGACGGTCACCTTCACCACCGAAGCCTATCCGGGCGAACGTTTCACGGCCCAGGTGGTTAATATCGATCCGGTGTTCGATCCTGCCAGCCGCACCTTTTCCATTGGCGCCATCAGCACCGAGGATCAGGGCGGCCGCCTGAAGGCCGGCATGCTGGTACGGGCCGTGGTGCATGCCGAGCTTTCCGCCGACGGCGGCATCCGGCGCAACGACGAGGCGGGTAAAGGAGTGCCCTTGGTCATTCCGGCCGCCGCACCCTTGATCACCGGCAAACGCGCGGTGGTGTACGTAGCCGTGGCCGACGAGGCGGGGGTCTACGAAGGCCGTGAGGTGCTGCTGGGGCCCCGGGCCGGCGAACACTATGTGGTCCGGGCGGGTCTGAATGAAGGCGAACAGGTGGTGGTCAACGGCAATTTCAAGATCGACAGCGCCATGCAGATATCGGCCCGTCCCAGCCTGCTGGCCCAAAGGGGCGGGAGGCCCATGCCCGGCCACGACCACGGCGCCATGCCCGGCCACGACCTTGGCGGCATAGCCGCCCCGGACGAAACCGGCCACAGAGCGGAGCTGCCGTCGGGCATGGATGTCGAGGGCAGCCTGGTCGACGGCCACCAGCACGACGGACTCTCCGGGCAGATGAGCGCCGATTATATGCGGCAACGCAGCCACAGCCGGATGATCGTCGATGACGATCATCGAGATCAAGGAGGTCACGATCAGGACGAACTGCGCGCCGGAAGCGATGCGGAGGAAGTCAGTTCCGAGTACCCGGTCCGACGCCGCAAGCCGGGCAGCTACGGCGACACCACCCGCCAGGGCGCGGATTCGCTGGAAGAGCATCGCCAAAAGTGGCGCAAATCGAGTGGCATCCATAGTGGTGCGGAAGTGGAAGAACACTCCCGATGATGGGCCTGGCATCCGAACCTGCTGACTTAGGCTGTAACGCGATCACCCGCAACGACGAGCCATTGGACCAATGAACCGATACGAATCAGATACCGACCACAAACCGGGGGCCACTGTAAGGCTGATCCGATTCTGCCTGGACAATAAAGCCGTGGTGCTGCTGCTCATGCTGCTGGTGGGCGGCTGGGGCCTCCTGGTGGCGCCGTTCGACTGGTCCATCGGGGGAGTCCTGCGCGATCCCATTCCGGTGGATGCCATTCCGGACATCGGTGAAAATCAACAGATCGTCTTCACCGACTGGGAGGGCCGCTCGCCCCAAGACATGGAGGATCAGATCACCTATCCCCTCACGGCCCAACTCCTGGGGCTGGCCGGGGTGCGCACCATCCGCAGCACCTCCATGTTCGGTTTTTCGGCCATCTACCTGATCTTCAACGACGATGTGGATTTCTACTGGGCCCGCACGCGCATCCTCGAAAAACTCAACAGCTTGCCCGAGGGTGCGCTGCCCCCCGGCGTGCAGCCCCGGATGGGGCCCGACGCCACGGCCATGGGCCAGGTCTTCTGGTACACCCTGGAGGGTCGCGACGCCCAGGGGCATCCCTCCGGCGGCTGGGACCTGCACGAGCTGCGCACGGTCCAGGACTGGTACGTGCGCTTTGCCCTGCAGGGCGTGAGTGGGGTCAGCGAGGTGGCCTCGGTGGGCGGCTTTGTCCAGGAGTATCAGATCGATCTGGACCCTGATCGCATGCGCATCAACAATGTCTCCCTGTTCGAGGTGCTCGCGGCTATCAAGGATGCCAATCGCGACGTGGGGGCTCGGGCCATCGAGGTCAACCGGGTGGAGTACCTGGTGCGTGGCATAGGCTTCGTGCGCGATGTCACCGACCTGGAGAATGCCGTGATCAAGCTGCGCGGCGGGACGCCGGTCTTCGTGCGCACGGTGGCCAACGTGACCCTGGGACCGGCCTATCGCGGCGGGGCGCTCAACAAGGGCGGCGCCGAGGCGGTGGGCGGCGTGGTGGTGGTACGCCACGGCGTCAATCCGCTGGAGGTGATCAAAAAAGTAAAGGCGCGCATCGCGGAGATCACGCCGGGCATGCCGCGCAAAACCCTGGCCGACGGCCGCGAGAGCCAAGTGCGGGTGGTACCCTTTTACGACCGCACCCAGCTCATCGGCGAAACCCTGGGTACTCTGCAAAGCTCCCTGGGCCAGGAGGTGCTGATCACCATCCTGGTGGTGGTGGTCATGCTGGCGGCCCTGGACAGCGCCGTGATGATCTCCGCGGTGCTGCCCCTGGCGGTGCTGGCCACCTTCGCGGCCATGAAGCTCTTCGATGTGCAGGCCAACATCGTGGCCCTGGCCGGGATCGCCATCGCCATCGGCACCCTGGTGGACATGGGCATCATCATCACCGAGACCATCGATCGCCATCGCAAGGACGCGCTCACGGAGACGCCGGACCGCGGGTTGCGCAAGGCGATTCTGGCGGCCGGCCACGACGTGGGCGGCTCGGTGATCACGGCCGTGGCTACTACGGTGGTGGGCTTTTTGCCGGTCTTTGCCCTTACCGGCGCGGAGGGCCGTTTGTTCAGGCCTCTGGCGCTGACCAAGACCTTTGCCCTGGTGGCGGCCCTGGTCATCACCCTGTGCGTGGTCCCGCCGGCCGTGGAGTGGTGGCGGCAGCGCGGACAGAGCCGCAAGGACAAGCCCAAAGGGCGCTGGATCTGGCATGAAACCCTGATCTATGCCGGGGCACTGGTGGGATGGACCTGGGACTGGCGCCTGGGGTTGCTCTGCGCCCTGGCCGGGGCCTATCTGCTGCTGCGCCCGCGCCTGCGCGCGCCTTATGACCAGTGGCTGGCCCGGGGCGGCAAGACGGCTCTGGTCCTGATCATCGGCCTGCTGCTGGTGTTGCAGTGGATGCCCCTGGGCCGGCTCAAGGGGATCGTGCCAAACCTGCTCTTTTCGGGCCTGCTGATTGGCGGTTTACTTGGGGCCTACAAGCTCTTTCAGCATTTCTATCTTACGATTCTGGCCTGGTGCCTGACCCACAAACGCCTGTTTCTCTCCCTGCCGCTGGCCATGATGCTTTTGGCCCTGGTCGTCTGGCAGGGCAGCCCCCGGCTGCTGGGCTGGCTGCCCGAAGATCTCCGGCGCACGGCGCCGCTGCGCTGGGTGACCCACCACTTTCCCGGCCTGGGCGAAGAGTTCATGCCGCCCCTGGACGAAGGCAGCTTTTTGCTCATGCCGGTCACCATGCCCCATGCCTCCATCGGCGAGGTGATGGACATCGTGCGCCGCCAGAACAAGGCCATCGATGAAATTCCCGAAGTCGAGAGCGCTGTGGGCAAGCTGGGGCGCGTGGAAAGCGCCCTGGACCCGGCGCCGGTCTCCATGATCGAGACCCTGGTGACCTACAAGCCCGAGTTCGTCATGGACGAAACGGGCCGCATCCTCAAGTTCCGTTTCGAGGCCCAGGGCCGCGACCTGGTGCGCGACGCCGACGGCTTCGCTCTCGAGGCCCCGGATGGCGAGCCTTACCAGGTGGCGGGCCGCTACGTCCGGGATGAGCGCCAGCGCCTGATTCCCGACGCCACGGGCCGCCCCTTCCGCCTCTGGCGCCCGCCCCTGGAGACGCAGCTCAATCCGGGCCGCGCGCCCTGGCCCGGGATTCGCCGCCCCGACGATATCTGGCAGGCCCTGGCCGAGGCGGCCCATGTGATCGGCACCACCGGCGCCGCCAAGCTTCAGCCCATCTCGGCCCGGCTGGTGATGCTGCAAAGCGGTATCCGGGCCAGCACGGCCGTGAAAATCAAGGGGTCCGACCTTGCGACCATCGCCCAGACGGCCCAGGCCGTGGAAACTCTGCTGCGTGAGATCCCGTCCATCGCGCCTGATACGGTGGTCGCCGACCGCCTCATCGGCAAGCCCTACCTGGAGATCCACGTGGACCGCCAGGCCATCGCCCAATCCGGCATCAACCTGGCCCAGGTGCTCGACACGATCGAGTACGCCGTGGGCGGCAAAGCCATCACCACCTCCTTGGAGGGTCGCGAGCGTTACCCCATCCGGGTGCGGTATCTGCGCGAGCTGCGCGACGACCTGGAGTCGCTGGGCGAGATCCTGGTGCCGGTGCCCGACGGTACGCATCTGCCCCTCTCCCAGTTGGCCCGCATCCTTTACGTCACCGGCCCCCAGATGATCAAAGGCGAGGACGGCTTTTTGGTATCCTACGTGCTGTTCGACAAGCAACCCGGACAGGCCGAGGTGCAGGTGGTGGAGCAGGCCCAGGCCTATCTGGCCGAGATGGCCGCCATCGGGCGCTTGCAGGTGCCGGCCGGCGTCAGCTACAGCTTCACCGGCACCTATGAAAACCATGTGCGCTCGCAAAAGCGCCTGGCCCTGATCATCCCCCTGTCGCTCTTGATCATCTTCATCATCTTGTTCCTGGAGTTCAAGACGATCCACTTGAGCGCCATGATCTTTTCGGGCATTGCCGTCTCCTGGTCCGGCGGGTTCATGCTCCTGTGGCTCTACAATCAGCCCTGGTTTCTCGATTTCCGGCTCTTCGATGTCTCCATGCGCCAGCTCTTCAACATCGGGCCGATCAACCTGAGCGTGGCTGTGTGGGTGGGGTTCCTGGCTCTGTTCGGCATCGCCGAGGACGACGGCGTCATCATGGCCAACCGCCTGCGGCGCGCCATGGCCCGGCAGCGTCCGGCCACGGTGGGCGAGCTGCACGCGGCCATCCGGGCCGCCGCGCTGCCGCGCGTGCGGCCCTGCCTGGCCACCACGGCCACCACGGTCATCGGCCTGCTGCCCGTGATCACCGCCACCGGGCGCGGCGCGGACCTCATGGTGCCCATGGCCATCCCCTGCCTGGGCGGTATGCTGGTGGAGGTGACCGCCATCCTGGTGGTTCCGGTGCTCTTCGCCGCGCGGCAGGAGCGGGATCTTCGCGCAGGCAATCTTGCGCTTCCGGCGGATACATGATCTTCGTGGTCCCGTTGCCCCTGGGCGCGTGGGCGTGGCACCGCGCTCCGAAGATCCCCGGCCCCTTTAACTATTCGGCGTGTTTTTGCGCGGTGGGGTTTTGTCCGGCGTTGCGCTCGGCGGCGGGGGGATTGGCGCCGGCCGGTGCGGCTTGGTTGGTTACCGCCGACTTGCCCAGGCAGCTTTCCGTACCCAGAGCCTCCAGTTGATGCATGTTGCGCAGCACCTCGTCGCTGAAACCGTTGTATTCCAGGAAGTCTTTGGGGCAGGCGCTTTGGCAGATTGCGGCGGCCTCGATAAATTCGTGCGCGTACCGCGCGGTTTTGCAGCGGTCGCCCTGGATGGAGTAGTAGCGCGCCTGATCGAAATGGGCGCTCAACTGATGCTCATACTTTGCACATTGCGTCTGCTGGGACTTGCCGTCCCACTGCAGCGGCTTGCGTTTGGCCGGGGTCGCCTTAGCGCCGGCATAATTACGCTGGCGTATGATCCAGCGCCGATTGGGATCCGGTGACGACGTGTTTGTATCGCTTTTGATCGCCTTCTTGGCCGCGGCATCGGTCTTCTCCGCCGATGCCGTTGTACTTTGGGTCTTCCCGGCCGCATCCGGGGTCTGACCATAATCTTCCGTCCGAGGCGCCGCCGCTTGAGCGCTTTTTGCGGCAGTGCCCTCATTGGCGTTTGCGGCAGGCTTATCGCCCGCGTGAGTCGGTTCGACTATAACTATCGTTAAAGTAAGGATGAGGATCGTTGCGAAAAACAGAGAGTTGCGCATGGTGCCCCCCAGGTTCCGGTATCATTTCATGCCCATCGCTGGCGCACAGAACCGCATCCCCGCACCGCCAGCGGGTATTGCTTCTCTTGTGCAAGCATCTTGCCAGAATAAGGCGGATGGATGCGTCCAAGATCATCATCCCTGCATGGCGACGGTTGCTTTCGCAGATGGAAGAGGGTGCCTGAGGTCGGGCAGCAGGATGCGGAAGGTGCTGCCTTGGCCGGTAGTGCTTTGCACCTCGATGCAACCGCCGATGCCCTCGGCTAGATTATGGCAGACGTACAATCCCAGGCCCGTGCCTTCGTGGGGCCCCTTGGTGGTGAAAAGCGGATTGAAGATGCGGGCCAGAACCGTGTCATCCATGCCGCAACCGTTGTCGGAGACTTCGATGCCCAGCACATAGGGCGGCTTGGGATCGAGCGAAACCGCGAGACTCACCCGGGAATCGGGCTTATCCGCTGCCTGGCAGGCATTGATCAGCAGGTTGAGCACCATCTGCTCGATGGCCTGGCCGTCGGTGTAGATCAGGGGCAGGTCGGCGGGTACCTGGTAATCGAAGTGTCTGACCATCCGCTTGATCTGGGAGCTGGTCAGGGCCACCACTTTGTCCAGCACCGCGCCGATGTCCACCTTGGTCAGCCGGCGGCTCTCCTTGAGACGCGAAAACTCCTTGAGCTTGGAGACGATGGTGTTGATGCGGGTGGAGCCGTGGGTGACGTTTTCGATGATCTTGAATAGATCCCTGCGAAAATCGGCATAGCTCATGTTGGCGATTTCCAGATCGGGATGTCGAGTGGCGTGCGCATCCACGATGGGGATGATTTCGTCGAGATATTCCTTTAGAATGGGCAGATTAAAGGAGATGAAATTGTTGGGGTTGTTGATCTCGTGGGCCACCCCGGATATCAGCAGTCCCAAGGAGGCCATGTGCTCCTTGCGCTGGGCCTGCAGCTCCATTTGGCGCTTTTCGGTGATGTCGGTGATCCGGGCGATGATTACGCCGGAGGGGTGATAGGGCGAGGCGGTCCGATACAAATAGACCTGCTCGATGCGGTTGGGGTCGAAGCGGCCCTTGCGTTCGAAAGAGATGTTGCGGTTCTCATGAATTTTCATGGGGATTTCGCACTCGGCGCACGGCTGATCCTGGCACATCAGCACCCGGTGGCACGGCAGGTCGTCGATAACGGCCTGGTGAAGTCCGTAATAGTCACGCGCCGCGCGGTTCATCAATTTGACCTTGAGCTGTTCGTCGAGCAACATGATCGGCTCCGAGAATCCGTTGAACACGGACTGCAGCAGGTCGCGGTTTTTGCGCAGGAGTTCCTCAGCCTCTTCGCGAATTTTGACGTGCCGGATGATGGGTATGAAGAGAAAATAATAAAGGGCAGGGGAGATTACAATCAGAAGCAGGGTGGCGTCGAGGACGGCTTCCAACATCATGGGCATCGGCGGCAGCACGGAGAGCAGCAGCATGATCAACAGTTCGCCCACAAATACCGAAAGGGTGACCGTCGCCAACACACGCACCGGCCCCAGCGGCAGGGGAAACCATGCGCTGCTCGCCTTATCCGCGCTGTCGGCGGATGCTAAAGGAGGGTTCTTGGCCAATGATTCTTCTGCAATCGTGCGTTTATTGCCGGTCAGCCGCGGCGCGGCCTGATATGCTCCAAAATGACACACCCAGTCAATAATGGCTTAGCATAATTGAGTTCTGGAAATTTGTATATGTCAAATTGACAGGCGGGCAGTCGCTTCGATGTCCATCGGCAACAAGGCTTTTTGGCAACGCAGCCGCCAGCCCCGCGGCTGCGCCTTCGAACCCTTTCTCCTCCGGCTCAGGACCGGCCGTTTACCGCTTCTGGTTCAGCCATTCGAGCAGGGGCTCCTTCATATCCTCCCGTGAATGGGTGCCATAGTAGACATCGAGATGACCATAGCCCGGCAGATGGATCAGGGTGGTGTCGTCGGTGGCCAGGTTGTTCAGGGTATACTCGATGCTGGTATTGGCGCAGCCGCCCCGGCAGGTGAGCTCGCCGTTCAACGAGAGCACGGGCACATCGATCTCTTGCCAGTGGTCGTCGTAATCCAGGAAGGGGCA
>JAKAFO010000126.1 GCA_021819735.1 Deltaproteobacteria bacterium
AAAGGTATTCGTCGCATCGGGTTGTGGGCAACATGGCCAGCCTCCTGTTTAACTGGTTTTTTCGTAGTATAGCAGGCTGGCTCAATAAATCAATTCATAAAACGTCTATGTTTCGTTGTAGGGGTAAGCCCTGCAAAGAACGTAAAATCCCTACCACAGCATTTCCGCGGTTTCAACCATTTAGGTTGGAGGTTCAGGGGGGCGGGCTTTACGCCCGCCCGGCAGGAGTAAAATATGCCGGAAAGGAATTTTTACGTTATCGCCTACGATATCCCGGATAACCGCCGCGGGACCAAGGTTTCAAAGGCGCTTGAAAATCTCGGCGACCGGGTCAACCTCTCCGTATTCGAATGCGCGTTGACAAAGAGCGAGTATGGTGAATTGCTGGAAACGCTCAACGAGAGAATCGATAAACGCAAGGATGTCCTCATCCTTTATCCGCTCTGCCTCAACTGCCACGGCGCCGTGCGCAATGCCGGACGTAAGATCAAACGTAAGCTGGATGAATCGCTGGTGACGGTTTGAAGCGAGGGGCATATTTGGTTACAGGGCGTATTTCGTGACATCGACATCACGCGTGATGTGATTTAAAAAGACTGTATGTTACGATCGGTTTTAGATACGGATGTGATCGTTGCTGCCATGCGCTGCCCGCGCGGGGCATCGGCGGCGCTATTGGGTGAAGCGCTTGACCGGAAAATCGAAATGATTGCCAATGTGCCGCTTTTTTTCGAGTATGAGGCCAAGCTTATGGATTCGATCCACTGGCGGGCCGCGGGGCTTACCAGATCTCAGGCGGACGTGTTCATCGCGGGTATCGCGGCGGTCGTTAAACCGGTCAAGACCCATTATTTATGGCGCCCGCTGTTGCGTGATCCCAATGATGAGATGGTTCTGGAAGCAGCGGTCAACGGTGGGGCCGATGCCATTGTCACTTTTAATTCAGGGGACTACGGCTTAGTGCCCGAAACTTTCGACATCGAGGTTTTATTGCCCGCCGTGGCCATTAGGAGAATAAGAAATGCGTGAGACATCTACCTATCCATTACGGCTTCCAAAGTCGCTCAAGGATGAAGTCGCCAGATTGTCCAAACGTGACGGCACCAGCATCAATCAATTTATTGCCATCGCGGTGGCGCAAAAGATATCGGCCATGGATACCGAGCAATTCTTCGTCGAGCGTGCCCAAAAAGCGAACTTGACCCAATTCCGGAAAATACTTTTTCGCCGAGGGGGAGAGCCGCCCCGCGACGGGGATGAACTTTGAGGATTGCTAACCGGGGGATGCTTTCCGTGTCGATATTTGGAGTCTTATCTCCGATCTGCTTTGCCTCAATTGCCGGGCCACCGCGCACAATGCCGGACGGAAGATAAAGCGCAAGCTTGACCAATCGCTGGTGACGGTTTGAAGCCGCGGGGAATTGAGACGGGTCCGCCATCGATTGCGGCTGGCCTTAATAATTTTTTTCTTGCAAACGGCCCACAATTTAAAATCGTCTATCGACAATTCGTCCTGTCGATCTATGGATTGTGGTCGATCGACCGGGGTTTTGCGCGTTTTAAAACCGATTATATGGCCGCGTTGGCCGGCGCCGATATGCACAGACAAGGCGATATAGATGGGCGCGGCAATCTATCCCAGAACGGTCTGGACCGCTTTTGCGAGTTCTTCTTCTCCATTTGCCTGGATCGAATTGCCTTCATGGATAACATGCTGAACCTGGAAGCGCTGCTGTCCGAATCGATCGATGACGGCCTGCTCATTTCCGACACGCCCAAGGGACCGGTGCGGCTGCATTTCAGTGCCGGACTTTTGCCGTTTTGGTTTCCGGCTTTGGGGCCTGAATGAAAGGAGCAATCCAATGGCGATATCCAACACCACCAAACGCGAAATTGCGCCGACCCACCCTGGAGAGATGCTCAGGGAATCCGAGCAGCAGTTCGATCGAGAACTTAATAAAATCGAACCCCTCAATGCGTCATAGATGTGTCCACAACAGCGGGCCTTTTTATGCTGGTTTTTCTACCTTCAGGAACTGCTTCGGTGGCCTTCCCGACCGTGAATCGGCGTGCCTTGGCCGATCAACAGGGTTCGCGGGGCGTTTCCTTGCAGGGGCCGGCTTTGTGCCCACCCGGGCGCTCAATCGATCGGTTGCATCAAAACGGCCAATTCGGGCAGCCGCTCGATGGCGACCTTCCAGACGGTTTTGAGATCTACGCCCATGTAATCGTGAATCAGCACGTCGCGCATGCCGGCCATTTTGCTCCAGGGAATGGATGGATACTTCTTGCGGAAGTCATCAGGAATATGCTTGGTCGCCTCGCCGATCACCTCAAGGCTTCGGATGACGGCGTTGATTGTCTTTTTGTCCGCGGCGAAGTTTTGGAATGTCATTCCTTTGGTGAACGCTTCGACCTCGGCGATGGCGTCACGGATATCTTTTAGATAGTCCGAAATATCCCGATGTTTAGACATATTGGACTTCTTCGAGGATGCGACGGCCGATGGCGGGCTTGAGCGCTGTGGCCATGACCAGATCCACCTTGGCCCGCAGCTTGGCTTCTAAATAGTCGCGCAGGTCGATGAATTCGAAAAGATCGATGTCGCGGCTGAACGAGACAAGAATGTCGATATCGCTGGAAGGGCTTTCCTGCCCGCGGATGAACGAGCCGAATAGACCGAGCTGTTTCACGCCGTAGCGTTCGGCCAACTCCGGTTTGCTGGCTTTAATGATACTGATGATTGCCTGTTTACCCATGGAGCCCAACTCCTGACCCGATTTTGTGGTCTCGATCAGTCCTTTTGTGGATCACCGCGCTTAGCGGCGTTAGCCGCTGTGCCATGCGATAAAAACAATAAAATTACATGCGGTTGGTTGCAAGAAAAATTTGCCTGCCGCAAAAACTGGTGGCGAGCGGTTTGGCCTTGTTGAGAAACCGCTGATGGACGGATGCAGCCGTGTTTTGAGGAACCAACCGGCAAATTGTTCCAGCCTCATTTTCCCCCCAAGGGGGTTCTTGGCATCCAAGAAATTGCCGATGGCGATATTTTCCGTTATCCAGTCCATGGCGTGTGACGCTTTCCTTTCGGGGCGGAAGCCGCCCGAACGCTTTCCGAAAGCAGCAACAAACAGCGGGGCGAATCCTGTCGTTAAAAGTAACCTGCCGGCATATGGCTGTGCTACCGAGTCACCTTTCCCATTGACACGCCGCTGACGCCTTACTCATATTGAATCGTAATACTTCATTATGGAGGTTGGATATGGTCTCCACGGTAAACAGCAAGGGACAGGTGACGATTCCCAAGGATATCAGATTGTTTTTAACGATCGAGGCCGGCGACAAGGTCGATTTTGCGGTTGTAAACGGTCAGGTGATTCTCAAGCCCATAAAGACATTGCAGAATTTTCGCGGCAGCGTCCCCACTAAAGGTCAAGGCGATATCCGGGTCGAGCGGCAGCAGGCCAAAGCGGCGGTAGGCAAAAATGTTATCGAGGCCATGGAATGAAGAGTTGCTTTATCGACACCATTTTTTCATTCGCTACCTGACCAACGATGACCCTCAAAAAGCGGATCGGGTGGAACGCCTGTTGGAACAAGCCGCCAGGGGCAAAATTAAGCTGATGACCGCGGAAATGGTACTGGCCGAGATCGTTTGGGTGCTTGAATCCTATTACCATCTGGAAAAGGCGCGGATTGCCGAGATGCTCAAAGCGATTCTATCAACGCCCGGACTTGAGGTCCTCAATGCAAAGATCGTTGAAAGCGCCCTGCCCTATTATTCCCTTCAAAATATCGATTTTGTGGATGCCTACATTGTGGCGTTGATGCAAAAGCATGGGGTTTCCGGGGTGACCGCATCACGCATATCACGCGGCTTGAGCCGTAGATATTCTTTAATGATAGATCAATCTCCTTCCCAAGAATTGCCGGCGCACGCATTTGGCCCGGGCGACGATGTCACGGCTGAACGAGGCAAGAATGTTCGATATCGCTGGAAGGGTTTTCCTGCCCGCGGATGAAAGAGCCGAAGAGACCGACCTGTTTAACGCCATAGCGTTCGGCCAACTCCGGTTTGCTGGCTTCAATGATATTGATGATTGCCTGCTTACCCATATGGCTGGCCTCCTGATGCATTTTTCATTGTTTTAATCGCCCCCCCTTGATTCATCCGGGTCAGCGCCGGCCGGCGCCGCGGCCATGTTGATAAAAATAATAGAATTACAACCGGTTGGTTGCTTTTAGCGTTCAATAGCCCACTGAATATATGCCATCAAGCGACCGGTCAAAAAGTAGGGAAGGTTAAGCAAGGTAAATGGCTTGCCTTGCGCGGTGTGAGTGTTTTCAATTTGCAGGGCTCCCGAATAGAGCCGAACCGCGAAGGCGTGTTCGGCCTGGTCGATAAACTGGTGCAGGGAGCGCAGCGTCCCGGTTTTGCCGGCTTTCACTTCCACCGGGATAAGCAGATTTTGAAACGGAAGAAGAAAGTCCACTTCGGCGCTGGATTGTTTCTTCTCCTTGACCCAGAATCCCAACGGGGCGTGGTCGCGGATACCGGAGGCCAAAAGTTCCTGGCCCACGATGTGTTCAGCCACCCGGCCTTGATGAAATGCATGCAGGTCGTCATATTGGAAGAAATGACCTTGGAGCCCCGCGCGGTAATTGACGAGCCCGGTGTCCAAAAACTGAAGACGCGGGGCTTTCTTCCTGTCGGCCATGGCAGGCGGTTTGACGGCGGTGGCGGGATAAACGAGCTTTAAAAGCATGGCCCTTTCCAGGGTGCGCAGGGCCTCACCGACTTCCCTGGATTTATAATTGGAGCGGCCGAAGCCCTGAAACGTGATTCGGTTTCCGGCTTCAAAGGGCGCCGATTCGATGACATGACGAATGACCTGGGCGGAAGCCTCGCCGCGGGCGTACTTGGCCACATCCTCCTGGTAGGCGGTCATCAGCGACTGATAAATGGGGGCGAGTTCAACCACATCTTTGGATTGGGCATAGGTTGCCACGATCTCAGGCATGCCGCCCACCAAAGCGTATTGATGGTAGTGTTTTAACAGGATGGCATGGGCGAAATCTCGAAAAGGCAGTGAATGGTAGGCCTCCAGCGCGGCCTGTTCATTCAGTGCCCGGAGATACTCTTCAAACGTCAGCGGGTGCAGAAACATATATTGGACGCGCCCCACCGGAAAGCTGATCTGCTTGGCGCCCAGCATGGTTTCCAGGAGCGATCCTGCGGCAATGACATGCAGTTGGTCGGCGAGCTCTTCGTACAAATAACGCAGCGTGGTCACGGCTTCGGGAACTTGCTGGATTTCATCCAGGAAAAGAAGGGTGCGGCCGGGAACAATGCGCACATTTTTTGCCAGGCAGATACTTTGAAGCAATTCCTTTACGGACAATTTCCTTTTGAAATGCGCGCCGTCCGCCTCCTTTTCCAGGTTCAGGCGGATAAAGCACTCAAAATCGCTGGCGAACAGCTCGACGGCCGTGGTTTTGCCCACCTGCCGCGCACCGCGCAGGATACAGGGTTTGGGCCTCTCCTGGGCGGCCCAGTGCTTTAAATCGGTCACTATTTTTCGCGAAAACACGGGCAACCTCCATGCACAGAGTAAGCCCAATCCTGGATGGGTATTGTCATAAAGTCAACCCAATTTTTATCTTTGGATGTATCAAAGTCAAGGCAAGTTCCGGATGGCTGTCGAAATCGCCTGAGCGCGCCTCGCCGGGCTTGGTTACATAATCGCTATTTGTTTAATCAGTGCTGTACTTTTTCAAAATGATTGACTCTTGCGACATTTCCGAGTTAGTAGTTTTTTTTATTGCCATCTTCCCGTAATCCATAACCACAAGAAGCCGCTTGCGCCGCGTTCGTTGTTGCGAACCGACCGGTCTGTCGGATGCCGCCGGGCGCGGCGGACCGCGCGCGCGCCGGCCTGCTCCGGCGCTGCCGAGAGGAGGTGATGCACCGATCGGAACTGTTTTGGCTTGAGGCAACCACCATAACCTTCCGCAACGAGGAGCACAGCATGAAGAAAACCGCAACTTGTATTCTGATGATGTTCTGTCTGGTCTGGATGTCGGGTGCGTCCGCGGCCTGGGCCAAACACGGCCCCGGGCACCCCCAGAAACCCAACCACTGGGAGTATAAAGGCGTCAACTCCGTCGAGGCGTTCGCCGACATCAAGCACTACAAGTGGGAACTGGCGGTGCCGCCCTACGGCCCCATGGACAAGATCGCCCTGCACCGCATGGTGGCCGAGCCCCATAACGACAAGATGGCGCCGGAGCAACCGGCGCCCGACAAGCGCAAGGTGATCTTCATCATCCCCGGCACCTGGAGCGTGGGATATTCCCCCAGCAGCAATCCCGACGAAAGCATCGCCCTGTTCCTGGCCCTGAACGGCTACGATGTCTACGGCATGGATTTCCGGACCTCGTACGTGCCCAACCGGGCCTACCATCAATTCGAGCCCCTGGGCATCGATATCGCCCCGACCGGCGAGTGGACCTACGGCCTGTTCCGCGAAGACATCAAGGCTTGCGTGGAGAAGACCAAGCAGATCTCCCGGGCGCGCAAGATCTTTCTGGGCGGCATCAGCCGCGGCGTGACCCAGATGTGGATCTACGCCTCCAAGTATCTGGACGACGTCAAGGGTCTGATCGGCATGGACGGCGGCGGCATCAAATCGGCGCCGACCGCTACCACCAAGATTCTGGCCGACATGACGCCCGAAGAGATCGAAGCGGCCACCCAGGCATATGAGAGCGCCTTGGAAACATTCCAGGCCACCGGAGTGCTGCTGACCGAGATCAGCGGTTATGAGCAGGGACAGTTCGGCGCCATGGTGCCCTACTCCGAAAAACCGGTGGGCTTCGACACCTTCGATGCGGCGGTCGCCGCCTATAAAGCCACCTTCCCCTATCCGCTGCCCGACCCGCCCGCGCCGGTGACCAGCGCCATCGAGCTGTCGGCTTACAACTACTTCTGGTCGTGGGGTCAGGGGATCGTTTCCAATGTCTATACGCCCTATCCGGGCGGCAACGGCGAGACCTACATGAATCCCGAAACCATGAACGCGGCCCGGGCCAACAATACGCGCTACTGGCCCAACGTGCAAAACATGGAAACCAGCGCGACCTTCGGCGGTGGCGGAATGTCGGCCTATGACGACTGCCCCTTCCTGGATTACGACGACCACTGGCAAGAGATCGATGTGCCCGTGCTCTCGTTGAACGGCGAGCTCACCTGCCGGGGCGGCTGCGCCAATACCAGCATCGAGTACACCCTGAACAACCTGGCCACCGACGACACCACCCTGATCCATCTGCCGGGCTATGGTCATCTCGATGTCTACTATGGCACCCATTCACGGGAGGATATGAAGGAGCCCCTGCTCGAATGGCTGAACGAGAATAGGTAAACGGCCCCCCCCATTCAAATCAAACCTTTTGCAAAACCCTCATCTATTGTATGAGGGTTTTTTTGCGCCCCCCTGACTCATTCCTGGCGAAATCGGGGCGGCATGCGAAGGGGATTGGTTGCCATGAGCGAGCCGGTCTGGAAAGAAGCGTTTCACATACACACCCACGAGGCGGACACCAACGGCCTGGCGCGGTTGGACGCATTGTTCTGCTACTTCCAGGAGGCGGCGGGGCATCATGCCACCAACCTGGGCGTCGGGCGGAACGATTTAGAGCGCCAGCGATGCTTCTGGGTGCTCTCGCGGTGCTGGATGCAGATTGCCCGCTATCCGGCCTGGGGGCAGAAGATCACGGTGCGGACCTGGCCTCGCAGCGTGGAGCGGCTTTTTGCCCTGCGTGACCTCCAGTTTATCTCGGAGGAGGGCGAGATGCTCGGCACCGGCGTTTCGGCCTGGCTGATCCTGAGCCAGGACAAGCATCGGCTGATGCGGCCCGGGCCGATCATGCAGGGCGTGCCTCCGACCCCGGAGCCGGCCATGCCCGGCGACGTGCTGGGAAAGCCAACGCAGGTCAAAGCGGAGGAGCTATCGGCGCTGCGCAGTTTTAGCGTGCGCTATTCGGACCTGGACACCAATCGGCACGTGAACAACGCGGCGTATGTGCGCTGGATTCTGGACGGCTTCGGCGCGGAAAGACACGATCGCTTCGAGATCGCCACGATCCGCATCGACTATCTATCGGAGACGGTCCTGGGCGAGCGCATCGACGTGCAGGCCCAAGCCGCGGCGCCGGACGGCGGCCAGGCAATCCTCGGCGTGCGCCCGGAGGCAAAGCAACCGGTCTTTCAAGCCGGAATCACCTGGCGGGAACGTGCGACGGCAGCCCCCTTGAATTCGAATCACCCCGGAAACCGATAGAGCACCGCGCCCCAGGTCACACCGGCGCCCAGCCCTAGAAACATGACCGTGCTGCCGGCGCCGATCACCCCTTTCTCGATGGCCTCGTCGAAGGCCAGGGGAATGCTGGCGGCCGTGGTGTTCCCGTAGCGCTGGATATTGTGATAGACTTTCTCGTCCGGCAGTTCCATGGCCTTGGCGAATGCCTGATTGATCCTCAGGTTGGCCTGGTGCGGAATGAACAAATCCACCGCCGACAAGGGCAGCCCCGCTTTTTTCAAGACCTCTGCGGTCACCTCCGGCAGCCGCCGCACGGCATATTTGAAGATATTGCGACCATCCATGACCGGATATTGCTTGCCTTCCCGCAACATCTGTTCACTGATGCGCGGATTGTCGCGGGAAGCCGGCGCGTAGGCCATCAGGCTTTCGGCCAGGGAGCCGTCGGCATGCAGGCAGGAGGCCAGCACGCCGGCCTTGGCGTCCGTCTCCATGGGTTCCAGGCACACGGCGGCCGCACCGTCGCCGAATATGACGGCCACATCCCGGCCGCGCGTCGAAATGTCCAGTCCGGTGCTGTGCACTTCAGCGCCGACCAGCAAGATCCGTCGGGCCAACCCGCTGCGGATGAAAGAATCGGCCGTGGCCATGCCGTAGAGAAAACCGGTGCACTGCTGACGGATATCCAGGGCCGGGGTGGTCGTCAGCCCGAGTTTGTGCGCCAGCAGGCAGCCGGAACCCGGGAAAAAGAGATCCGGGCTCAAGGTGGCGAAAATGATCATATCCAGATCTTCGGGTTTCCAACCGGCCCGCGCCATGGCGATTTTGGAGGCCTCTAACCCCAGGTCGGAGACGCCGACGCCGCCCTCCTCGGGAACCCAATAGCGCTGTTCAATTCCCGTACGTTGCTGAATCCATTCATCGGTGGTCTCCATCCAACGCGTCATATCCTGGTTGGTGACGCACCGTTGGGGGAGATACCGCCCGGTTCCTTTGATGACCGCTATTTGCATAATGTTTCGATTCCCCTATCCAGTTTGAGCTGTTGGCCGAAAACACTCGGTTGCCGCACATATGCTGGAATTTAAATCAAGTGAAACAAAATGATCAACCATTTTACTATGTCCATTATGGTAAAATTACTATATCGGGCAAAAACAGCCCAATTGCACGCTGAGTGTTCTCATCGGGTTCGGCTATTTCAAACTCAACCACGTCAAAAAATGTAGAGTTCGCAGATCTTGCGGTAGTGGTACCCTTGGACAGCCAGGGTAACGGCCAGGGGAATCATCCGGGGGCGGCGCACCAAGGTCCAGAGCATCAGGTGCCAGAATTGCACCCGCTCCTTGCCCACCAGGCCCAGGCGCAGGCCCGAGCGCAGCAAGGCGAGCATGCGCTGGGAATCCATGGGGATCTTGACCTGGGGCATCTTGAATTCTTTCATGAAGCCGCGCACCCGGCGGTAGTAGGTGCGAGGGGAGTAGATCTGGCGCATGATCGCGCGGTAACCCTCCACGAGGCGCTGGACACCCATGGCCGGAATGATGTTGGTGGTGCCGTCCACATTGTCTCCCGAAAACGCGTCGGTCACGCGCTGCTCGCTTTTGAGTCGCTCGAACAGTCGGGTTCCCGGTGGGGCCTGGAGCATGCCCACCATGGCGGTGACGATGCTGCTCTTCTGGATAAAATCGATCTGACGCTGGAAGATGGAAGGCCGATCGTTGTCGAAACCGACGATGAAGCCGCCCATGACTTGCAGCCCGCAGCGGTGGATCGACTTGATATCGTTGAGCAGATCCCTCTTGGTGTTGTGCACCTTGCGGCATTCGGTCAGGCTGGCCTCATCGGGCGATTCGATGCCGATAAAGACCGAGTCGAATCCGGCCGCGACCATCAGGGCCATGAGCTCCGGATCGTCGGCCAGGTTGATGGAGGCCTCGGTAAAGAAGACACACCCTTTTTTGTCCTGGCGCCAGCGGATCAGGGCCGGCAGCAGATGGGTTTTAAGGTAGCTTTTGTTGCCGATGAAGTTGTCGTCCACAAAGAAGATGTTGCCGCGCCAGCCGGCCTGGTAGATGCGGTCCAATTCCGCGATGATCTGCTGGTCTGTTTTGATGCGCGGTCGGCGTCCGAACAGCACGGTGACATTGCAAAAATCGCAATTGAAGGGGCAACCCCTGGAAAACTGGAGGCTCAGGGAGGCGTAGCGCTTCATGGCAAGCAGATCCCAGCGCGGGATGGGGGTCTGGCGGAGGTCGGCAAAATCGGCGGCCCGGTAGACTTTCTTGGCGCAGTCGTTTTGCAAATCATCCAGAAACGCCGGCAAGGTCATTTCGGCCTCGTCGAGCACCAGATGATCCACGTGCCCAAAAGCCTCCGGTTGGGAAGTAAACAGCGGCCCGCCGGCCACCACTTTCAGTCCCCTGGTGCGGCAGCGGTCGACGATCGCCTCCGCCGATGCGCGCTGGACGGCCATGGCGCCGACAAAGGCCAGGTCGGCCCAGGCCAGGTCGCTCTCCCCGAGCTCCTCGACATTGACATCCACCAGACGTAAGGACCACGTCGCGGGCAACAGGGCCGCCACGGTGAGCAAGCCCAACGGTGGGAAAGCGGCCCGCTTGCCGATGAAACTCAACGCATATTTGAAAGACCAGAACGTTTCGGGAAATTTCGGATAGATGAGAAGAATATTCATCCGCGATCTCCTGGCGTTGTCTCGGAAAATGCGAAAAATCACGCGCTAGCGGGTCGGTGCGTGTCGATCGCTTTCCGGAGGTCTCATGGTTCGGGTGCCGGCGAGACGAGGTAAAACGGCATCAAATCGTGAAACAAAGAGGCGATGGTCCCGGCGATCTTCTTGCCGGTGGGCAGCGTTTCGGCTTTGCTCAGGCGCTTTTCGATGCGCAGATCGGCTTGGCTCAAATCGGCCAAGTCGTTGATATGGGCGGCTAAGGACTCGATCTTATGCCGGACCTTGCCCTCTTTGTATTCCCAGTGATCCCCGCGCAAGGTGATATCGTGGGTCAGGACCTTGCGCGAAGCATCCCGCAGGCACAAATCGTGGTCTTTGAATTGCTGCTTGAGCCAGCTCTCGTTGGCAGGGCTCGTCAGCCAAGCTTTTAAGGCATCCCAGCAGTCGGAAGCCTGACCGCCGAGGGCCGAGGGTTTGACATATACACCGTACGAGAATGCCTTGGCATCCACGCGCGCATAGAAACCGATGCCGTGATGGGGGGTTTGCCGTTCGTGCCGGGTTTTTTCCATCCAATGCAGCTCGGGTTGGGCCGACATGGCCCAGGCGCCGAAGTCCATCTCATCGGAATTCAGTTGTTTGATCACCGCGCCGCCGATGCTGTTGCGGCCGCGCCAGGTCATGGTTTTGGAGGTGCTCGCAAAATCCTCTTCGGTCAGACCGGAGAAGGGGGCGCTCTTTTTCTTCTTGGTGTCCTCGCTGGTTTTCTTCGGCTTTACGACGCGGCCCGCATCTTCTTTGTCATAAGCCATTCTCTCGAGAATGCGCTGCTGAACCTCCACGGAGGTGACCATCTCCAGGCCGTCGTGCCAGCGGATGACCATCGCATCGTTTTGGATGGAAAGGACCTCGTAAGGGCCTTTCATGTTTTCATAGGTATTGCCGACTTCGAATTTCAAAACTTCCGCCATTTCTCCCCCTCTCTGAATATGTACGATTAACGTTTTCGCCTCCCAAGGCCACGCAGGACCGGTGGGCCATCTCGGCGGCCGAAAGAACCGCGCGGCACGATACACGGTGCTTTTCTACGCCTGCCGGAGATGAACGCTACCTTAAACGGATAGACCCAATCGATGTCGCCGCGGAGCTGGATTGGAAAGACGATCGTTGGAGGTTTCGGGCCATTGCACGGCTCGCCGGGATCTCGTGAAGAAAGGCGACATGTAAAACCCTAAGCACGAATTAAGCACAAACCATGGCATGGGTCTCGAATCTAGAAAATAAATCTGGAACGGCTGAAAACGAATGGGCCGCGAGACGAGGCCCCGCCTCAAGGCGCTTCGACGCCACCCGGCGGCTGCTCGCCTTGTTCTTCGGGGTCGCGATTCTTCTTATTCAGCTTATCTTGCCGCTTTTGCTCTTGTTTTACTTTGCGATGCATCTCTTTTTCGCGTTTTTTGCCCGAGAATGTGTTTCGCGCCAAGCTTTCACCTCCATTAGACCACATGCGCCATCCGAGAGGCGATCGCCAATCGGATGGCCGCATGGATGCCATGCATACCCAACCGGCGCTAGCTGGCCCTGCCCATGGCATAGGACCGGCGGACCGGTTTGCGGATCGTTTTCCAGGGCCGCGCCGGCCGTTCGGCCACCTCGCGGGCCGGCTTGGCCGCGGGTTTGTAATCGAAATCGGGCAAGATGCGCTGCTCGATGCGCGTGCCGACAATGCGGTCGATGGCGCGCAGAATCGGGTGATCGTCCGTGGTCACCAGGTTGAAGGCCTCGCCGCTGCGTTCGGCCCGACCGGTTCTGCCGATGCGATGGATATAGGCATCCGCGGTGGTGGGGATATCGAAGTTGACCACATGCGAGACATTGGAGACATCGATGCCCCGGGCCGCGATGTCGGTGGCCACCAGGATCTGAAATTTTCCCGAGCGAAAACCGTCCAGGGCCGCCTGGCGCCGTGCCTGGGAAAGGTTGCCCTGCAAGGAGGTGGCCCCATAGCCCGCCTTGGCCAGAATTTCGCCCAGGCGCTTGGCGCGCTGCTTGGTGCGGGTAAAGACCAGCACCGAAGCGATCTTGGTATCCTTCAGAATCCTGAGCAGCAGCGGGGTCTTCAAGTCCTGGGCGACCGGGAAATGGATATGGCGCACGGTATCCGCGGGCGCCGTCTCGCCGACTTTCACCACCACCGGTTGGCGCAAGGCTTCGAAGGCCAGCTTGCGGATTTCATCGGGCATCGTGGCCGAAAACATCAGCGTTTGGCGCTCCCGGGGGAGCTGTTTGAGAATCTTGCGGATGTCGGGGGCAAAGCCCATATCGAGCATCTGGTCGGCCTCGTCGAGCACCAGGGCTTCTAGATGGCGGAAATCGACG
>JAKAFO010000127.1 GCA_021819735.1 Deltaproteobacteria bacterium
AAAAAGATGTATAGAGATATCCAAGATCCAGGGACTATAATCAGGCACTTTTCGGAGAAAGAGATCAGACTCGTCAAATGGTTTGCGATCAGTTGCGCTATCGTCTTGGTACATGCCGTGGTTTTTTACTCGATTAAATGGATTTGGCCCGCTGCTTTTGGATGATTGAATACTATACCGGCTTCATTCACGACAGATCCACAAAACTGGCTCGCGCTCAGCGACTGTTTCTCCAGCCGCTTCATGAGCACCATCGCCTCCCCGCTCAACGGCCGCGTGAGCCTGCTCAAAACCGCCGGCCGGGCCAACGCCTGGTATATCCCGGCCGTTCGACAAGCCAAATCAGGCCGCATCGCGGTGAAAGTGATCAATCATCTGGGGGGACGAGGTGATGAAAGTCTTTCGTGTAGGCTGATACAGGCACCATGTTGTCAGACCGCACACAAACATGCGATACAACTGGGGACATTTCATGCGCTCCGTACACACTGCCTTGCCCCATAGTTTTTAATGTGCTAGATTTCGTCATCGCCTCGGGTCACTTCAGGAGTCCGTCCCAAGGCCTATTGGCAAAAGAGAGGTTCAAAAAGCCATGCAAGTACTCTCGATACCTTACAGCGACGATCTTTTGGTATCCACGGGCAAGTCCAAAGAGGCCCTTGAGCAGGAACTGCGGTTTTTGCTGGCCGTCAAGCTCTTCGAATTGCGCCGTCTTTCGCTTGGCAAGGCGGCCCAATTGTGCGGGATGCCGAAACTGAATTTCATGGATGAGATGGGCCGCATGGGAGTCCCGGTCATAAACCTTGATGACGATCAGATCAGGGATGAACTCCAAAATGCATGAACCCACGGCCATTGCCGACAGCGGTCCACTGATCTGCCTCGCACGAATCAACCAACTGGACCTGTTGCCCGGTTTGTTTTCAAAAATTCTCGTACCAACCGAAGTGTGGAACGAAGTAACCATTAGAGGTAAAGACCATCCCGGCGCAGCCCAAACCAAGCAAGCAACATGGCTGACTATCCAGGCACCCGATCCCAGATTGGTTAAGTCGCTAAGCATCCTGGTGGATGCGGGGGAGGCGGAAGCTATCGCTTTAGCTCAAACTATTCCCCACTGCACCCTTTTGCTGGATGACGCCCGAGCCAGAAAGATCGCTCAGCGGTTGAATATTAAACAGATTGGCACTATTGGATTGCTATTGAGGGCCAAGCGGAAGGGCTTGATCAAAGCAATCAAACCAAAAATTACTGCCCTGGTGGACAATGGCATCTACATACGCCATGAGCTGGTTGATGCGGTTTTGAAAGAAGCTGGCGAATAAAAACGTCCAGATGCCCCCCTTGTCTTTTCCGACCTAACTTTTCATCAAGCACACCCCGGCAAACCACCGAAGAATCTCTGATGTCGCGGTTGCCGCACGTTGAAACTCTTGGCCGGCTGCCGACTCAGAAATCGTGGATCGTACCCACCCGGGCACCACCAAGCCGCATTTCCTGGATGAGGACCTCGGCGCCGTTGCCTTGGAACGCACCTCCCACGATCTGCGCGAGATCGATGTTGCCGCCTCAAAGATTGCCGTGCAGGGAGCGCGGCACCCCCAAGAGGCTGGAGCAGATGACCGGCTGCGGAGGGAGTGATGGCGGGGGGATTAAAATTGAACGGCCTCAAAACCCTTGACGCTCCCCCGGCCGGAAGGTAGAAGGAACCCCTTACGGCGGCGTTTTTAATCGGCCCAGGTGAAAACAGGGCGGCGCCGCTTATGTTTATGGTTCCATAAAAAACTAAGAACTTCCCGATTCGGCGCCTGGTTGACGAAGGCGAGCGAAAAGGGAGGTTTATTTGCGAGATACAATGAATCAGATTGTCAGACGAAAGGCCGGCGACTTTAAAGGCCCCAAACCCGAAATCCTGGCGCCGGCCGGGCAGCGGGACAGTTTTCTGGCGGCCCTGGCCGCCGGGGCCGATGCGATCTATTGCGGCCTGAAAACCTTTTCGGCGCGCATGGCCGCCAAGAATTTTGTGCCCGAGGAGCTGGCTGCCCTGACGGCCCTGGCCCACGCGGAGGGCGTCAAGGTTTACCTGACGGTCAACACCTTGATCAAACCGGATGAACTGCAGCCCCTGGGCCGGCAGTTGGATTGGATCAATCGACATGCCACCCCCGATGCCTTGATCGTGCAAGACCTGGCGGCCATCGCCTTGGCCAAGCAGGTGGGCTTCGGCGGCGAGATCCATCTGTCCACCCTGGCCAACGTCACCATGCCGTCGATGCTGCCGCGCCTGGTAAAGACCCTGGGGGTCAATCGTGTGGTGCTGCCCCGGGAGTTGAACGTCGATGAGATCAAGCTGATGGCCGCGGCCTGCCCGCCCGAGCTGGGGCTGGAGCTGTTTGTGCACGGCGCCCTTTGTTACGGCGTTTCGGGCCGTTGCTACTGGAGCAGCCTGCTGGGCGGCAAGAGCGGCCTGCGGGGCCGCTGCGTGCAGCCCTGCCGCCGGCTTTACAGCCACGAGCGCGCGGACAAGCGCTTTTTCTCGTGCCAGGATTTGAGTCTGGATGTGCTGGCCAAGGTGCTGGCCGATATCCCCCAGGTGCGCGCCTGGAAGATCGAGGGCCGCAAGAAGGGGCCGCACTACGTCTACTACACGGTGGCGGCCTACAAGATGCTGCGTGACGAAGGCCAGGACCCCCAGGCCAAACGCTCGGCCCTGGGCCTGCTGGAGATGGCCTTGGGCCGGCCGGGTACCCACTACCACTTTTTGCCCCAGCGACCCCAGAACCCTATCGACACCTCGGCCGATTCCGGCTCGGGCTTGCTGGTGGGCACGGTGCGGGGAGGGCAGGAGAAGCCCTACCTGGAGCCGCGCATGGATCTGCTCGAAGGCGACAAGCTGCGCCTGGGCTACGAGGACGAGGAGTGGCACCAGACCATCGACCTCACCAAGGGCGTGCCCAAGGGCGGCCGGTTCTTCTTCAAGATCGCCAAGGGGTTGGGCGCGGGCAAGGCCACGCCGGTCTTCCTGATCGACCGGCGCGAACCGTATCTGGCCCAACAGATCGAAAAATTCGAGCGCCGGCTGCAACCGGTCACGACACCGTCCGCGGAGGATTCGAACTTCAACTTGCGCCTGCCGCCGGCCAGTCCCCGGCAGCCCCGGCCGCGCCTGATGCAGGTGCTGCGCCAACCGGGCAACCGCATCCGCGAAACCAGTCTGGCGATCTGGCTGTCAAGCGAGACCCTGACTCAAGTGCCTGACAGCGTGGTGGCCCATGCCTGGTGGTGGCTGCCCCCCGTGATCTGGCCGGACGAAGAGGCCCAGTGGCAGCAATGGATCAAGCAGACCATGGCCAAGGGCGCCGAACGCTTCGTGCTCAACGCCCCCTGGCAGGTGTCGCTTTTTCCGCGACCCGAGAAGCTGAGCCTTTGGGCTGGGCCGTTCTGCAATATTTCCAACCCCATGGCCGTGCGGGCCTTCAAGCTGCTGGGCGGCCAGGGGGTGATCGTCAGCCCGGAGTTGGGCCAGCAGGATATGGAGGCCCTGGCCGCCAAGAGCGTGCTGCCCCTGGGCGCCGTGGTCTCCGGTCAATGGCCCTTTTGCGTCTCGCGGGTCGTGGCCGAAGAAATCAAGCCTGGCCAGCCCTTTGTCAGCCCCAAGGGCGAACAGGGCTGGGTCCAGCGGCATGGCAGCCTCTACTGGATCTTTCCCAATTGGCCCATCAATCTGCGTTCGGCCCAGGAGGCCCTGGTCAAAGCCGGCTACCGTCTCTTCGTGCATCTGGAGGAACCGATTCCCAAAGGCGTGACGATCAAAAAGCGTCCGGGGAACTGGAACTGGGAGCTCGGTCTCAAATAATCCTCTGAAACCCCTTCCGGGGCGATTAAAGGTCAGTGGGCTCCTTGGCCGTTGGATATCGGCCTGCAATCGTCTTCCTCATCGTCACACCGCTGGGATGGAGGGGCATTGCGCGTCAGCTTCTCCACCACCGTGGTGAAGTATTCATCGAGCAGGGGGTCTGACCAATCGTGGCTCAGCAATTTCGCGATATCCTCTTGCGCCGATATTCGAATGGCGCCGAGGCGGTTTCGGCGTTTGTATTTTTTAATGAAAATCATAATCGCCTCCTCGCTCCCACGGGGAAGACAGCGGGCATCAATTAAATCAGGAGCAGAAGCGATCCGCGTTCCGTGACGGAGTTCACGTGCGGATGGTGCGATGGGTCGCACGACAGGGTGAATTGCCCCGCGCTGGGGAGCACGCGAAAGAGTGGAACCGGCATTCAGGCTACGTGCTGGTGAGAAAGCTGTCGCGCACGGATCGCCTTGTGCTATGAAACACCATAACGACGGGGCAGCGCGAGGTCAAGTTTCTTTTAGAGATTTCATCGTTTTGAGGAAGTATTATGCAAATCGTTGAAGCCCGGGAGGTCACCGCCGAACTGCTGGCAGCCGTCAATGGGCTCTTGCCCCAGCTCTCCTCGGCAGCCCTATCCATGAGCGCCGCCGATCTGGCGGCCTTCGTGCAGGCCGATGCGTCCCGATTGTTCATGGCCGTGGAGGAAGAGAAGTACTACGGCATGCTGACCCTGATATGCTTCGCGACACCCACCGGCCGCCGGGCGCGCATCGAGGACCTGGTGGTGGATAGCCTGGCGCGCGGCAAGGGCGCAGGCCGCCAACTCCTGGCCCATGCCATCCAGGCGGCCGGCGCGTGGGGCGCCCGGGCTGTGGATCTGACCTCCAATCCGGCCCGTCTGGCAGCCAATCGGCTCTACCGGCAGATGGGCTTCGAACCGTTGACCACCAATGTGTACCGCTTGGCCTTGCCGCGATGACAAGCCATTCCGGCGATTTGATATTTGCATCCGGTTGCGGGAAGGGCTAAAAAGTGAATCATGGACAAAGCGCAAACAGAGCCGGCGGTGGGCGTCGATAAGTCCCTGGTGGCGATGTTTCTCAAGATGACCCCCGAGGAACGCCTGCGGGCCAACGATCACGCGGCGAACGCCATTCTGGAGATGAGAGATGCATTCCGGCGACAAAGACGCGACAGGCGTAAACCTGACATCGGTCGTTGAGGGGCTGCTCCAGGCGGGCGTCGAATTTATCCTTGTGGGCGGGCTTGCAGCCGTGGTTCAAGGCGCGCCGGTGACGACGCTGGATGTGGACATCCTGCACCTGCGATCCCCGGAAAATGTGGCCAAGCTCTATGGTTTCATTAAATCCGTGGCAGCCATTCGGCGCCGGCCGGATGACAAGGTGATTCTCCCCCAGGAAGAGGACTTCCTAGGCAATGGCCACCATCTTCTATCGACCCGCTTGGGGCCTCTGGATGTATGGGGAGCCATCGAAGCGGGCAAAACTTACCAAATGCTGCTCGCACACAGTATTGAAATCGAATTCCGAGGGTATCGGCTTCGGGTCCTCGATCTGGAAACGCTTATACAGCTAAAGCGCACTTCCAAAGATCCCAAAGACCTGCAGCGGCTATCGGTGCTTGAAGAGACTTTGCGTCAACTCAAAGAAGGCTAAGGCCCTATCGGCCCTGATCAGGCCTTGTCCAATACCGCGCGGAGCTTCAGGGCCATGTCGTGCAACGAAAATGGCTTCTGGATGAAATTGACCGCCTCGTCCAACACGCCGCGGTGCACGATGACATCGGCCGTATAACCGGACATGAAAAGATGCTTGACCGTCGGCCGCAGGGCCAGAATCCGGTCGGCCAATTCCCGCCCGTTCATCTCCGGCATCACCACATCGGTGATGAACAGGTCGAAGTGAATGTTGCCGGACTCGGCCAAGCGGATGGCTTCCGCGGGGGTGCCGGCGCAAAGCACGCGATAGCCCAGGCGTTGCAGCATCAGTTCGCCCATTTGCAGCAGGGTCGGATCGTCTTCCGCCAGCAGGATGGTCTCTCCCCGGCTGGGGGGCAGAACCATATCGGCCGAGGATTTCGGGGCCAATGGAATTGCGCAGTTTTGCGGCAGGTAGATATTGAAGATCGTGCCCATGTCCGGCTCGCTGGACACGCGAATAAAACCTTCGTTCTGCTTGACCACCCCGTAGACGGTGGCCAACCCCAGGCCGGTGCCACGGCCGACGCCCTTGGTCGTAAAAAACGGTTCGAAGATATGCGCCAGGGTCTCCTTGTCCATGCCGCTGCCGCTGTCGCTGACCGATAGCAGCACATAGTCTCCGGGCGAACAATCGGGGTGCGTCTCGCAGGCGGCCTGGTCGAAGGCCGCGGCATCGGTCTTGATGGTGATTCGGCCCACATCGGCGATGGCGTCCCTGGCGTTGACACACAGGTTGGTCAGGAGCTGATCCAGTTGGGAGCGATCCATGCACACCGGAAAGCGGCCCTGGCCGGGCAGCCAGACCAGATCGATATTTTCGCCGATCAGCCGGCGCAGCATTTTGAGCAGGGACACCACCGCCTCGTTGAGGTCGAACACCACCGGCGCGACGTTCTGCTTGCGGGCAAAGGCCAGGAGCTGGCGGGTCAGATCCGAAGAGCGCCGGGCAGCGTCCAGGATTTTGGCAAGGCTCGGGCGGATGGCCTCGCCGGGAACCATTCCATCCATGAGCAGTTCGGAATATCCGATGATGGCCCCCAGCATGTTGTTGAAATCGTGCGCCACTCCGCCGGCCAGGATGCCCACGGCCTCCAGCTTCTGGGCCTGGAGCAACTGATCCTGAAGCTTTTGGCGCTCCGTATCGGAACGCTTGCGCTCGGTGATGTCGCGGGCGATGCCCAGCACGCCGACCACGTTGCCCTGGTCGTCGAACATGGGGGTCTTGATGGTTTCCAATGCTTCCTTGTGGCCGTCGTCGCGATAGACGACCTCTTCCTCGTTGAGGCAGGGTTTGCCGGCGGCGATGGCCAACTGATCCTTCTCCCTGAAGAAATTCGCCAGGGTCTTGTCCATGAAGTCATAATCGCTCTTGCCGACGATCTCGGATTCCTTGGCCCCGAAAAAACGTTCGAACTTCTTGTTGCAAGCAAGATAGACCCCCTCGGGATCTTTCAGCCAGACCAGGTCGGGGAGCGTGTCGATGACGGTGCGCAAGCGTGCCTGGCTCTGGGCGAGTTTCAACGATGCTTCTTTGACGGTTTGAATATTGAAGTCCAATCCGATCAAGCGCGTCGGCACCCCCGTTTCATCCCAGGCCACCGCGCGTCCCTTGGACAGGACCCAGCACCAGGTGCCGTCGGCCTTGCGCAGGCGCATCTCGACTTCGAACAAGCTTTTGCCGTTGGCGGCGATATGCTCCTTCAAGGCCTGCAACACCGCGGGCAAGTCCTCGGGATGGATGAAACGTCGCATTTCAGCCGCGTCGATCTCGCGGTCCACCGCCGGGTAGCCGAGCATGGCGAACCACTGTTGGCTCAGGTAGTTTCCGCCCGAAGCGGGGGCATAGGTCCAAATGCCGGCTTGGGTGGCTTCGGTGGCCAGGCGCAGGAGTTCGGTCTGATCCATCAACTGTTGCCGCGTGCGCTTCAAATGGGCGACCTTTTCCTTCAAGCGGCGCCGCAGGAGATAGCTGATGCCTGCCAGTCCCAGGAGCAGCAGGGCCGCGAACAGGCCCGTCAGCGTGATCCAGCGCAGGGTTTCCGGCGCCATCTCGCTATCGATCCGGCGCTGATCGTCCTTGGCGATGACACCCACGCCCATACCCACGAAGGCGTCGGCGGCCGTCAAATCCACTGGATGGGCGTTCTCGGTATGGGCCTGGATGCCGGGCGGCAGCAGCAGGGCGAGTGCCAGGGCAAGGAAGGTGGTCCACCGGGAAAGTCTACTGAAACTGATGTGTGAAACGAACGGCGTCGGCATTTCTTTGAGGGGGAACAAGCATTGGATCGTCCAATCGACTCAACCCCATAATCGTCTCCTGCGGGCAGTGCGTGCGAGAACCCGTTGGTCTCGAGGCCGTATATATAATGGGCAAAGGGCGCGAAAAGCAACTCCTATGCAAGCGGGAGAAGGCCGATGCCATCGAAAAATCATGACCGACCGGCCCCCAAACAGTGAAAGTGTTGCCTATTTTTCCAGCAAATCGATGGTCTCCGCGATCTCTTTGTCGGTCACCGTCCGGCGCAACTGCTCCATGCGGGTCATCACCTCGGCAAAACGTACGCCCTCTGCAGCGCTGATCCATTCCAGTTGCAGCCGCTCGGGGCGCAGGCCACGCTTTTCCATTTTCTGGCGCACCTTTTCCACCCGCTTGACCGTCCAGTGGTTGGCGTTGATGTAGTGGCAGTCGCCGATGTGGCAGCCGCTCACCAGGATCACCGGTGCGCCTTTCTTGAAGCCGTGCCAGATGAACTGCTCGTCCACGCGGCCCGAGCACATGGTGCGGATCAGACGGGCATTGGGCGGGTATTGCAGCCGGGAGACGCCGGCGTAATCGGCACCGGCATACGAGCACCAGTTGCAGGCAAAGGTGAGGATCTTCTCCGTCGGCCGATCTTCCAACATCGCATCGATCTGATCCACGATCTGGCGGTCGGTGAAGTGGTTCATGGTGATGGCGCCGAAGGCGCACTCGGCCGCGCAGGTGCCGCAGCAGCTGCAGGCCGCCGTGACGACCTGGGCCGGCGTTTTCTTCTTGGGGTCCACGACGATGGCGTGGTAGGGGCACACCTGGGCGCACTTGCCGCACGCCTTGCACAGATCGGGATCGATCCAGGAAGTGATGGCTTCGGCCGCGATCGTGTCGGACTGCATCAGGCGGATGGCGCGCACCGCGGCGGCCGAGGCCTGGGTGACGCTCTCCTTGATGTCCTTGGGGCCTTCGGCGCAGCCGGCGTAGAAGACGCCGCGGGTGGCGGCATCCACCGGTTGCAGCTTGGGATGGGCCTCCAGGAAAAAGCCGTCGCTGGTCAACTGCAAGCCGAGCATCTCTTGCAGCTTGTGGGTGCCGGGGGCCGGTTCGATGCCGATGGCCAGCACCAGCATGTCCAGCTCGTAGTAATCCAGGGTGCCGCCGGCCGCGTTCTCCACGGCCACGCGCAGGCGGCCGTCGGGCAGCTCCTCCACGTGACCCGGCAGGCCGCGCACATAATGCACCCCCTGGCGCCGGCTGCGGGTGTAGAGATCCTCGAAGCCTTTGCCGAAGGCCCGGATGTCGATGTAGAAGACCTTCACCGCCATGTCCGGGTAGTGCTCCTTGAGCACCAGCGTGCTTTTGACGGTGTTCATGCAGCAGATGTTCGAACAGTAGGCCTTGCCCCGGCGCGCCGAGCGCGAGCCCACGCACTGGATGAAGCCCACGGACTTGGGCCGCTGGCGGTCGGTGGGCCGCAGCAGATGGCCCTGGGTCGGTCCGCCGGCATTGACCAGACGCTCGAACTCCAGGCTGGTGAGCACGTTTTCATAGCGCGTGTAGCCGTATTCGTCCAGCACGCGCGGATCGTGGGGCGCCAGGCCGGTGGCCACCACGATGGTGCCCACGCGCTCGTTTAGGGTCTGGTCCGACATGTGAAAATCGATGCACTTCTTCTCGCACGCTTCCAGGCACTTGCTGCACACCACCGGGTTATTGCCCAGGCACTCGTGGGGGTTGAGCACATAGGCCGACGGCACGGCCTGGGGAAAGGGCGAGTAGATCGCCCGGCGCGAAGAGAGACCGAGGTTGAACTCGTCGGGGCGCACCACCGGGCACACCTTGGCGCAATCGCCGCAGGCGGTGCATGCCTTTTCGTCCACGTAGCGGGCCTTCTTGACGATCTGGACGTCGAAGTTGCCGACGTTGCCTTTAATCTCCACCACTTCGCTCAGGGTGTGAATCGTGATCCGGGGATGCCGACCGGCATCCGTCATCTTCGGACCGAGGATTCAGATGGAGCAATCCATGGTGGGAAAGGTCTTGTCCAGTTGGGCCATGGTCCCGCCGATGGAGGGCTGCCGTTCCACCATCACCACTTCGTAGCCGTTGTCGGCCATGTCCAGGGCCGCCTGGATGCCGGCCACGCCGCCGCCGATCACCAGGGCGCGCTGGGTCATGGGCAGCCGGGCTTCGTCCAGGGGTTGCAGCCGGCGCGAGCGGGCCACGGCCATCTTCACCAGGTCCTGGGCCTTGGCCGTGGCGCCTTCCCGGTTCTGCATGTGGACCCAACTGCACTGCTCGCGCAGGTTGGCCATCTCCAGCAGGTAGGGATTGAGACCGGCGGCGGTCAGCATCTGGCGGAAGGTGGGTTCGTGCAAGCGGGGCGAGCACGAGCCGATCACGACGCGGTTCAGGCCCAGCGTCTCGATCTCTTCGCGGATCTCGCGCTGGCCCGGCTCGCTGCACGCATAGCCGATGCTCTTGGCCACGGCCACGTCGGGCTGTTTGGCCATGGCCGCGGCCACGGCGTCGCAATCCACGGTCTGGGCGATGTTCAGCCCGCAGCGGCAGACGTAGACGCCGATGCGGGCGTCGCCGGCGGCGGTGGAAGAAGTGGTAGGTACGGGTGTGGTCATTGGTGCGTTCCTTATATTCTTACGCGTACGATGGGCTTAGGCCCAATAAATACTCTTCGCTATGGCGCTGGTCAGATCCATCATCTCCATCTTCAACTCATCCCCCCGCATGACATCTTCCATGGCGCAGCCAAGATGGATCCGGCACTTGGGGCAGGCCGTGACGATCATCTGACCGCCGGCCTGCTTGGCCTTTTCGATGTGCTGCACCTGCATGCGTTTGCTGAAGGCGTCGCAACCGGTCCAGGCGCTGTTGCCGCAACAGACGCTGGGCGCGCCGCCGTCCACCAGGGGGGTGCCGTTGGTCAGGCGCTGGAGCAGTTTGCGCGGCAGCCCGGCCTGGTCGTTGAAACGGCTCTGGCGGCAGGCGTCCTGGAAGGCGACCTTGCCTTCCAAGGGTTTGAAGGCCACGGCGCCCTTGGCGATCTCGCGTTCCAAAAATTCGTGCATGTGGGTGATCTTGAGCGGCAGGGTCACGCCGTAGCGCGGGTACTCCCGGCTCAGGGTGTGGTAGCACTCCGGACAGGTCGTGATCAGCTCTTCGGCGCCGCTGGCCGCCAGGGCCTTGGCATTGAGCGCCGCCAGGCGCAGGAAATTGTCGCGATCCCCGGACCACAGCAAATCATGGCCGCAGCAGCGCTCGTCGGCCAGCAGGGCCGGCTCCACGTCGAAGAAGTTGAGCAGCCGCAGGCTGTCTTCCAGGATGCGCTCGGTTTGCGGGTTCAGGAACTTGCGGAAGAAGATATCGAAATAGGAGGCACAGCCCCCGAAGAAGAGAATCGGGCTCTTTTCGCGGACGCGGATGTTGTCCGGCAGCGCTTGCCAGCGCCGGGGCACCAGCGCTTCGGCGGTCATGGCGCGCATCATGCTCTGGAAGAAACCGCCGTGGGCCGGCGCGGCGGTGAGCTCGCGGCCCTGGTAGTAATGGCGCATGGCCTTGATGAATTCGGGAAAGTTCACGGCCGAGGGGCAGCGTTCGTAGCAGGTGCCGCAGGTGAGGCAGGCATTGACCGCCGCGCGCACCTCGGGTCGATGGGCCCGGCCGGCGATGATTTCGGCGGCCACGAAGCGCGGCGAGAAGGATTTGCCGGCCAGGGCCAGCGGACAGGCCGACGTGCATTTGCCGCAATCCTGGCAGGCGAAGACATCATGGCCGGCGGCGACGGTTTCAGGCGTTTCGGCCGTTTGGGGGGCGGCGGCCGTCAGGGGCACGATGGGGCTCTTGCCCATGTCTCGCACACGCTGGGTAAACGCCTGCAGAAAGGCCAGCAGGGCTTCGGACTGATCGGGCAGGAAGTTGCCCAGTTGCAGCCGTTCCTGGCCCAGACCCAGCAGATCCATGATTTGGCGCGTGTCTTCGGTGTTCTCCAGGGCCGCGGCCGTGCCGGTGCCGTAGCGGCAAGTGCCGGATTGACAGCCGATCAGCAGCACGCCATCGGCGCCCATTTCGAAGGCCTTGAACAGCAGGGCCTTGGTGATGCGTCCGCTGCACGGGATGCGCACCATCTTGATCTCCACGGGGATATCGGCGCGCTGATCCTGGAGCGTCTGATAGGCCACGTGGGGGCCCCAATTGCACAAAAACAAAACGATCTTGAAATCTGTTGGCATAGATCAACTCCCGCTGCCGGCCGCGAGCAGCTCTTCCAGGGTGTGTTCCAGGTAGGCCTGATCCCGGAAAGGGCTGTCGGCCGCATTGGACGGACAGACCGAAATACAGTTGCCGCACCCCTTGCACAAGGCCTCGTCGACCACCGCCGCATAGCCGCCGTTGCCGTTCTCCTTGAGGCCGACCGCCTGGTAAGGACAGGTTTGCAGGCAGCGGCCGCAGCCGCGGCACAAGGACGTGTCGATGGTCACCGAGAAGCCCCGGCTCTGGCGCGGTCCCCGGGGCATGGCCGCCGCGCTGAGCACGGCCGCCGCCTCGCCCTTGGTGCGTTTGGAAATCTGAATGCCAGGCGGATCGGCCAGGAAAAGGCCCGAGATGGAGGTGCCGCCGGGATACATGAAGGGGATGCCCGGAACATCCGTTTTCTGCATACGGGCCTGTACCTTGAGGCTGGGCAGGTCGTCATGCGGACGGTAGATGGCGATGTTGCGCGACTTCTCCCCTAAAATGACGCCGCCCACGGTAAAGGTGCGGCTGGCGCCGTCCACCTGGGCGTGGATCTGGAAGTTGCCGATGGTGCCGCTGACGCCATCCACGGTGGCGCCGTGAAAGGCGAAGATCGACGGATGGGCCGGGGCCGCTTCCAGCGGATTCCTGGCCGAGCCGAACATCAGCACGTCGAAGCCGGCCTGGGCCAGGGTCAGGGCCGCGCTGGCCGCCGCCTCGGTCTGGCCGATGACCGCCGTGGTGAAGTTGTAGCGCCGGGCCGGGGCCGGGAAGGGCAGCAGTTTGCGCGCCCGGCCGATGCTGCGCCGGATGATCCCCTGAAATAGTTTGACGGCCAGGGTTTCATCCTTGGCCATCAGGCGCAGGACCTCGCCGCGCAGGTTGATGGTCTGCACCATGGAGCGGCTGATGCCGGTGCCGTCGAAAAGCCCGCGTTTGAGCCGGCTGCGCTGATCGGTGCAGGCGCTGCACACGAAGTTGAGCGGGCAGCAGACGCACGAGGCCAGCACCAGGCGGGTGATGCCCTTGTCGCGCACCGTGTCCACCATGCGCTGGATGCCCTCGGGCACGCAGGCCGAAGCGAGCACTTCGGCATGCGCGATGTCCGCCTGCCGCGTCAGGCCCTCCATGAACCCATCAAGCTCCGGCGACCAGCCGAACGAGTCGTTGCAGCGGCAGGCGAAAACGCCGATGCGCACGCGCCGGTCGAGGCCGGCCTCGGGCGGCACGAAGGCCACCCCCTGGCCCTTGAGGCGCAAGCCGTTGCGCTGGAGCAGCACCATGGCCCGGGCCGC
>JAKAFO010000472.1 GCA_021819735.1 Deltaproteobacteria bacterium
GGCTACCTGCCCAACGCCACCATTTTCATGCGCGTGCTGGACATCGTGCAGGTCTACCTGCTGCCCAAGGTCATCGCGCGCCTGGCGGTCAAACGCTACCCCAGTTGGTCGGAGATGTCGCCGCTGAAGAAACACATCAACCGGATCATCATTTACGTGCGGGCCTTCACTTTTTAATCGGCCCGGAAGGAAACACCATGCTGCTGCCCAGCTTCTACGATTTTTGCTGCCGCGTGCGGACCCTCTCGGGACTCAACGCCCTCGAACAGATCCCAACGCAACTCGGCCGCATGCACGCCAGCCACCCCATGATCGTCAGCGACAAGGGCGTGGGCGCTGCGGGCCTGATTGACAAAGTGATCCAGGCCCTGGGTGACGGGCTGAAGATCGGCGCGGTCTATGACCAGGTGCCGGTGGACTCCGACTACAAGGTGGTGGACGATGCCGCCAAAGTTTATCGCCGCAACGGCTGCGATGCCATCATCGCCATCGGCGGCGGCTCGGTGATCGATACGGCCAAGGGGGTCAACATCGTGGCCTCCCTGGGCGGCGACAGCCTATTGGCTTACGAAGGCTTCGGCGCCGTCAAGCGCCCCCTGCGGCCCCTGGTGGTCGTGCCCACCACGGCCGGCACCGGCTCCGAAATGACCCTGGTGGCCGTCATCGCCGATCCGGACCGCAAGATTAAAATGCTGTTCCCCTCTTACTTCATTCTACCGGATCTGGCCGTCCTCGACCCGCGCATGACCCTGACCCTGCCGGATTTTCTCACGGCCTCCACGGCCATGGACGCCATGACCCACGCCTGCGAGGCGTACTTCTGCCTGGAGAAGAACCCACTCAGCGATTCGTTTGCCCTGCGGGCCATCCAACTCATCAGCCAGAACCTGCTCAACGTGGTGAAGACTCCCGGCGACGTCCACGGACGCCTGGCCCTGGCCAACGCCTCGGCCATGGCCGGCATCGCCTTTTCCAACTCCATGGTGGGCATGGTCCACAACCTGGGCCACACCGTGGGCGCCTTGTGCCACGTGCCCCACGGCGTGGCCATGAGCATCTTTTTGCCCTATGGCCTGGAGTACAACCTGCACCGCTCGGCCGAGGTCATCGGCGAACTGCTCTTCCCCCTGGCCGGACCGGAACTCTTCCACGCCACGCCCAAAAATGATCGGCCTGCCAAGGTCATCGCCCACCTGCGCCAGATGAATTCAGACCTGCACGCGGCCACCAACGGCAAACACCCCCGTTTCCTCAAGGAGATCACCGGCCGCGACGGCGCCCAGCTCGTGCCGCGCGCCCTGCTGCCCATCATCGCCGAAGCCACCATGCTCGACGGCGCCCGCCTCACCAACCCCGAAGAGTTTTTGCCGGCCGACGCTTTGCCGGTGCTGGAGCATGCCTGGGAGGGGACGCCGCTGGGGAGGTGATTTGTAAAGCCTGCTCTGAAATGAAAAACCGAGCAAGCCACATGCTGGTTGCTCGGTTTTTTGCGAATAGTGCGCATCACCGTCGGTTGAACGAACATTCTGCTGGGTGAGCTTGAGGCGGGCTGATCGTTTTCAAAATATCAAATCAAGTTCAAGGATCTCTTCCATGAGCCTGAAGTGGCTATCACGCGAATAAATCGCACAACGATTTTGTTTTGCATTTTGGGCAATAATCAGGTCAGGAATACCGATTCCGTTCAAACCATTTTTCAGACACTTTAATTGAAACGCTATAATTTGATTCCAGTCAATGAAGATGTCCAGCTTTGTAATCTGGTATAACAATCCAATGATCTTCTGCTGGTTGCGAATTTTTAAAAATGGGACTAATTCCGCAAGAATAAGATCATTAATAACGATTCGATTTTCATCGATCATTAAATCAAGCTTTGCGGAATTACGTCCACTCCTGAAATAGTCAATCCATATGGATGTATCGACTAAGATCGACATTGACGCCCTCTAATGGCGTTCAGATCCATGTCCAAATCAACTTTGCCTTTATATTTTTTCAACCCGGATATTTTCGATTTCCTGATTAAATCTTCTAAGGCAGTAATAATGAGTTGAGTTTTTGTATTGATTTGGGTTGCCTTCATAGCCTCATCAATCAAATCTTTAGGTAAATCAAGCGTGGTTCGCATGGCTGGCCTCCTAATCTTTATGCATAAAACTATCAATTGATGCATACGATGTCAACTGCCGCGTTCAACGCTTCAGCTCAACGAAACCGCGAGAATTGTATTCAATGAAAGCATGTTCGGCATGGGCATCATTGCGAACATGGTAAGGCACAGCCATGTCTTGGACCAAGTGCATCTGATGCCCCAGACGCTTGAACAGTTGGGCGAACAAAGCAGGGCGGGTTGAATTCACCGGGTGCCGTGTAAGGTATAATCGCCCGGTCGCCTTCCCAGTTGGCCTTCTCTTTTAAGCATCCACCTGCCCTATTGAGAGAATTCCACTAGCATCGAATGCTTGATGTCAATGGGAATGAAAAGTGTACCACTTTCGGGAAAATAAAAGTGTACCACCCCCGCAGTATTTGATGGCACTGGCCTGACCAGGTGCGTAATAGCTGGGGGCGTGGTCCGGGGGATCCACAAAACTCCCCGGGCCGTAAAGCGCAACCGTCGAGTTCTTCAGTCGCACCGGCGCCGCGATGCGCAATTCGCCATCATAGGGCGACAAGCCGGCTTCGGGCAAGGGGGTGGCGGTGATGTACTGAGCGGGAATGTCCGCGGTGACCATCAGGCTTTGGTTATAGACGCGCCCCGCGGCGTCCGTGGCCGTCACCGTGATCGTGTTTTCGCCCTGCACCAAAGGCACATGGTTGACCATGAACTCGTTGCCGTATCGCAGCGCCGTGAAGCCGAAGACGCTGAGTGTCAAAATTGCCTTCATGGAAGCCGGTGAGAGATGGAACGCATCGACGGACGGCTTGCGTTATTTTGCGCTGGGCGTCAACTGAGTGTTGTCTTAATGCAAGGGCGGGCCTACGCTATTCCATCCAACACCTTGCGCACCCCCAGCGCGAGCTGGTCGTACTGGATCGGTTTGGCGAGCAGGGCTTTGATGTTGGGGTGTTCGACGTTGAAGCGGTCGAGGGTGTAGGCCATGCCGGTGCACAGGATGATGGGCAGGGAAGGGGCTATCTTGAAGATTTCGGCGGAGAGTTGTTTGCCGTTCA
>JAKAFO010000473.1 GCA_021819735.1 Deltaproteobacteria bacterium
GGGCCGGCATCGCGGACGATCAGGTGCGCCTTGCGAGCGTGCGCCTGGACTACACGCCGTTTTACAAGCGGCAGGTGGATTTGTGGCCGGTCTACGCCAACACCCAGGGGGTCGAGATCGGCCGCAAGTTGACCCAGGCCGGCGAGCCGATCGGTTTCTTCAATCCCGGCGATTACGGCGTGCGTTTCGTGGCCAATTCGGTGGTCACCTCCGAGCGGATGATCGCCGAGCATCCGGAGCTGGTGCGGCGCTTCGTGGCGGCCCTGCTGCAAGGATGGCGGGCGGCGCTCGATCCGGCCAACACCGAAAAGGCCATCGCCCATGTCCAGCAGTACGACCCGGACACGCCCCAAGATATTTTGAAGGCCCAGCTCGAAGCCACGCGGCCCTTGATCCAGCCTCCGGCGGGCGCGGCGGTCGGCTGGATCGATACGCCGGCCTGGGAGCAGACCGAGCAGATCATGCTGACCCATGGTCAGATCCCCCGGCCGGTAAATGTGACCCTCCGGCTGCGGCCGATGAAGGAGTAGGCGTTTTCGGTTTAATGGGAAGCGGCGACGGGGGCGGCGGCCGGATAGCGCGCCTTGATCTGTTGATCGACTTCGCTGGAGCGCATGACGAAAATGCCGGACTGGCTTTTGGCGTCGAATTCCAGCATGCGCTGGCTCGACCCGTCATCCCATACGAAGCGTTCCACCTCCGGACGGCGCCGCACGCCCTGGCCGTAATGGGCGAAGATTTCGCCTTTCAAACGCTCATAACCGATGCGGCCGTCGGCCCACATGACGATGGAATAGAGCCGATCCTGCCAGAAGTTATAGAGCCAGCCATCCAGAAGTGCCTCGCCGAATTGGAGCCTCTGATCGGGAAGCCAATATTGATCGATCCCGCCGTAGAGCGGGTCCGTTTTGATTTTTTTCAGGCCCGGCAGCTCTCCGGGGGGCATGCCCCACGTCGCCTGGGCCAACCCTGTGCCTTGAACCACACGCCTGGAAGGCGGGGATGGGGATGGCGAGGCTTGCGGCCGCGCCCCCTCGTCCAAGGACCAGGGCAAGCGCGGAGATCGTGTGGGGGCCGGCGAGGACGCTTCGGGCGCCACCCGCGGCTGCGGCTTAGGGGCGGGAGGTGTCGGAGCGGGAGGTGTTGGAACGGGCGGCGTCGGAGTGGGCGGCGGTGCCGGTGTCGCCAGGGGCAGGGGTTCGCCGTCGCCACGCACTACGGAAGCCACATCCTCCTTACGCACGCTGACGACCAGACCCTGCATGCTGAAGCGAATTTTGTCGCCTTCCGACCAGATGTGGTCGGTGGTGAAGCGTTCGCCGCTGGTCATGACGATTTCGTCGGCCCAGCCGGAGGGCAGGCATGCCAGCGCGCCGATGAAAAGGATGGCAGTCAATTTAAAAATGGCTCGCATGGCCCTGCTTCATGCCGCCCGGCTTGCGGGCGGCTATCTGCGCCTGGCGAAGTCGATACGCACGATATCGCCTTTCATTTGCGCCCTGAAGCCCCCGGTGTTGACGGTTTCCGGAAGGCGGATGAGCTGTTGGAACAGCGGGTTGCTGCGCCAGGCCACGGAGGCGGCGGTTTCCGGCGCACTTCCATCGATCCTTTCGCCGCGGATGATCAGGCGTTGCCCTGTAACCGCCAGGTGCAGGCTATCCTCCTTGATGCGGTTCAAGGCCACTTCGATGGTCATGCCGTCGTCGGTTTCATATATTTCGATGCCGGGCAAGATTGAATCGTTGGACGGCGTAACGGCTTCGCAGAGCATGCGCGGGTCGATCAACGGACGCCACCCGCAGAGGCTGACATGGCGATATAGGGCAGGCGACGGCCCGAAGGCCGTGTTAAAGTATTTTCCCAATGCCTTTTGAAAGTTCTTTGGCTCGCTGCGTAAATCCAGTTTCCTCGATCCCATGGTTGATCTCCTTATCAATTTGGATGCCAAAGGCATTACCCAGAAGATCGGCCGCCGGGGATCAAACTTGAGGCAAAATCGTGATGTGCGTGTAAGCCTAACGATTTATTATTATTGTATTTTGGTATCTCATTTTGAGAGACTTCCCGCCTCCTATCCTCAATCCGCTTAGAGCTTGTACCCGATGGCGCGCAGGAAGGATTTGCGTTTGGCGATGTCCTGCTCGCCTTCGATGCCTTTGGGGCTGAAGCCATCCACCACGCCGAGGATGGCGCGGCCTTGGGCGGTCTGGGCCACCACCACTTCCACGGGGTTGGCCGTGGCGCAGTAGATGCGGCAGACTTCGGGCACGACGCGGATGGCGTTGAGGATGTTGACCGGGAACATGTCACGCAGGAAGATGATGAAGCTGTGGCCGGCGCCGACGTTCAGGGCGTTTTGCTGGGCCAGGGCGATCAGCTCTTGGTCCGTGCCGGAGTGGCGCACGAGGCAGACGTCGGAGGCTTCGCAGAAGGCCAGGCCGAATTTGGCGCCGGGGACGGTGTTGACGATGGCTTCGTGGAGATCTTCGACGGTTTTGATGAAGTGGGAGTGGCCGAGGATGAAGTTGAGGTGTTGGGGGTTGTCGATGGGGATGGTTTTTAGTTCCATAGGGTTCCTCCTTATTAATAAAGCAGATGGTGGATTTACTCGCCGGCGGTTCCGGCAACCGCTCTACGCCCCTACGCCGCCGAATAAGGGATGCTAAAGCGCGCTGCGGGCGCCCTGGAAACTCGCTGCGCTCAGACAGTCCAGGGCGTTTTCCCTCCGCTGCGCTTAAGCATCCCTAAATTCGGCGTCTGACGGGTCGCAGAGCGGTTGCCGGAACCGCCTACCTGCGTGCTGAACTCGGACTAAAAATCGATCAGCCCGGTATAGTTCAGGGGCGTAATGGACGACAACTCGGTTTTGACGGATGCCGGTATATCCAGGGCCTGGATGAACTCGGCGATGGCCTTGGCGTCGATGGTTTGGTTGACGCGCGTGAGGGCCTTGAGCGCTTCGTAGGGCTGGGGAAAGCCTTCGCGGCGCAGGATGGTCTGGATGGCTTCGGAGACCACGGCCCAGTTGGCTTCCAGGTCCCGTTCGAGGGCCGCCTCGTTGAGCAGCAGTTTGCCCAGCCCTTTCTGGATCGACTGGAAGGCGATCAGGGTGTGGGCCAGGGGCACGCCCAGGTTGCGGATCACGGTGGAGTCGGTCAGGTCGCGTTGCAGGCGCG
>JAKAFO010000474.1 GCA_021819735.1 Deltaproteobacteria bacterium
CCCGATTCCTCCTCATCCTTGATGGTCTGCGCTTCGGCCCCGAAAAGCTCGCTTCGTAGCGCGTCAAGTTCGCTGCCGTTAACGTTTTCGCTAAGGATTTTGGCCCGGCGCTGCATGTAGGTCTCTCCGGTCTGCCAGCGGGTCTCCCGGGTGGCATCCAGGTCGGACCAGCGTTTGACGGCTTCCTCGTCCAATCCGACGGATCTGCGAAAATCGTCCAGGCTGGCTTGGCGCTGGTCGGCCGGCATATTGCGCAGATCTTCCTGGACATCTTCCGCCGACAGGAACTGGTCCATCATCTTCTGGGGATACTTGCGCTTGTAGGCTTCGAATTCATCGGCATAAATATCTTCCAGGCGCGCGTTATAGTACGCTGCTTTTTCTTCGAAGGGCGCCTGCTTGAGTTGGCTGAGTTCGGCCACCGCATCCGAGACTTGTTGTTCTTCCATCTCCTTGGCCCAGATCAGGGTGGCCTCTTCGCCGAAAAACTGCTTGCGTTTGGCCCAGATGAAATCTCTTCTTTGATCGGCCGGCATGGCAATGGTCGCTTGGTAATTGTCCTGCATCCAAGCCGTATATTCCTCCCATAACAGGAATTGGGCATAGAGTCGGTCGGCCTGCTCCGGAAAAGCGGCCCGCAGATACTGCTCCACATGCTCGCGCCATGTGTCGGGATACGCTTGCTTCAGGTAGTTGACCAGCATTTGGATGGCCTGCAATTGAATGCGCGGATGATCGATGGTGTTCGCGTAGGCATCCAACAGCTTGGCGACAATCACCTGCATGGTGACGACTTGGCGCAGGGCCTCATCGTCCGCGGTCGCGGATGCTTTGCCGGTGGCTTGGGAGCCCGGAGCGACCTGGGATCGTTGGGCCATCGTCTCCGGGGTCGAGCCGGCCTTGGCCGGAGCCCTCGGTCCGGGTGGGGGGGCGGAATGGACATGCGTGAAGAAAAAATAACAGCAAGCGCCCAGCAGGAGCGCCACGCCGGCCGAGATCAGTATTCTATGGTTGGATCGACTCATGCCTGAACTCCGTTGCCGCGACGCCGAGAAGGGGAAGGGCGCCCGTTGCCCTTCCCCTTCATTTCGAGCGGGTCACAGTCTACCCAGGTGGTTAGCGGGTTTTACGGCCGCCTTCATTGTGGGCGATGTAATCGATGAGGGCGCCGTAGAATTCGAACTCATCGACGTCGTCGGGCATCACCACGGGAATCGTGCCGAAGCCGATGATGTCCAGATGGTCTGCAATCACCACGCTGCTGCGGGAAGTGGACTGGGTCTGATTGGGGCGGTTGATGTCCGCCACATAGCCGGTGGTGCCGTCCACGGCGAAAGCGCCGCCCAGGAACCAGCTCTTGCTGTATTTGAGGCGATGGCCCATCTGCTGGGAATTGATACCGACCAGGCCGTCATCGTCGTCATCGTCCGCATCGCCATCGCCTGCGCCGGCCGCACCGTCATGATCGCAATCTTCGTTTTCGGCACCGCACCATCCGTCGCCATCGATGGGTTCGCCGCCCAGCGCGCCCATGGCCGCCAGGATGGGGTTGAGATCCTCGCCGGCCGCGGTGATGATCGAGGCATAGTGGCCGACATACTTGTTATCGATGCCGTATTTGGCATTGAAGGCCTTGAGCCCGGTCACCTGGCCGTCAGCGGCGTCATAATCGTCATACATCAGCGACTTCATGCTGGCGATGATATCGCCTTTTTCGCCGAAAACGATGGGGGTCAAAAAGGAGTTCGCCAGGATGGTCAGCAGTTTGTTGATGCCTTCATCGCCCTGATCCAAAATGGATTTGGCCACGGGTGAACCGCGATGGGGCGATGAAATCGATACCAGCACCTTTACCACCTGTCGGCCTTTGCGTTCATAGAGCACTTTGGCCGCTTTGCGGGCATCGATGCCGCCCTGGGAGTGGCCCACCAGATTGACATTGGGCGCACTCACCGTGGCCATATAACTTTCCACCTGGTCGGCCAGGGCCAACCCGCGATCCTCGGAGGCCTGCAACGGGTTCACCGCGGTGGCAAACGCCTTCTGGGCCGGGTCGATCTTCCGGTTGCAGGAGATTTCAAGCGACTCGTCGCAGGCATCGCCCACAAAGACGCCATAATCGTTGCCGAAGTAGTTGATGCCGATCAGTTGGTCGAACCCCAGCATGCCGTGCGCGAAGACAACGGGATAGGCCGTTTTATCCGCCTTCGCGAAAGCACTGCTGGCCGCAAACGCCAACAATAGAAACACCAAGAGCAACCATGTCATACGTTTCATGATTCAAATCCTCCTCTTTTTCGGCCCGGTCAGGCCGCCTCCCCTTTCCTCTGAAAGGGAAAATGTCATCAGGAATAAACGAAGCCGCGTGCCACTCATAGACAATGCATGTTATATTTACAACTACCATATATGTAAAAAATGTTTAGTGGGAAAGGCCTAAATTTCGCGCTCGAAAAACCTTAAAGTTGGATGCTGCGCGGCAGGCAAGCACAGGGGTAAAATTACGGCTGTCTGTCCGTCAGGTTGTGGCGTCTGAGGGCGCGGTAGATACGCATGCGGCTCCAGTTGAGTTTGCGCGCGGTTTCGCTCTTGTTCCAACGGGTGGCGCTGAGCATGCTGAGCAATTGATCTTTTTCGCTGATGGCGCCGACCCGGTAGAAGGTGACCTTTTGGGAAAAGGTCGGCGGAAAATCCGCAAATTGGATTTGGCGGGTCTGGCAATTGAGGTAGGTGGCTTCGATCAGGTTGTTCAACTCGCGGATGTTGCCTGGCCAATGGTGTTCGGCCAGGGCCGATTGAGCCTCCGGGCTTAAGCCGTCCACCTGGCGCCCCGAGCGCCGGTTTAATTGAAGGATGCGCCGGGTAGCCAATTCCGGGATATCTTCCCTTCGCTCGCGCAGCGGCGGCAAATGGATGTGGGCCACATTGAGGCGATAGTAGAGATCCTGGCGGAACCGGCCCTGGTCCACGAGTGTTTCCGGATTGCGGTTGGTGGCCGCGATGATGCGCACATCCAGGGGCAGGGCCCGGGGGGAGCCCAAAGGATAGATGGCGCTGTTTTCGATGCCGCGCAGGATCTTGGCCTGGGCCGAGGCGCTCATCTCTCCGATTTCATCCAAAAATAAGGTCCCCTGGTGCGCCAGTTCGAACTTGCCTTTCTGGGAAAC
>JAKAFO010000475.1 GCA_021819735.1 Deltaproteobacteria bacterium
AATAACTGCTCAGGAAAAGATCGGCCTGACCGGCCTCCACCGAAATACACACCGGCGCTCGCCCGCCGTCCAGGTACCAGGCCCCTGGGTGCACATCGTGTTCGGTGACGATGCGTCCGGCGCCCAGCGTGCACTTTTCACCCTGCACCTCGAGGATACGGTCCACCAGCATCAAGGGTTCGTCCGGCAGGCGCACCCGGACTTTATGGGTATCGATGATATCGAATTGCGGCCCCAACACCTTGCCGACCGAACCGATGGCAAACTCCAGGCACTGCTCCCTTGAGAAGGCGTCCGAGGGTGCCGAATCGGGAATCGATGATTCGAACGTCGGATCGGACGCTTCTGGTTGAACTTCAGGAAAAGATCCACCCAATCGGGTCAATCTGGCCATGAGTTGCGTCTGATACTCGAAAGCCTGGCCATATTGGCGAGTGATCTCCCGGGAAAGGTCCAAAAACTGGTCGTGGGCTTGGGCTGTCGCGGTCAAATTGGCGTTGAGGGCCTCGATAGAGGCATCTATGTGGGATGGCTCCGGTTCTGCGCTTATGGTTCGGGGCGCGAGTGCAACTGGTGCAATGTACCTTTCCTGTGAGGCCGGCTTCACTTCAGCAGGCAAACCATCCACCTTCGTCACTCCGGTGGGGAGCGCGGGCTCTAGTAGCGGCAAAGGTGGTATGGAGAGCGGCGGTCCGCCCACCGGTACCCGAATGGCATTGGGACCGATTTGAATTCGGGTTCTAAAATGGTTTGGCGGATAAGCGTAGAGCGGCGCCAGATCGACCGTAAGGCCGGCGGCGGCCAATGTCCCCAGGCACTTGAGCAGGCTGAGGCATTCATCTTCGCCGCGCGTGTTGGCTGTCACGGCCAGGTGAGGCGCTTACCACAGGATCTGTCGGATCATCCGTGTGCATGAGGATTGAGGGCCGATTTCGATAAAAACCCGAACGCCGTCGGCGTAGGCCTTGCGGACAGTCGCCGGAAAATCGAAGCCGTTCAAAGCCTGCTGCAAGATCGAATCGGCCGCAGCCTCGGAGCTCAAGGCGTAGCTGTCGGCTTGGGCGCAACTGTAAAAGCGCAGCCCTGCAATGGTCGATGCTGGGAAACGGTGCAGATCCTTGTATGCCTGGGCGACGGGTTGGGCGGCGTCGCAGTGCACCGTCACCACGCCATCCAGATAAAGGGCTTCACAACCGAGCTGTTTGATTACCCGGGCCACCGGTGCATCCAATCCGCCGATGACACACTCATTGGGGGTATTGACGATCAGGCGGCGTACATGGGGGATGGCGGCGATGGCCGCATCCACCTGGGCGACGGGACGGTTGACGACCGCCACACGCCATTGAACTTTTTCATTGGCTGGGATCTGCCAGGTGCGGCGCAACGCCTCGCAGGGGCCGCACAGTTGGGTCTTGAACAGGTCGGAGGATGCCAGGCGATCCAGCATCTCTCCGTGGTCCGGCCAGGCATCCAATGCAAAGAGGCCCGCCGATTCTCCCAGGCTGTAGCCGATGGCGGCATCGGGGCGCAGATTGAATTCTTTTAGTAGGCGGGCCATCTGCCCGCCGAAGATCACTTGGCCGAATATGGTATGGAGCGGGTCGGCAACCAGCGCCTGATAACTTTCAGTCTGCCAGTTGGCCGGCCAGTCCGCGCGCCAGGGATCGAACAGATGGGGCAGCATTTGGGAGTGCAACCGGTCGGTCTTGCGATCCATTGCCCGCAACACCTCCGGGAAATGCGCCCCAAGGGTACGTCCCATTCCTATATAATGGTTCCCCGATCCAGGAAAAACAAAAGATATTTCACCGCGAAAGTGTTCCGATTCGGTTAGATAACACACGCCGCCGCGGGCACCGAAGTTCCGCGAAGAATGACTTTGAATGCACTGGTGTGCTTCCGCAATCTGAACAAAAAGATCGTCCAGGGAGTGCGCCAAGAGCGATAGACGGTAAGCGCCTTTTTCGGCGGTCGGCGCTTGCTGGTACCATATATGGGATAAGTCCTCTATAGTCGCCACACTATTTGGTGGTGAGGCAATATTCTTCGCCAAACTTTCGAGCCGCATCAAATCCGCTGCGAGCCCATGCTTATTTTGGCCTTGGAGCAGAAAAAGCCCAAAGGGTAGAGGGCCCATCGGCCGCCGGGGTCGGCTATGACGAGCCGAGGGTGCGGAAACTACCGATTCATCGTACTGGCCCAGCACCGCATGCATGCAATTGCCATCGCGGGTCATGGCCGCCACGCAGGCGGTGCGGGCGCCGGACATGCGATCATGGGACCAGTAGGCCGTTTGCCGGGGGAAATGGAAGCCTGACTTGTCCCGCAACGATGGTGGCGGCCCACTGTAATTGGGCATCACGGGCAGCAGATGATGAAAAAGGCTAAGGGCGCCTTTGGCCAAAGATGCCAGACCCGCGGCAGCGCCGGTATTTCCCACCAGCGGCTTGAGTGCGCCCAGGGCCACAGCACGGTCCGGCGATTTGGTGTTGCTGCCGAAAAATTGCGCCAGGGCATGCGCCTCGGTGGCGTCCTCATCCGGAATACCACTGCCATGGCACTCGATCAGCCCGACGGTTGCAGAATCGGTGGGCCCATCCTGAAAAGCCCGCTCCAGGGAAGCACAATAAGCCTCGGTGCCCCGCTCATGACGACCGGTGAAAGCGCCATGGGCGCCGCCGATACCTTTGATCACCGCGTAGATGCGATCGCCATCAGCCTGGGCATCTTCCAAGCGTTTGAGCACCAAGGCCACGGCGCCCTCCCCGGGCAGGGTGCCATCCGCCGCTTGATCGAAAGGCTGAATGCGCCCTGAGCGGCTGAGGTTTTTAGCATCGTAAAGGGTGGCGAGGTTGCGCGGGTCACAGTTCAGATCGACGGCCCCCACCAACATGGCATCCGTTTGCCGTGACTGAAGCATGCGCATGGCAATCTCGACAGCCCGCAATCCCGAAGTTTCTTCCGCCGACACCACGAAGGAGGGCCCGCCGAAGCGAAATTCCCGGGCGATGCGGCTGGCCACGATCCCGCCCAAGGCACCCAGGGTGCGCGAGGCGTTCAAGGGCGGGCCCAGAGTGGTCCTGGCTTTCTCGATCCATTGAGGCAGGCGTTCCGGATCGACGGGCAGGTTGTACCGCTCCTTCCATTGTTCGATGAGTTCTG
>JAKAFO010000476.1 GCA_021819735.1 Deltaproteobacteria bacterium
ACCGGGTTTCAATCTGGGTGCAGAGACCCCTTTACTAACCAAAAGTGGGGGTCAAAATTTGGCTGTCGTTGGGGGTCAGTTTTCGGTTGTCATTACCAGCGCTGGCCCCCTTCGGCCCCGGCCGCACCCTGGTCATGGCCATCGGCGATCACGAGCTGATCGCCACCCTCGGCCCCAACAACGAACTGATCTTCGCCAACCCCGAAGAGGCCAACCTGCTGGACCCCGAAGACTACCTGGCCATCCGGCTATACCAGAACGGCGATGATGCGAATGTGTTGTGGGAGTTTGCGTTCGAGAAAGTGATTCTTTCCCCAGAGCCCGGAATCCCCGGCGAAATTCAAATCTCGGCGGATACCCCCACGGCCAATGTCAACATGGTGATTGCCGGATATACTACCCGGACGCCCGACAAGCAGCCTGAATACCTGGTTAGGTGGGAATCCTCCACCAGCGCCGGTCAAATCAGCCCCCAAGTTCAAAGAGCCAAATCCGGATATTTTTCAACGACGCTGCAAATGTCCCGCATCGCCGGAAGCTACGCCAGTGTCTCGGTTGACGTCAACAACGGCGCCTCGCGCGATATCGAGACGCCAATGTTTCGCGTCGTTCCCGGTGTTCCAGCGGGCATCGATATCCAGAAGAGCGGCGCAACCGCCATCGGAGGAATAGGGGAAGTTCAGCTCGTCGTTACCGTGAAGGATCAAGCGGGCAATTACGTTGCGGATGGCACCAACGTGGATATTGCCAGTGATGGGGACCTTACGATCAATTCGGCGTCTGCGACCACCAATGGCCAGGTTGCCGCCGTATTAAAAGGGCTGGAGACTCCAGGCGTTAAAACCATCACCATTCGGAGCGGAGCGGTTCAGGTGCAGGAAACCGTGGAGGTCGCAGACGTGCAGCTCCTGCTGACAATGCCGTCGACGGTCAACGTAGGTGAAACCGCCAACCTGATGATACAGGCCACAAGCCCCATCGGCACACTGGATGGACAGACCATCACCTTACGTCAGACCCACGGCGAGCTAAGAAATAAAGAAGTAACACTTTCCGGCGGCAATGCTTCCACTGACTTTCGAGCCTCGGAATTTACCGGCCCAGGAAAAATACTGGCCACATTCGCGGGGGCCGCGACATCCATCGATTTTGAAGTCGTAAACGGTTCGGGCATGGGCTTGTCCGATCAGTTGCTCATCGGTGATCGCACCACCGGTGGGACTGTGAACGTGGAAACTGATGAAGGAGAAAAATCAGTGGCCTATGCCGCCGAGTCCACGGTGACCGTGGAAGGCACGCCAGGCCAGACCGTGACAGCCACCATCGGCGATCTGATGAATCCGCCCATCGAGCCTGTCCTTCACTATTCCATGACCCAGGTCCTCGATAATCAAGCCTTTGACAGCTACGGCTTTTTACACGGCACCCTGGACAGAGTGACGCTTGCCATGGATCATCACGATGGATTTGGTGGAAGTTTTCAGTTCCAGGATAATGCGGCTGTTCGTTTGGGTGCCCATTCAGTGATGGATAAACCCAACAATATGGGATTTTCGCTGTACTTCAAGCCGCAAGCCCCTGGCGCGCTTGTCGATTTTTTTCTTAGATCTCAGCACCTGACATTGGAAACAGATCGCAGGTTGCGCTATCGAATTACTACCGATCAGGGCTCTTTCGAGATCTTCAGCCAACCCATAAACCTGAACACCTGGCATAAAGTAGCCGCTCATTACAAAAATAGCCAACTGATGATAGAGGTGGATGGCATTCTCCAATCTGTGCCCGCAAACGGTAATCTGGTGCAAGTTGCCGGGGCCATCGCGCTGCAATTGGGCTTTACCTACACCGGCTTGATGTCCGATTTCAGGATGATCGACTGGACCGAACCCTATCTGATGACATTTGCCAACAATGAAATCGAAATGCCCTTGACCATCGGTGCGGATGCAAAGGCCAGTGCCCTTGTGCGCAGCACGGGGCAGTTGGGGCAGCGCACCTATGCAAAAGCGCCATCGGGTTTCAGTATCGCCAAAGGCTGTTTTGTGCCGAAAGCCTACGCGGACGAAGCCACCTACCAGCAAATGACCAAATGGTGGGGCAAAATCAAGGCCGGCGCGACCCAGGCAGCCATCATGGCCATAACGATCAACCAGTACGTCAAAGAAATGGAAAAGAACATCGCCAGGGGCGCCTTGCTTGGGGATGTCTCGACCGCCTCGGGCATTGTCGGGGATATTGCCGTAGGCGCCATTCCCTTTGGAGATTTAAGGGATATCGCGCTTCAGTCTTACTACTTGGCCACTGGGTCGGACCAGTTCAAAAAGTCGGTTTACACGCTTTCATGGATCGGTTTGGCAGCGGATGCACTCATCGTTACCGGTGTCGGTGAAGTCGTCAACGCGGGTATCGCCGGCGGTAAGACGTTTATCAAGGTGCTCAACACCATCGATTTGGATGCGGTCATCGCACTGAACAAGGTGCTGGGAAAATATTTCGAAATGGGCGCAGAAGCCATCAAAAAGGGCAATTGGAAGCTTGTGGAAAAGTGTATTCCGGTGCTGCAACTGGGGGCCGCGATCGTTATCGATGATGAGCTTAGGGGGCCTTTGTTAAAAGTTCTTGGCGGCGCCATCCATTCCATCGATGATTTGGAAACCTGGATGCTATATTTGGCAGGCTGGGATGAAACCGCCGCGGATGATCCTGAGCTGATCGCTGGTTTGAGCCCAATACAACGGCTTGTTCAGCCGGCGCATGCGGGGACGATTTCGGCATTTAAAAAATTGTTGAAAGAGTTACTGGCTAAATACCCGCCGGGCAAGGAAGAGGAGTTGGGTAAAGCCTTGACCGATATCTTCAGGTCATTAAACATGGTTGTTGATGACGCCCAGTTGCTAAAAACGATCAAGTATAACCTTGGTACAATTGTTTCGACCATAAACATATACAAAATAGGTGGCAGACAGGCCATAGAGGATTTAAGGCTGGCGGGCAACATATGGAGGAAAATAGATGATCTTGTGGCGGACATCAGAAAATGTAACTATTCAGCATAAAAACATAAAAAGAAGTAAAAAAAGACTTGACAGGGTTTTTGCGAAAAGTTCTGAATTTCGATTCTGGTCGGTGATCTCCAGTATTTCGCCAAGTATGCGGCCTTATGG
>JAKAFO010000477.1 GCA_021819735.1 Deltaproteobacteria bacterium
GTGCTGCTGACCTTCTCTTGTTCGGGGTTGGTGACGCCGGCCCTCTTCCAGAAGATCGTGGCCGATGCCGCCGCCGATGCCGACCGCACGGTCCGGGTGATCGGCCACCTGCACCAGGCCGCCGATCACCCCATATCGCTGAACTTTCCCGAGGCCCACTATCTCAAAGGCTTGGTCTGCCTGACGGCGTGAACTTCTTTATTCTGGCCGTTTACTCTTTGGCGCCGATGAAGCGGTAGACGAGCGCCCCCAAGATCGCGCCGCCGATGGGCGCCACCCAGAAGAGCCACAACTGCTGCAAGGCCCAACCGCCGGCGAAGATCGCCACGCCGGTGCTGCGCGCGGGATTGACGGAAGTATTGGTGACGGGAATGGAGATCAGGTGAATCAGGGTCAGGCACAGGCCGATGGCGATGGGCGCCAGGCCTTGGGGCGCGCGCTCGTCGGTGGAGCCCAGAATCACGATCAAGAACATCGCGGTCATGACCACTTCGCACACCAGGGCCGCCGTCAAGGAGTAACCGCCGGGCGAGTGGGCGCCGAAGCCGTTGGAAGCAAAACCGGCGCTAACGTCAAAGCCCGCCTTGCCGCTGGCGATCACATACAGTACGGCCCCGGCCACGATGCCGCCCAATACCTGGGCGATGATGTAGGGCGCCAGTTGGCCGGCCGAAAAGCGCCCGCCGGCCCACAACCCCACCGAGACCGCCGGATTGAGATGACAGCCGGAGATGTGGCCGATGGCGAAGGCCATGGTGAGCACAGTCAACCCGAAGGCCAGGGAGACGCCCAGCAGGCCGATGCCCACATCGGGAAACGCCGCCGCCAGCACCGCGCTGCCGCATCCGCCCAAGACCAGCCAAAACGTCCCGAAAAACTCCGCGAAGAATTTTTTCATGCCCTGCTCCTTGTTCTTTTAACTTGGATGCCGTTGCCCGCTCGACCGAACGGGGGTTCGTGTGGAATACATTGGAGTATTATAGGGATCGACCCGGGTGCGCAAGCCTAAAATACCCGACGAGGTCGGGCCTGTTTGACTTTACGAAAAGAATATTTGTATAAGGCAAAACGCGTGAATCATCCGCGGACGAAAATGGCGTCCGGTACGCCATCCGAACACAATGGACCTGTTGCCGACGGATCGCCCCATGAAAGCAAACACCACCGACCCCTTTGCCGCGCTGTTCACAACCGAGACACTCCAGGAGCTGTTCCCGGCCGAGCGGGCCGATCGCTTCTTCGACGCCCTGCTGGGCGACCCCAAAGAGGGGGCCTATGACATTCGCCTGGCTTATAACGGATTCCAAGAGGGGCAACTGCGCTTTGCCCTGGAACTGCACCAACGGCCGCGCAAGTGTCTGGCCTGCAATCTGACCTACGGCCTGCCCACGGTTTTCTCCCGCCACCCGATCATCGACATCAAGGGGTTGGTGGCGGCCATCTCGGGGTTGCTCGACGGGCAGGGGCGCTGCAAGGGCTGGAAGCTGGGGGCCACCGTGGAGAAGAGCCGCCAACTGCATGTGGTGCCGCTCCTCATCGCTTTAGAGTGACCACGGGCACCTGTTCATTCCTCTTCAAACACGATATCGACCTTGGTAAAGGCATCGGGCTCGAAGCTTTCGATGCCCTCGCTCTTTTCGATGAAGGCGCTCATGTGCTTGAAGGCGCTCTCGTACATGGCCATGGCGGCATTGAGCCGGTCGGTGATCAGCTCCTCTTCGCCCAGCTCGGCGTAGGCCTCGGCCAGCAGTTTGCGACCCTCCTCCAGATGTTTTTGAACACGGCCGAAGACCGCCTTGCGTTTGGCGTGGCGCTGGCGCTGCTCGGCGATCATAGGCAGCAGGCGCTGCACCGAGATTTCGATGAGGGCGTCCCGGGGGGCATTGTAGTTGCGGGCGACCTCTTCCAGGCTCACCAGGGCGCCGCGGCTGATCACGAAGGTTTTCTGGATGCGGTTGGCCGCGTCGAGCCGCGCGTTGCGGAACTTGCTGGCGATGGAGCTGAGGGTCTGGGTGTCGCTGAACAGATGGTCGAAGAGCGATTTTTGCTTGATGCCCAACTGGGCCGCCACAATCCCGATGGCCTCGATGCACATGTCGGTGAGCTTGAAGGTGGCCCGCACCGACTGGCGTCCGCGCAGATCCGCAAAGGTGGTTTGGGATTGAAGTTTGTCATCCTCGGCCATAGGCACCTCCGTTCGCCTCCTAAAAACATTACGAATATAGCCACGGACGATAAGTAATGCAATATTTTTGATGGCCCCAAAAAAGACCGCCCCCGGTCGGAAAACCAGGGGCGGGGCGTTGATTGAATAGAAGCGGCCTCAGCTATAGGCCGGCGGGCAACTCGCAGCTCAAGGCATCCTTGGCTTTGCGGCCCTCCACATAGTGGGCGGCCGAAAGGGCGGCCATGCAGCCATCGGCGGCAGCCAGCACGATCTGGCGAGCGTATCGCTCTCTGAGGTCGCCGACGGCATAGATGCCGGGAATGGCCGTGCTGCACTGGTCATCGGTGAGCACAAACCCATCGACGCTGCGCCGAACGCCTGCGGGAACCAATTGGCTGTTGGGATCGAAGCCGATGAAGATGAAGATCCCGTCGATGGGCATGTCCCGTTCCTGGCCGTTGCGCGTGTCACGCAACCGCACACCGCTGACGCCCCCGTTGCTCTCCTTGATCTCGGAGACCACGGAATTCCAGACGACTTCCATCTTGCATTCGGCAGCCACGCGCTGTTGCAGGATCATGCTGGCCCGCAGGGCATCCCGGCGGTGGACCAGGTAAACCTTTTCGGCCAGCTTGGCTAGGTAAAGGCCCTCTTCGCAGGCGCTGTCGCCGCCGCCCACCACGATCACCTGCTTGCCGCGGAAGAAAAATCCGTCGCACACCGCGCAATAAGAAACCCCTTTGCCGTATAGGGCATCCTCGCCGGGTACCTTGAGCTTGCGCGGCGTGCCGCCGGTGGCCAGAATCACGGCATGGGCGGCCAGGGTCCGGCCGTCGGCCAGGCGCACGGTGTGATGCTCCAGTCCCGGCTCGATGGCCGCCACCTCTTCGTTGATCTCGGTCAGGCCGTACGAGCGGGCATGCTCGGCAAACCGCATGGAGAGTTCGGCCCCGCCGATGTGGGTAAAGCCGGGATAGTTCTCCACGCTGTC
>JAKAFO010000128.1 GCA_021819735.1 Deltaproteobacteria bacterium
CTTGCAGGTCGTGCGCTTCTTCGACCGCGAGCGCAACGTGCTGGTCTACGTCTCTTACAGCGATCGGGTGATCGAGGGCAGCCCGCAGAACAGCATCAGCACGGTGCCGATTATGGGGTGGCCGGCGCCGTAAACTCTAAAATCCGCACGCAATGGAGCGAGCCGCCCGGTCAATCCGAGACGGCCGCTCCCCTTCCATCCGCCCCCCCGGCAGCGGCCACCCAAAAAACAAAAGGGACCGGAATACGGGTCATATGTGACCACCGGTTAAATCTGACCTTTACCATGTGGCCCATCGCGCCGGCCCGGCAACCCTACGATTACCGATTCATCTTAATAATCACGGTGATGGGCGACGAGCGCCCGCGGGTTGGCCGGTTGGCACAATAATTGAGTTTAAGGTTATGCAGATTCGCGCGAACGAAGGTTTCCTCTCCGATGGCGAGTTTGGAATCGGCACTTGTTCACCAGCACGCAAACCCAATCGACCTGGGCCGGTTCGATTGCCTTCGTGGGCGGTATCGTCTTGCTGGTTATGGGCCGGAAAAAGGGTTGAATCGACGGAATAGCGGGGAAATATGGGGCTATTCCCATGGAATTGATATATGCTATTCACATGAAAACGCGGATGCACCTTCCTGAAGCATTCCGTGGGAACCCCAGCTCCATGCATTATACACCAGGACACCGCCGCCTACCGCGATGAGGATGCCGATCATGAAGAAACCATCGGGCCCGAAGAGCGTTCCAAAACCAGGAGCAAAGCCGCTCCCAAAGCCGCGCAAGCAGTCACCGGCGGCGCCCGTGCCGCCAGAAGCGACGCCGACCCGACCGAACGCCTTTCCCATCGTGGGCATCGGCGCTTCGGCCGGAGGACTCGAGGCCCTGGAGCTTTTTCTCAAAAACGTGCCGCAAGGCAGCGGCATGGCCTTTGTCATCGTCCAGCACCTGGACCCGACCCACAAAGGCATCATGGTGGAGCTGCTCCAGCGTACCACCCCCATGCCGGTCGTCCAGGTCCGGGACCGCCACAAAGTCGCGCCGGACCATGTCTATGTGATCCCCCCCAATAAGGACATGTCGATCCTGCACGGGGTGCTGCACTTGCTCGCGCCGGCCGCGCCCCGGGGCCTGCGCCTGCCCATCGATTTCTTCTTCCGCTCCCTGGCCGATGACTGCCAGGCGCGCAGCATCGGCGTGATCCTGTCGGGCATGGGCTCGGACGGCACGCTGGGCCTGGGGGCCATCAAAGAGAAAGCCGGGGTGGTCTTTGTGCAGGCCCCGGCGTCGGCCAAGTTCGACGGCATGCCCCGCAGCGCCATCGATGCCGGTCTGGCCGACGTGGTGGCTCCGGCCGAAGAGCTGCCGGGCCGGATCAGCGACTATCTGAAACACGCGCCCCTGGTTGCCCCGTCCGATCCGGAGCGCGAGGGCAAGAGCCAGAGCGCCCTGGAAAAGGTATTTATCCTGCTGCGCTCCAAGACCGGACACGATTTTTCGTTGTACAAAAAGAGCACCATCTACCGCCGGGTCGAGCGGCGCATGGGCCTGCACCAGATCGACAAGCTGGCCACCTATGTCCGCTTCCTGCGCGAGAACCCCCAGGAAACCGAGCTGCTCTTCAAGGAGCTGCTGATCGGCGTCACCAGCTTTTTCCGCGACCCGCCGGCCTGGGAGCAGTTGAAAACCGAGGTCCTGCCGGCCCTGCTGGCGGCCCATCCCAAAGGCGGGGCGCTCAGGGCCTGGGCATCGGGCTGCTCCACGGGCGAGGAGGCCTATTCCCTGGCCATGGTTTTCAAGGAGGCCCTGGAGCAGATCCATGCGGCCGGGCACTTTTCGCTCCAGGTCTTTGCCACGGACCTGGACCGGGACGCCATCGACAAGGCGCGCGCGGGCGCTTATCCGGCCAACATCGCCGCGGACATCTCCGCCGAGCGCCTGCGCCGCTTCTTTGTAAAGGACGAGCGCGGCTACCGGGTGGCCAAGGAGATCCGCGAGATGGTGATCTTTGCCGCCCAGAACATGATCATGGACCCGCCCTTTACCAAACTCGACCTGCTGATCTGCCGCAACCTGCTGATCTACCTGGACCAGGGCATGCAAAAAAAACTCATGCCCCTGTTTCACTACAGCCTGAATCCCGGCGGCATCCTGTTTCTGGGCAGCGCCGAGACCATCGGCGCCTTTACCCATCTGTTCGCCCCGTTGGCCAAAAAAGCGCGTATCTTCCGGCGGCTCGATTCCGCCCTGGCAGCCGAGCCGGTGGAATTTCCCTCCGCGTTCGTGCCCCATCCGTCGGGAATCGCAAGCCTTCCGCCCCCGGCCCGGACGGCCGTGCCCAACCTCCAGGCCCTGGCGGACCAGCTTTTGTTGCAACACTACTGTCCGGCGGCCGTGTTGACCAACGACAAAGGCGATATCCTATATATAAGCGGGCGCACCGGCAAATACCTGGAGCCGGCAGCGGGCAAGGCCAACTGGAACATCTTCGCCATGGCGCGCGAGGGGCTGCGCCACGAGCTGAACAACACCTGGCACAAGGCCCTGCGCCAGAAAAAGGCGGCCGGCCTCAAGGGCGTGAAGGTGGGCACCAACGGCGGGATGCAGGCCGTGGACATCATGGTTCAGCCGATCTCCGAACCCGCGGCCCTGCAAGGGATGGTGCTGATCGTCTTTACGGAGGTGGCCATGCCGCCCGAACCCCGGGCCGCGGCCAAAAGCTCCCGGGCATCGGCGCGCGGCGAGAGCCTGGCGGCCTTGGCGGGCGAACTGCAGCAGGCCCGCGAGGAGATTCAGACCTGCCGCGAGCAGATGCAGACCTCCCAGGAAGAGCTCAAATCGGCCAACGAGGAGTTGCAGTCCGCCAACGAAGAGCTGCAGAGCACCAACGAAGAGCTGACCACCTCCAAGGAGGAGATGCAGTCGCTCAACGAGGAGCTGCAGACCGTCAACCACGAACTGCAAGCCAAGGTGGACGAGCTGTCGTGGGCCAACAACGACATGAAGAACCTGCTCAACAGCACCGACATCGCCACGCTGTTTCTGGACGACGCGCTTAACGTGCGCCGCTTTACCACCCAGGCCACCAGCATCATCAAGCTGATCCCCGGCGACGTGGGCCGTCCGATCACCGACATCGCCAGCGACCTGGAGTATCCGGACCTGGTCGCGGATGCCCACGAGGTGCTGCGCACCCTGGTCTTCGTGGAAAAACAGGTGGCCACCCGCGACGGGCGCTGGTTTCTGGTGCGCATCATGCCCTACCGCACCCTGGAGAACCGCATCGACGGCGTGGTGATCACCTTTTCGGACATCACCGCGGCCAAGACGCTGGAGATCCAACTGCGCCAGGCCCGTTCGGAAAAGGAAAAACGCGCGACCAAAGGCTCGCCATGAAAAAAGAGCGTAACGCCACGGCGGACGCCGTCGCCCTGCGCCGCCAGGCCGAAGCAAAGTTGCGGGCGGCAGCCAAGCAAGGTGCCCCGCCCCGGACCGTGGCCGATATGCAGCGGCTCGTGCACGAACTGCAGGTGCATCAGATCGAACTGGAGATGCAAAACGAGGCGCTGCGGGAGGCGCGCGCCCAGGTCGAGGCCGGGCTGGAACGCTACACCGACCTCTACGATTTTGCGCCCGTGGGCTACTTGACCCTGGCTCCCGACGGCGCGATCCGCCAGGCGAATCTAACCGCCTCGCTGCTTCTGGGCGTGGCGCGCGCGCAGCTCGCGGGCCGCCGTCTGGGGCTCTTTCTCGGCCATTCGGACCGGACCGGTTTCAGCGCCTTGCTCAAGAAAGTGTTTGCAAGCCCGGTCAAGCAGGTGTGCGAGGCAACGCTGTTGAAGGAAGATCAGGCGCCGCGCCACGTGCAAATCACGGCCAGCGCGTCCCAGGACGGACAGGAATGCCGCCTCGTGATGGAAGATATCACCGTGCGCCGGCAGGCGGAGGCCGAAACACGGCGTCTGGCCAGCTTTCCCATGCTCAACCCCAGGCCGGTCGTCGAAGTGGATGTGGCCGGGCGCGTGCATTACTGCAACCCCAGCGCCGAGCGGATGCTGCCCGGCCTTCGCGAGCGCGGACCAGGGCATCCGTGGCTGGCGGATTGGGCGGCGGTGATCGCCCGCCTGCGCGAGGGGCCGGACAAATCCCTGGTGCGCGAAGTGCCGGTGGACGAAAAGTGGTATCAGCAGACGATTCATTTCGTGGACAATGACCAACGCCTGCGCATCTACGGGGCGGACATCACCGCCCGCAAACAGGCCGGGGAAGCGTTGCTCAAGGCGTATGCCGAAGTGGAAAAGCGGGTAGTCGAGCGAACGGCGGAACTCGTCCAGGCGAATAAAGAGGTCCAAGACCAGGCCATGCGGCTGGAGGAAGCCAACGCGGCCTTGAAGGTTTTGCTCAAGCAACGAGAAGCGGATAAAAGCGAACTCGAAGAAAAAGTGTTGTTGAACGTCAACCGACTGATTTTTCCTTATCTGGAAAAAATAAAGCAGCGGAAATTGGATGCCAAGGTAAAAGCCTATGTAGAGATTCTGGAAGCCAACCTCAAGGAGATCGTGTCGCCCCTGGCGCGCAACCTGACCTCCAAATTACTACGCCTTTCGCATACCGAGCTCGAAGTTTCCAATCTGGTGCAGCAGGGGAAGAATACCAAGGAGATCGCGGAAACCATGCACCTGGCCGAGAGCACCATCGATTTCCACCGCAACAATATCCGGGCCAAGCTGGGGGTGAAGAATAAGCGCATCGGTCTGCGAACCTATTTGTCTTCGCTGAAATAGCCGATGGTCCTTGTCTGGTCGGCTTGTATTTTACTTCGAATCGGTAGAGGTCATGGGAGATGACGATGGTTAAAAAAAAACGTGAGGTCGCGATGCTGGAAAAATGTCCGACGGGCATCAAGGGGCTCGATGAGATCACCCGGGGAGGCCTTCCCCGGGGCCGGCCGACCCTGGTCTGCGGCAGCGCGGGTTGCGGCAAAACGCTGTTCGCCATGGAGTTTCTCATGCGCGGCGCCATGCAATTCAATGAACCCGGAGTGTTCATGACCTTCGAGGAGACCCCGGAGGATCTGGCCAAGAACTTCAAATCCCTGGGTTTCGATCTCCCGGACATGGAAGCGCGCGGTCTCATCGCCACGGACCATGTGTACATCGAGCGCAGCGAAGTCGAGGAGACGGGCGCCTACGACCTGGAAGGATTGTTCATCCGCCTGGGCAGCGCCATCGATGCCATCCAAGCCAAGCGGGTGGTCCTGGATACCATCGAAGCGCTTTTTGCCGGGCTCTCCAATGCCGCCATCGTGCGGGCCGAGCTGCGCCGGCTGTTTCACTGGCTCAAGGCGCGCGGCGTGACGGCCATCGTCACGGGCGAAAGCGGCGACAAACTCCTGACGCGCTACGGGCTGGAAGAGTACGTGGCCGATTGCGTGATCTTGCTCGATTTTCGCATCGATGCGCAAATCTCCACCCGCCGCCTGCGGATCATCAAGTACCGCGGCTCGTCCCACGGCGCCGACGAGTATCCCTTCCTGATCGACGAGGGCGGCTTCTCGATTCTGCCCATCACCTCCCTGGGGCTCGACTACCCGGTCGCCACCGAGCGCATCGCCACGGGGGTGCCCAAGCTGGATGCCATGTTCGAGGGCAAGGGCTTCTACCGAGGCAGCACGGTTCTCGTCTCCGGTACGGCCGGTACGGGCAAAACCAGTCTGGCGGCGACCTTTGCCGATGCCGCCTGCCGGCGCGGCGAGCGTTGCCTCTACTTTGCCTTCGAGGAGTCGCCCCGCCAGATCGTGCGCAACATGGGCTCCATCGGCCTGGATCTCGGCCGCTGGGTGAAAAGGGGGCTGCTGCGGTTCCATTCGGCCCGGCCTTCGCTCTACGGCCTGGAGATGCATCTGCTCACCTTCCACAAGCTGATCGAGCAGTTCGCCCCCCAAGTATTCGTAATAGATCCGATCAGCAACCTGACCGCCGCGGGCACGGTTTCGGAGGTCAAATCCATCCTGACGCGCCTGATCGACTATTTGAAGATGAAACAGATCTCGACCTTCCTCACGGACCTGACCCATCTGCAAAGCGGCCTGGAACGCACCAGCGAAGAGATATCTTCGCTGATCGACACCTGGATTCTGCTGCGGGCCATCGAGCGCAATGGGGAACGCAATCGCGGCCTATTTGTGTTGAAGTCCCGCGGCATGGACCACTCCAACCAGATTCAAGAGTTCGTGTTGACCAACCAGGGCATCGACTTGATCGACATCTATACCGGTCTGGGCGACGTCTTGACCGGCAGCGCCCGGGTGGCCCAGGAGGCCGGAGAAAAGGCCGCCGAGCTGGCCTGCCGGCGCGAGGCCGAGCGCCGGCTGCGCGAGCAGGAGCGCAAGCGCAGGGCCCTGGAAACCAAGATCGCGGCCCTGCGCGCCGCGTTCGACGAGGAGACCGAAGAGGTGCACGTGATCGCCGAAGAGGAGCGCAAACGTCAAGCCGTCCAGACCGAAAGCCGTCTGGCGATGGCCCGATTGCGCGCGGGCAAACCTTCGCAGCCCCCGGCCAGGCACGCGAAAAAAAGAGGGAAAGGAGCGTAGGATGAAGAAGAAAGCCGGCTCAACGGAACCCGTCTGGAATCTGCGCCTCTATGTCGCCGGTCAGACCCAGAAATCGATCACGGCCTTCGCCAATTTAAAGAAGATCTGCGACGAGCACCTGGCGGGAAAATACCGCATCGAAGTGATCGACCTGGTCAAGAACCCCCAACTGGCCAAAGGCGACCAGATCATCGCCCTGCCGACCCTGGTAAGGAAGCTTCCCGAACCGATAAAAAAGATTATCGGCGATCTGGCCAATACCGAGCGCGTGCTGGTGGGGCTGGACATTCGTTCCGCCTGATTGAAACATCGTACGCGCACGAAGGGTGGAAAAATTCTCATGAGGACACCACGATGCATACCCCAATAATAAAAACGAGCAACCAGGAATTCGAAACCGCGTTGGCCAAGCAAAACAGCGCCGCCTACGTTTTTCGGCTCTATATTACCGGGATGACGCCCAGATCGATCCAGGCCATCGCCAAGGTTCGGCAACTGTGCGAAAAACACCTCGCGGGCCGCTTCGAACTCAAGGTGATCGACATCTACCAGCAGCCCGCGCTGGCCAAGGGGGAGCAAATCATCGCCACCCCCACGCTCGTCAAGGAACTCCCCCTGCCGTTGCGCAAGTTCATCGGCGATTTGTCCGATACGGAGAAATTCCTGGTGGGCGTCGATATGAAGTCCAAGGATGGATGAGCAGGCCGCCATGCCACAATCTCCTAAAACATATCGACAACTGTCGGACGAGTTGCGGGAAGTCACCGCGCGGATGAAGGCCGCCGAGGAGTCGCTGCGCGCGATCCTGAGCGGCGAGGTGGACGGCCTGGTCGTGGCAACGGCCGAAGGGGATCGGGTCTTTACGCTCTCGGGGGCCGATCTTCCCTACCGGATCATGGTCGAAACCATGAGCGAAGGGGCCGTCACCCTGTCCACGGACGGCACGATTCTTTTCTGTAACCAGCGCTTCGCGGATATCGTCCGATGGCCGCTGGAACAGGTGGTGGGATCTTCGATTTATCGCTACTTTTCATCGGACCACCTTGCCTTGCTTCAGGGATTGTTCGCGCGGGGTTTAAAGGATAGCAGTAAAATCGAATCGGCCTTAGGCGCCGGAGAGCAAAAAACGACACCGGTCCTGCTTTCCGTAAGTCCCCTCGAGATTATGGATATGCCCGGCGCGGTGTGCATGGTGGTGACCGACCTGACCGAGCAAAAGCGCGACGCGGCGCTGCTGGCCGAAGAACGATTGATTGCTCAGATTCTCGATCAGGCCTCGGAAATCCATGTGCTCTGCGACCACCAGGGCCGTATTCTCCGCGCAAGCAAGTCGACCCAGAGGCTCCTGGGCCGCATTCCGATCTTCGAAACCTTCGACGAGTCCTTTGGTCTGCTCTATCCCGAGGGAACGCCCTTTGTCCTGCTCTCCGCCATCGGCGAGAAGCTATCCAATAAGGTCGAGGTGGCCCGCAGGCATCCGGACGATACGTATGCCTACTTTTTATTGAGCGCCAACGCCCTCGTTAATTCCGAAGGCATCATCGGCATTGTGGTCGAAATCGTGGACATCACCGAGCGCAAGCAGGTCAATGAAAATTTGCTTGAAGCCTACGCCGAAGTCGAGAGGAAAGTCGACGAACGGACAGAGGAACTCAACCGGGCGAACCGGGAATTGGCCTTGGAGATAGCGGAAAAGAAAAAAGCCGAAGAAGAGCTGCGCCATACCATGCTGGAATTGAAAGACAAAGCCATCGGTTTGAGCGAAGCGAACATGGCGTTGAAAGTTTTGCTCAAGCAGAGAGAAGCGGATAAGCTCGAACTCGAAGAAAAAGTGCTGCTCAACGTCAAACGCCTGATTACCCCGTATATGGGCAAACTCAAACGGATTCAATCGGATGCGAAACAAAGTGCGTATATCGACATCCTGGAATCGAATCTGAACGAAATCGTTTCCCCCTTCGTGCGCAACCTGGAGGCCACCCTATCACGGCTTTCGCGCACCGAGATCGAAGTCGCGCATCTGGTGCGGCAGGGGAAAAGCACAAAGAAAATTTCCGAAATCCTGCGCCTGGCGCCGAGCACCATCGATTTTCACCGCAACAACATCCGGGCGAAACTGGGCGTCAAGAACAAAAAAATCGGCCTGCGCACCTACCTCTCCTCCCTCGAATAATATCGGATTAAACCCCATATTACCCCCATTATTATCCAATCTTGTGTTTATCTTGAGCAGTAGTAACATACGTCCTAACGATACCCTGCGGAGTCGAGTCACCATTACCTCCCCATTCATACTGCGCCGCCGCGTTCTCGAATGTTCGGGAAAAGATTCTTCAAACAGGCGTAACCTTTTAACGGATCCCGTTTCCTTCGGGAAAAACAACTAAAATCTTAAAGTTCGCATGAGGTGCCGTATGCAGGTGAAACCGGAATGCCGAAAAAACGAACGTTTCAGCCATGAGTACATCGTTATGCTCGGTGCCGAACGGACGCTCTCTCCGCACTATGTGGTGTCGTATAACCTGAGCGAAACCGGCATGTATTTCAAGTCGGTCTTCGAGCTCTACCCAGGATCGCAGATCCTGATCGGCATCGACGACTATACATCGTGCCGGAATCAGGTCCAGGCCAGGGTCATGTGGTGCAAAAAGATCGAAAATGGCACTGCCCTGCGTTACGGCGTCGGCGTGGAGTTTCTCCAGCCGCAAAAGACGATTGGGGCAAAAGCATTTCCGCCGCTTACGCCGCGCAAGAAGAGAGCGGATCGATACCGGGGTGAAGGCGAGGTCGTGACGCATGTGGACAAACGTTTACAAGAATAGCCCTAGACCCAGATTGCGGCGTTACCTTTACATCCCGGCGAGCCGCGCCAAAGGCAAACCAGGAGGAGGCAATATGAATCCTGTCAAAATTGTGGCCATCGTGCTGATCGTACTCGGCGCCCTGGGACTGGTCTATGGCGGTTTCAGCTACACCCGGCAGACCCACGAGACCAAGCTGGGGCCCATCGAGTTGTCGGTAAAGGACAAGCAATCGGTAAACGTTCCGGTGTGGGCCGGCGTAGGGGTAATCTTGATTGGCGGCGTGCTTCTATTCTTGGGGAACAAGAGAAGTTGACCGCGCAACCCATACTTTGGGATGTCGCTCGAATAGCGGGGTTCCAATTCGGAAGGAGCAATCGCAGATGAAAATCGATGCAAATGTGCTCGTTGTGGACGATAACGGTTTCATTCGAAACGCCGTTTCCAGAATGCTGACCCGGCTCGGCTACGAAGTGACATTGGCCGATAGTGGCCGAAATGGCTTAAATGTATTTCTTCAGAAAAAAATTGACCTCGTCCTATCCGACTATGAAATGCCCGGGATGGATGGCGTCGATTTCGCTTATGAGATCAAGAAAAGCTCTCCCCGCACACCGGTGGTTATCATGACAGGAGCCGGGAAGGAAAACGTTTTGTCCAGAGAGAGCACCGCGGTGGATGAGGTGATTTCAAAACCCTTTACCTCCACGGAGATATATCGAACGATCAACAACCTGTCTGATGGCGCGTTCCGTGTGTAGCCTTTTCCAGGCTGGTTTGCGCTGCGCCGATAATTCCGCGTGCGCCTGAAAGCGGTTGCGGGTCTTCCAGGAACGAAGAAAAAGCGCGAAGCACGATTCAAGGCAGTAGTACATCGCGGCAATCATGCCGCGATCAGAAGGAGAAGCATATGAGACATGTAAAACTGGCCGTCATGGGCGTAAGTTTTCTGCTAGCCGCGGCGATCGCGGGCTGCGCCAGCGGCCCTGCATTCAGCAGCAGTTCCTCGGAATCCAAGTCGGCGATCCGTGCCGCCGAAGAGGCCGGGTCGCTTAACACCCCCAGCGCCGCTTATCATTTGCAGCTTGCCAAGGAGGAGCTGGCGCGTGCCGAGGCGCTGGCTGCGGGAGGCGAAAAAGAACAGGCCGCATCGCTGCTGACGCGGGCCGAAGCCGACGCCGAACTGGCGATCGCGCTCTCGCACGAGCAAGACGAAAAAACGGAGGCCGCAAAGGCTGTGGAGCGGGTGCGCAAGCTCCGGGAAGAGAACCAATTGCCCATGGAAAGGAGCAACCCATGAAACGTATAAAATATCCGGTACTCGTCGCGTGCGCGGTATTGCTCGCCAGTTGTGCAGCCACCATCCCTACGGAGCTATCCAAGGCCCGCCAGGCCTACCAGCAGGCAAGCCAGGGGCCGGCGGCGCAACTGGTGCCGGCGGAGTTGCACAAGGCCAAGCTGGCCCTCGACAAGGCGGAGGCGTCCTTTTCCAATGATGCCAATTCGTATCAGACCAAAGACCTCGCGTATGTTGCCGAGCGCAAAGCCATGAGGGCGGAGGCGCTCGCCTCGATCGCTTCCCAGAAAGGCGACGCCGCACAGGCGAAAAAGGATTATCAGACGACCCAGACCGAGGTTATAGAGAAGACCAAAGACGACTTAGCCACGCAGAAGACCGAGGCGACCGCGGCGGCGGCGGCAGCCGCGCTTGAGGCAGAGCAACTGGCCCGACTCGACGCGGAAAAGCGAGCTGCCGATGCGCAGGCGGAGCTGGCAAAGATCGCCATGTTAAAGGAAGAGGCCCGCGGGCTGGTGATCACCCTTTCGGGTAGCGTCGTCTTTGCTTCGAACCAAGCGACCATTTTGCCGGCGGCGCAGTCCCGGTTGAACCAAGTCGCCGAGGCACTCATGTCGACCGATAAAAAGCGCAACCTGATCGTGGAGGGTCATACCGACTCGCGGGGCTCTTCCGAGTTCAACATGGATTTGTCCCAGCGGCGAGCTGAATCGGTGCGCGCTTATCTCATCTCGCGTGGATACCCGGGCGAGTTGATATCGCCGCGTGGAATCGGCGAGAGCCGGCCAATCGCCGACAATGCGAGCGCCGAAGGCCGATCGAACAATCGGCGGGTAGAAATCGTTGTCCAGCAATGGGCCAAACAGTGACCTATTGCGGAAATTGTACTTCCATTAATTTTGGTCCCGATTTCCATAAGGAGATAAATATGGGCTCCCGCAGGCAACTTCAAAAAATAAGGGGCATCGAACCCGCTTCGAAAGCGGTCGACGACGCTTTGCGAGAGTCCGAAGCGCGCTACCGGCGACTGTTCGAAGCCGCCCAGGACGGCATTCTGATCATCGATGCGGATACCGGACGCATCACCGATGCGAATCCGTTCCTGGTCGACTTGCTGGGCTATGAGCTCCAGGATTTTATCGGCAAGGCGCTCTGGGACTTCGGTCCTTTCAAAGATGTCCAGGCCAGCGAGTCGGCTTTCCGGGATTTGATGAGCGACGGCTACATCCGCTACGAGCATTTGCCCCTGGAAACGCGCGATGGGCGCCACATCGAGGTCGAGTTCGTCAGCAACATCTACCAGGTCGGCCCAAAGCGGACGATCCAGTGCAATATCCGCGACAATTCGCAGCGCAAGCAAGCGGAAAAAGACCGGCTCGAATCGGAATCCCGGCTCGCACAGGCCCAGAAAATGGCCGCCGTTGCCACCTTGGCCGGTGGGATCGCCCATCAATTCAACAATGCGCTTTTCGTGATTACCGCCAGTCTCGAACTGCTCGAGATGAGGATTCCCGAAGCCGCGAACGGCGCAAACTACATCGAAACCATGAAAACATCCGCATTCAAGATGGCGCAACTTACGAACCAATTGCTCGATTATGCCCGAGGCGGGAGTTATCAAGTCAAGCCCGTTTCGCTGAGCGATCTGGTGCGGGATAAACTCCCCTTGCTCCGGCGCGATATCAAATCCTCCATACAAGTAGAGACCCATGTGCAGAGTAACGCCTGGAAAATCAAAGCGGATTCGACCCAGATGCAAGCGGTGCTCTCCGCGCTGGTGACCAACGCCATCGAGGCGCTGGATGGAGGGGGGCGCATTAAGATCGTCTGCCGGAACGAAGTGCTGGCGGCAACCGGAACCAAAAACTTTCCGAATATGGCGCCCGGGTCATACGTCAGCATGATGGTCGAAGACAACGGCAAGGGTATGGATGAGGAGACACGCAAACGCGCCTTCGAACCATTCTTCACGACCAAATTTATCGGGCGCGGGCTTGGGCTGGCCGCGGTGTATGGCATCGTCAAGAACCATGACGGCTGGATTGCGATCGAGTCGCAGGAGGGCCGGGGAACGATCGTGCGCCTTCACTTCCCGGCCGTTCTCGAGGCCAGGGACGACAAATCGTGCGCGTCAAAGGCAGCCCAACCGGCGCGCGCGCGTCGGCGGGAGCGTCCTTGCGAGGCGCCCGCTTATGCCCAAGCGCGGTAGAGGAGACTTGCGAGGGACCACGGTGCGGGCATGGGCTGCCTGCCGCCCTCGAATACGCGTCGGCTTTTGTCAGAAACAGGGTGAGAGAAACAAATGCAGTCAATCGTTTCCGAAAATTTCAATAACATCCTGGGTTCGGTGCGTGAACCGTTGATGGTGCTCGACTCGGACCTGAACGTGGTCAAGGCCAACCCTTCTTTTTACCGCACGTTCGACGCCGACCCCGAGCAGACCGAGGGGCTGTCGATCTACGATCTGGGCAACCGGCAATGGGACATCCCCAAGCTCAGGGAGCTGCTGGAAGAGATCCTTCCC
>JAKAFO010000478.1 GCA_021819735.1 Deltaproteobacteria bacterium
CGGCGTGGAGATTCCTCCGCAAACCGTGGAGCTGGCCCGGCACCTGGGGGTGCAACTGGGCCCCAACCGCTTCCTGGAAGCCAGTTGCCTGAGCCCCGTGGCCACATCGAGACCCGGCGTCTATGCCTGCGGGGTGCTCACCGGCCCTAAGGACATCCCCCAGACCGTGGCCGAAGCCAGCGCCGCCGCCTCGGCCGCCACCGGCGCAATTGCCCTGGGCCGCGGCACCTTGTGGAAGCAGAAAACCTTTCCGCCGGAAATCGGCGTGGCCGCCGAAGCGGTGCGGGTCGGCGTCTTTGTCTGCAACTGCGGCATCAACATCGGCGGGGTGGCCGATGTGCCGGCCCTGGTGGCGTACGCCCAAGGCCTGAAGGACGTGGTCTATGCCAAGGATCATCTCTTCAGTTGCTCCCAGGATTCCCAGCAGGACATCATCGCGCAGATCAGGACGCACCGCATCAACCGCGTGGTGGTCGCCTCGTGCAGCCCTTCCACCCACCAGGCCATCTTCCAGGAGATGCTGCGCAACGCGGGTCTGAACAAATATCTCTTCGAGATGGCCAACATCCGCAATCACTGCACCTGGTGCCACCAGCACGAACCGGCCAAGGCCACCCAAAAATGCAAGGACCTGGTCAACATGGCAGTGGCCAAGGCCCGCCTGCTCGATCCCCTGGAGTACATCACCGCCGATGTCACCCCCAGGGCGCTGGTAGTGGGCGGCGGGGTGGCCGGCATGGTGAGCGCCCTGGCCATCGCCGATCAGGGCTTTGCCGTCGATCTGGTCGAACAGAAAGAGGCCCTGGGAGGCCAGGCCCTCAAACTCGACAAAACCTGGAAGGGCGAACCGATCCGGCCCTTCGTGGAAGAGGTGGTCGGTAAAGTTCAAACCAACGAGAAGATCACCCTGCACCTAGGCGCCACCGTCGCGGAAGCCTCGGGCTTCGTGGGCAATTTCGTGACCAAGCTCTCCGACGGACAGCAGATCGCCCACGGGGTCGCCGTGCTGGCTACCGGCGCCCGGGCCTTCCAGCCCGAGGGTCTTTACCTTTTCGGGAAGAACCCCAATGTGCTGCACCTGCTGGATATGGACGCCGAAATCGCTCACCGAACCGAGCGCATCCGGAAAGCGAAAACCGTCGCCTTTATTCAGTGCGTCGGCTCCCGGGTGCCGGAACGGCCCTACTGCAACAAGATATGCTGCAGCCACTCGGTGGAAAACGCCCTGAAGCTCAAAGAGATCGATCCGCAAATGGAGGTCTTCATCCTCTACCGCGACATGCGCACCTACGGAGAGAGAGAAAGTCTGTACGTCAAGGCCAGGGAAAAGGGAGTGATCTTCATCCGCTACACCCTGGATGGTCTGCCGCAGGTGGAAGATCTCGCCGGCCGGCTGAAAATCACCGTGAAGGACCATATCCTCCAGCAACCGGTGGCGATCGTCGCGGATGTCCTGGCCCTGGCCACCGCCATCCTGCCCAACGACAACAGCGCCCTGTCGCAAACCTACAAGGTCGCCCTCAATGCCGAAGGCTTCTTCTCCGAAGTGCACGCCAAGATCCGGCCCCTGGATTCCGCCACCGACGGCATCTTCATGGCCGGCCTGTGCCATTATCCCAAACCCATCGAGGAGTCCATTGCCGAAGGCTATGCCGCCGCTTCCCGGGCCACCACGATCCTGTCCAAAACGGTCCTGATGCTCGAGTCGACCATCTCCCATCCCGTGGACGAAAACTGCGACGGATGCGCCTTCTGCATCGAACCCTGCCCGTACCAGGCCATTTCCCTGGTGGAGTACATGAAGGGCGGGGAAGTCAAAAAGACGGTGGAAGTCGACGCGGTGCGCTGCAAGGGGTGCGGCAGTTGCATGGCCACCTGCCCCAAGCAGGGCATCGTCGTCCGGGGTTTTACCATGGCGCAGTTGGGCGCCCAGGTCGAGGCGGCCCTCGGGCTGATCTAGCCGCCCGGGCCTTGGAATAGTGGATAGACCGAAACAAGCGGGGGTAGAAGATGAGCGACCAATTCGAGCCTTTGATTCTCGCGTTTTGCTGCAACTGGTGCTCCTATGCCGGCGCGGACCTGGCCGGCGTGGCGCGCATCCAGTATCCGTCCAATGCCCGCATCATCCGCACCATGTGCTCGGGCATGATCCACCCCAATCTGGTCATCGATGCGCTGACCAAGGGGGCCGACGGCGTGCTGATCTGCGGCTGACACCTGGGCGACTGCCATTACCTGGAAGGTAATGTAAGAGCCAAATCCAGAGCCGAAGGCCTCGATATGATGCTGGAGGATTTCGGGCTGGAGCCGGAGCGCTTCCGCATCGAGTGGATCGCCTCGTCGGAAGCCCAGAAATTTGCCGATGTGATCACCCAGATGACCGACGCCCTGAAAGGCCTGGGGCCCAGTTCCTACAACAACCGAGCTTAGAAGCAAAGGAAGTGATCCATGTCCCCACCGCTTTCCAAAAAAATTGAAGGCAAAAAATTCGTATGGGACGGCGCGGACTACGCCACCGAAGATCTGGCCCGCCAGACCATGGAGGCCTATCGAAAGGATGGATTCGAGGTGCAGCTCGTTGCGGAGAACGGCCATTACCTGGTCTACTCGCGAAGGCGCGCCGCCGCGCAGTCCGCGGCTTCGTGAAGCCGCATCTATGAATATGCCTTTTCCGTCAATCACGCATCGCGCGAAGAAAACAATTCAAAGGAGGTGAGCAAAATTTAACCTGGCCTGTTTTGAGGCTTAAACTTTCATGAAGGGAGAAGAATATGCCGGCCACCGTAGCAGAAGAGTGGTTGAATGCCTGTTCCGGTTGCGAGATTTCCATTCTCAACACGGGCAGCGCCCTGCTCGAGCTCTTGCCGCAGCTCGACTTTGTCCACATTCCGGTCTTGATCGATCACAAATACTTCGGACCGCTGGGCAAGGGCGCTTCCATGGAGATCCCCGAAGCCGTCGTGGGGATCGTATCCGGAAGCGTGCGCAACGAAGAACACAAACATGTCCTGGAGGAGATGCGCAAAAAGACCAAAGTATTGATTGCCCTGGGAAGCTGTGCGGCCTATGGCGGCATTCCTTCCCAGGCCAATATGTTCACCCGCGACGAAGTCTTTGAAAAGGTGTTCCGCGGGTCGCCGTCCACCGA
>JAKAFO010000129.1 GCA_021819735.1 Deltaproteobacteria bacterium
GTGCGGAACAGTTCGCCGTCGTTGACCGTCGTTGAGACGGTGTGCACCCCGGTGTCGTTGGGCGGCTTGAGCAGGTCGCCGGCCGTGATGCGCTCAAAGGGCTTGTCTTCCAGTTGGGGCCTCAGGGCGTAGGTTTTGCGATCGCCGCCGGGGTCGTAGAACTCGATGGCGTCGATGTTGAACTCCCGCTGGACCACCTGGATGTAGTTGGCCAGGGAATTTGTCTTGCCCCCATCGAGCATGGCCCGTTTTTCCACCTGGTAGGCGATGCGCTCCAAAAGATAGCGGCTCTCGTTTTCGGCGCGCTGGTACATGGAGTGCCCGACCCGCAGGGAGTTTTCCAGGGCCTGTTCCACCGGCACGTTGAACCAGAACTCGATGCTGCTGGTGATGAAGCTGATGGAGAACAGAAAGAGCACCGTGGTGGGCAGCAGTGTCAACAGCACGAAAGCCATGACCAGGCGTGTGCGCAGTTTGGCGCCCAACACCTTGCGCTTGCGGTCGTAGAGCAATTTGACCAAATTGCGGAACACCAGAAAGATCAGCAACAACAGCAGGAGCAAATTGATGTTGATCAGGATGAACATCAGGATCTGGTTGGAAACGGGAAAATCGGCCCGAAAGTAAAGGTGACGGTTGAGTCCCAGGGCCAGCAGGGCCACCACCGGAATGATCAGGCCGATCAGAATCAGCTCGCGCTTACGCCGACGTTTTTCTTCGACCGTCAGCGTGCTTTTGGTATTTTTATCGCGAGGGCTCATGGCATTGAAGGCTGCGCGGATGGGCGGACCGTCGGCGCTTATTATTTAATAGATAAAATCGATGGTGTACCAATCGGTCTCGAAATCCCAAAGGGACACAAAGAAAAGGACATAGTGCAAATAAAAGGGCAGGGTCAGTTTGTCCAGTTTGGCTTTGGCGCGGATCTGGTACCGTTTGCCCGGTTCCAGCCGCTGCAGCGCCACGATGGGGAGACTGTCTATTTCCGTCATGCGCTTTTCGGCCTCTTCCAGGGTTTTGAAGGTCAGGGGCGTGTTGCCGTCCCACGAGCGGGTCACCGTGTACTCTTTGCGCAGGATGTCGAATTTAAGTGTGTGGGTGACTTTGGCGGTGGTGATGGCTTTGTCCGGCCAGAACGGACGGACGCGGTAGAGATTAAGGTAAAAGGAGAAGGTGGCGGGCACCCCGCGGTTGATCGTGTCTTCGATTTCGGGTGAAAAGGCATTTTTGACCGTCAGGTAGAGGAGCAGATCGTCGCGGGTATTGGTGACGATGATGTTGGTCAGCATCGCATCCTGGGCACCCGTAGCCGAGGCTGCCGGCAGCAAAACACAGGCAGCCGAAAACAGGATCAGAAATCTTAGAGCGTTGCTTTTCATCGTGGTATCAGGGGGTGCGGGCTGTCAATTATCCATCGGCATCAAGCACATGCCTTGGACATCATAGAGGAGCGGTTATCGGTTAGCAAGCTGTTGTTTTAAAGCCGTTGCCGGCCATGGGTCGCCTTGCTCGAGGGTGCGGGTTTGCCAGGCGCCTTTTCGGAGGAAAAATCGTTCGAGGAAGGCGTGATTGAAGGCGTGGCCGGAACAGCGGGCCACCACATGGCCCATGATCGGCAGACCGATCAATGAAAAATCGCCGATGCAGTCCAGCATCTTGTGACGGACAAATTCGTCATTAAAACGCAGGCCATTGGGATTGAGCACCTTGTCCTGGTCGATGACCACCGCATTGTCCAGCGATCCGCCTTGTCCCAAGCCGAACTTCTTCATGGTTTCGACTTCCTGCAGGAACCCGAAGGTGCGCGCCGGCGCGATCTGCTTCTCGAAAACGCCGGCCGTGATGATCTGGTCCTGGGTTTGGGTTCGGATCAGCGGGCAATGGCTATATTCGATGGTGCAGGTGATGCGGAAATAGGGGGCCGGATAAACGCCGACGAATTTGCCCTTTTCTTCCAGCTCCACCGGTTCCTGGACCACGAAGAAATGGCGCGGAGCGGATTGGGTCTGAATCCCCGCCGATTTGAGCATGGTTACATAGGGCAGGGCGCTGCCGTCCATGATGGGCAGTTCGTAGTTATCCACCTCCACCATGGCATTGTCGATGCCCAGGCCTGCCAGGGCGGACATCAGGTGTTCGATGGTGGAGATAATGAAGCCGTCTTCGCCGATGACCGTGGCCAGGCTGGTGTCCACAACCTTATTGAAGCGCGCTGAAACGTAAGGATGGTTGGGCAGATCGACGCGCATGAATTTGATGCCGTGGTTGATGGGCGCCGGTTTGACCGTCAGGTTGACCTGTTTGCCCGAATGCACCCCGACACCCGAACAGCGCGCTTCTTTATCGATGGTTCGCTGCAAATGATTCTGATTCATAGCGGCATATTTCCTTGCGGCCTCATTCCAAGCCTGTTATTTAAAATCCGCGGCGGCTGCGTTCTCTTCGCGGACGCCCTTCTCGGGTGGGCTTTCACGCGTCGGAACAGGAGCTTCTCCGACGCCGTCCCAGCACCTGCTGTCTTCCTCACACGCCTCATTCCGATTCGGCTTCCGGTGCTGCTTGGCGCGCTCACAACCTCAGCAGAGGTTTGCGCAGCCGCCAGCTTGCGATCTTGGGTACCGGCCTCCCGGGCGATTTCTATACGCAAAGGACGTGCCGCAGACGTCGTCTGCCGCGTAACAGCCTAACATGAAAGAAAATACGACCATTGGTGCCGGGGTGCAATGCCTGCCGCCCCTCACATCCTCCCATGGGGATGTGTTAAAATCGACACAGTTAATATCCCATGATGCGTCCTTTTGACAACAAATTTGTTTATGTTGGCCAGGGGGGCCTTTTTGGTCGGTTGCCGATCGTGGATAGCTCCATTTCTTGAGGATGGACACAAAGTAAAGGAGGCCCAAGGTGCTGGCCAAGGTATTGAGCAGTGCAGTCATTGGCGTGGATGCTTATATGGTGGAAGTGGAGGTGGATATTGCCCAGGGTCTGCCCGCCTTTGTCACCGTGGGACTGCCCGAGACGGCGGTCAAGGAGAGCAAAGAGCGGGTCAAGGCGGCCATCAAGAATTCGGGATATGCTTTCCCCGACGATCGGATCACCGTGAACCTGGCACCGGCGCATATAAAGAAGGAAGGCACGGGATTCGATTTGCCCATCGCCTTGGGAATCCTGGCCGCCGCGGGCACCCTGGCCCACGCGGTGCTCGAACGGTTTCTCTTCCTGGGGGAGCTGAGCCTGGACGGACGCATCAAGGCCGTGGCCGGGTCGCTGCCCATGGCCCTGGCCGCCAAGCAAGCCGGTTTTCAAGGCATTGTGGTGCCGCATGCCAACCGCAAGGAGGCGGCGGTGGTGGATGGGATCGGTGTGCACGGCGCCCAAAATCTTTCCCAGGCCGTGGAATTTCTGCGCGGTCGCGAACCGTTGCCGGCCGAGCAAATCGATATCGATCGGCTTTTTACTCCCCTTCAATCCGGCCATGAAGATTTCGCCGAAGTCAAAGGCCAGGAGCATGTCAAACGCGCCTTGGAGATTGCCGCGGCCGGCGGACACAATCTTCTGATGATCGGCCCGCCCGGTGCCGGCAAAACCATGCTGGCCCGGCGCCTGCCGACGATCCTGCCGCCGCTGACGTTCGAGGAGGCCATCGAGACCACCAAGGTTTATAGTGTGGCGGGCATGCTGGCCCGGGAGCAGGCCTTGATCACCGAGCGCGCCTTCCGCTCGCCCCACCACACGATTTCCGATGCCGGCTTGATCGGCGGCGGCACCCTTCCGCGGCCGGGAGAGGTCAGCCTGGCCCACAACGGGGTCCTGTTCCTCGATGAACTGCCGGAGTACAAGAAGCATGTGCTCGAAGTATTGCGCCAACCCCTGGAGGACGGCCAGGTGACGATCTCCCGGGCCAGTTCGAGCATCACCTATCCGGCCCGGGTGATGCTGGTGGCGGCCATGAACCCTTGCCCCTGCGGCTATTACGGCGATCCGCGTCACCCCTGCCGTTGCTCCGCCAAGCAGATCGAAAGCTACCGCGCCAAGATCTCCGGCCCGCTGCTGGATCGCATCGACATTCATATCGAGGCACCGGCCGTATCGTATACCGATTTGGTGGGCGATCGTCCGGCGGAGTCCTCGCAAACCATACGCGATCGCGTGGTGGCGGCCCGTAAAATCCAGGCCCAACGCTTCCGGCGCACGAAAATGTTCTGCAACGCCCATATGGGCAACCGTCACATCAAGAAGCATTGCGCCATCGATGCGGCCACCAGCCGCTTTTTAGAGGCGGCCATCGACCGGCTGGGGCTTTCCGCTCGGGCCCTGAACCGCCTTCTGAAAATATCCCGCACCATCGCCGATCTTGCGCAAGCAGAAGAGATTGCCGGCTTGCATGTGGCCGAAGCGATTCAATATCGCGGGCTGGATCGCCCGGCGGCGGTGGTGAATTGACGCTGCCGCCAATCCGTTTCTTCGGGCATCCGCGGTCTCTGCCGGGAGGCGGTTTGGCGGCGATCTTCCGGCGCAAGTGGCTATCCCGGGCCGACGCGAACGCCCGGACCCGAAAAAAGCCACGTAATATCAACATTTCCCTGTTGACAAAGGCCAGACCAGACTGTAAATGCCTTAAAGAAGCACCACTGGCGGGTCTTTACAAACTTTCAAAGGAGGAGTTCAGATGACTAAAGCGGAGATTGTCGAGAAAATGGCCACCGAGGCCGGGATTACCAAAGCCGCGGCACAGACGGCTCTGGAGTCTTTCATTGACGGCGTCACCAAGGCCCTCAAGAAGAAAGAAGGCAAAGTCACCTTGGTGGGCTTCGGCACGTTCTTGAAGGGCCGCCGCAAAGCCCGCAAGGGTAGGAATCCGCAGACCGGCGAAGCAATCAAGATCAAAGCTTCCAACGTTGTCAAATTCAAGGCCGGCAAAAAGCTCAAAGACTCGATCTAACGTTTAGAAGAGTATTTCGAAGGGCGGCGTTACCCCAGGGTAAAGCCGCCTTTTTTGTGCCTGGACAAAGCCTGCCGACTTCAAGAAAGGGGATGCGATTCAATTGCCGGAGTAAAAAAAGGCCGCCCCCGCTTTGACGCCCATCTTTTTTAATACAATGGCCAGCGGACAAAAGCCGGTGAAGGCGGACTGCAGCAAGTTGGCCCCCACAAAAGCCGTCAGCCAAAGCCAATAGGCGCTGTGCACCTGCGCCAACAGAAGAGACACCAGCACCATCGAGCCGGCAAATGCCATCACAATGCGATCGATACTCATGGAAACCTCCTATGGATATAATTTTTCGTCACCCCATCGCGATTTCAGGTTAGCAACTCTTCGGTAAAACTCAAGGGCCGCGGGCCAAACAATTCCGAGCGCGGCATGACCGTCGCGGGTAGCGCAAAGGCCCCCCTTTTGCATTGACATCGCGCCATCCGGGCTTACTTTGGCCATGCACTTTTGACGCCCGACCAACGGCTTTGAGCCAAATTGCCGCCCAGGACACCGTGGCGGTGGGTTGCGAGCAACGCCTGGCCAGGGAGTCGTATGAAGATGCTCATCATGAAGGAGAGACGATTCAATGGCCATCGAGAGCAAATCAGAGTATATGGAACGCGTGCTGGCGCTGAAAAAGCCCAGCTGTCCCCACTGCGGACAAGAGATGAAGATGTGGGAGGTGCCGCCGATCAGCTTTTCGGACGGGTTGGGGTGGGGTGAGCCGATCCTGTTCATGTGTTTTAACGATGAGTGCCCCCTTTACGTCCAGGGATGGAAAGATCTGGAAGAAAATTATGCCCAGCGCGCCTCCATGCGCTGTTTCAACTATCCGGGCACCGAGCAGTTCGAGTGCATGCCGGTCTTCAGCGCCATGGGCGGCACCGGGCAGATCATCGACGACGAGGTCATGGCCCAGGAAGAGATGCTCAAGCAGCAGACCAAAAAGGGCTTTTCGATCCTGGCCGACTGTTACGTCAACAAGGACGGGGTCACCGTGATGCGCCTGCTGAGCGATGCCTGCGAGCCGGTTCGTGTCCGGCTCAAGGCCGCCGAGATGATCGGCGATATCGGCGAACTGGAGGCCGTCGAGCCGTTGCGCTGCATGAAGGCCGCCAATCAGAAATTACAGGAAGCCATCGATGGGGCCGTGAACAAGATCCACGAGCGCTATTTTACCCGCGAATGCCCCTTCTGCGCGGAGATCATCAAGCGCCGGGCCAAGATTTGCAAGAGCTGCGGCAAAGAAGTGGCCGGCGAATAAGGCGATGTGCGAACAGGCCGCCGGCGCTTACGATCGCTTGCGATTGATGTTCATGCTGTCGTAAGAGCGAAAGATCAGTTGTTGGCGCGCACGGCGCGCCTCATCCAGGGACTGGGGAGCCAGGCTGCCAAAAAGCGTTTCGGCCTGGCTCCGAGTTGGAATGGCGGATAGCGTTTCGCCGAGCTGCTTTCCGCTGACCGTATCCCACACGATGGCGGTTTGACCGTCGCAAGCCACTGCCAGAGGGATCTGGTAGGCATCCAGGAGACGGGCGGCCGCCACCACTTCTCTTTCCCGCGAGGCCAGAGAGCCGGGCGCGCACTTGATGACGATGCAGCGCCGATCCCCCACCCGCACCACCAGGTCCACGGTAGAGCGATAGGTTTCAGTGCCCATGGTCAGCGCAATGGGTGCATCCACCTCGATATCGCTCTTGGCGTAGCCTTTTTCTTCCACCAACCAGCGTTCGATGCGTTGGCGATTGGCTTCGGCGCCCGTATTGGGCACACTCCGTCCGGTGATAAAATCGATGCAGCCGTCATCCGGGTCGCAGGCGATCGGCACCCTCGTTCTCCTTTTTAAAAATGCTCTCTTGCTGCGGCCGCTATCCCTCGATCAGCGAACGGCCGGTCATTTTGGCCGGCTGAGCGAGGCCCATGAGCGCCAGGATCGTGGGGGCGATGTCGCCCAGGACCCCTTCGCGCAGGCGTACCTGCTTGCGCCGGTCGTCCATCAGGATCAGATGGACCGGGTTGGTGGTATGCGCCGTATGCACCTTGCCGTTGGGCGCGATCATGGTTTCGGCATTGCCGTGATCGGCGGTGATCAACAGGGCGCCGCCCTTGGACCGGACCGCTTCCACGATGCGTCCCACACAGCGGTCCACGGTCTCGCAGGCTTTGACGGCCGCCGGGATGATGCCGGTATGGCCCACCATGTCCATGTTGGCGAAGTTGAGCACAATCAGATCGTAGCGCTCCGAAGCGATGCGTTGCAGCACCTCTTCACACACCGCCTCGGCGCTCATCTCCGGCTTGTGATCGTAGGTGGGCACCTCCCGGGGCGAGGGAATCAGGCAGCGGTCTTCGTTGGCGAAAGGCGTCTCTTCTCCGCCGTTGAAGAAGTAGGTCACGTGGGCGTACTTTTCGGTCTCGGCGATGCGCAACTGGCGCAACCCCTGCTCGCTGACCACCTGGCCCAGGATATCCGTCAGATGCACGGGGGGAAAGGCGATGGGCAGCGTGAACGAGGCGTCATAGAGCGTCATGCTGATAAAATCGCTGAGCCGGGGAAGAACGCTGCGGGCAAACCCCTTGAAATCGGGCTCCGAGAAGGCGCGGGTCAATTGGCGCGTGCGGTCCGCGCGGAAGTTGAAGAAGATGATGGCATCGTCGTCTTCAATCAGTGCCAGGGGCCGGTCGGCGGCGTCGGTCATCACCACCGGTTGGACGAATTCGTCGGTCTCGCCGCGGCCATAGGCTGCGCGGATGGCGGCCACCGGGTCCTGGGCCGCGGTGCCATGGCCCTGGGTCAGCAGCCGATAGGCTTTTTCGGTACGCTCCCAGCGCGTATCGCGGTCCATGGCATAATAGCGCCCGCAGATGGTGGCGATGGCGCCCGTGCCGATGCGGGTCATGTGCTGCTGCACCTGGGCCACATACTTCTGGCCGCTGTCGGGCGAGGTGTCGCGGCCGTCCAGAATGGCGTGCAAAAAGACCCGCGTAAGGCCGCGCCGCTTGGCCAGGTCCAGCAAAGCCAGGATATGGGTGAGCTGGCTGTGCACGCCGCCGTCGGAAACCAGTCCCAGCAGGTGCAGGGCGCTGTTCTTCGCCTGCACCCGGTTGATGGCCTGGTTGAGCGTGGCATTGTCGAAAAAGGAGCCGTCCTCGATGGCCAGATCGATGCGGGTCAGATCCTGGTAGACGATGCGTCCGGCGCCGATGTTCAGGTGCCCGACCTCGGAGTTGCCCATGACGCCGTCGGGCAGCCCCACATTCCTGCCCGACGTCTTCAGGCGCGTGTGGCTGTATTCGGACAAGAGCCGGTCCAGGTTGGGCGTTTGCGCCAGGGCCACGGCATTGCCGGGTCCCGGTGGATCGATGCCCCACCCGTCCAATATCATCAGCATTACCGGTTTGGGTCTTTGCATGGTCGTTTCTCCCTGAAGCACACGAGTTGATAATCCGCACCCGAAGGTGGGGGCATATTAAGCACCCCGGCCGGGCAGTCAAACGCGGCCCGGACCGATCACTCCACCACGATCTCTTCTTCGTCGTCGAAGTGCGGGGTAGGGGCTTCGCGCTGCTGTTTCAGGCTGGGCGTCGTGACGCGTCGGGCATCGACCCACAGCCCTTCCAGATCGTAGAAGTGGCGGGTGCTTTCGTAAAAGACGTGCAGAATCACGTGGCCGTAGTCCAGCAGGACCCAATGGCCCTCCTTCTGGCCCTCCACGCTCAACGGCTTGATGGCTTGGTTGCGCAAAAAACGCTGGATGTTGTCGGCGATGGCGCTCACCTGGCGGTTGGAACGCCCGCTGCAGATAATGAAGGCATCGGCGATGGAGGTCAGGCCGCGCAGGTCCAGCACCACCACCCCTTCGGCTTTCTTTTCCAGGGCCGCCTGGACGTAGACGTCCAGCTCGTTTTCCCATGTTTCTTTCATCGGTATAGTCCTCGTTGAGCGATATAGTCGGCAACCGCCGGTGTCACCCACGGCGCTATGGAGCGGCCCTGGCGGATCAAATCCCGGATGTGCGAAGAGGCCGCGTCCACGGGCGTCACCGAGGTCAGGTGGACCTTGCGCAGGCTCGGGTGCGCCAAGGCCTTTTCTTCGGCATCCAAGCGATACTCGGAAGAAATGTGTTCTTGAACATACAATGCCACCTGCCGGCGCATCTGGCGCGACCACTGACCGCTTCCGGGCCGGGACATGACGATGAAGGCGGTCTCGGCGAAGAGCAGGTCAAAGGCGCGCCAGGTGTGGATCTCCATGAAGGCGTCCAGGCCGATCATGAAATAGAGCCGGCAGTCCGGATCGGCCGTCTGCTTGAAGCGGCGAACCGTGTCGATGCTGTATGACGGCCCCTGGCGCTGAATTTCGACGTCACAGGCCATCAACTGCGCGTGCCCGGCCAAGGCCAGGGCCACCATCTCCAGCCGTTCTTGCGCCGGGGCCAGTTGTCCCCGGCTTTTGTGGGGCGGCACGGCGCTGGGAATGAAGTAGATCAGGTCCAGGCGGAATTGCGCCAGCACGTCCACGGCCGCTTGCAGGTGGCCGCGATGGATGGGATTGAAGGTGCCGCCGAAAAGGGCGATCCGTCGGGCCGGAGCTTGACCGAACTCACAGCTTTTCATCCAGCCTGTCTAAATGCCTTCGCATGTGGAAAATAAAATCGTCGAGTCCCTTGTGAGCCGCGGCGCTGACGCGCAGCACGGTTTGGCCGGGCAGCGCCTCGCAGAAGCGGTCGGCCAGCCCATCGGCGCCGGTCACATCGAGTTTATTCAGTACCACCAACTGGGGTTTTTCCGCAAGCGTGGCGCTGTGCATGGCCAGCTCCTGGTTGACGATGCGCAAGGGGGCCAGGGGGTCCTCTGCTTCCAAGGCGCTGGCGTCGATCAGGTGCACCAGCAAGCGGGTGCGCTCCACATGACGCAAGAAGCGGATACCCAGGCCCGCCCCGGCGTGGGCGCCGGCGATCAATCCGGGAATGTCGGCCACCACAAAAGGTTCGGCGCCATGGGATGAGACGACGCCCAGGTTGGGCACCAGGGTAGTAAACGGGTAGTCGGCGATTTTGGGCCGAGCCGAGGAGATGACGCTGATCAGGGTCGATTTGCCCGCGTTGGGCAGGCCGATGATGCCCACGTCGGCCATTGACTTGAGCTCGAGACGCAACCTCAGGCGCTGGCCGGGCTCGCCCGGTTGGGCATAATGGGGGGCGCGGTTGGTGGATGATTTGAAGTGCAGGTTGCCTTTGCCGCCCCGGCCGCCTTTGGCCACCACCACCTGCTGGTCGGCGGCGGTCAGATCATAGAGGCGCTCACCGCTTTCGGCATCGAAGACCAGCGTGCCCACGGGCACCGGGATGACGAGATCTTCGCCACCGCGACCGGCCCGCTGGCTGCCTTCTCCCGATTTTCCGTTGGGGGCTTTGTACTCGCTCTTGAACTGAAGATGATAGAGGGTGCGCTTGTTGGCGACGGCTTTGAGGATTACATCCGCGCCCAAGCCACCGTCACCGCCGTCCGGGCCGCCCCGGGGGATATAGCGTTCGCGCCTGAAACTGACGCATCCGCGTCCCCCGTCGCCGGATTGCACGATGATGGTGGCTTCATCAATGAATTTCACGCGGCATAAACACTGACCCTTTTGCCGGTGCGGCCTTTGCGCTCAAAGGTGACAACGCCGTCGATCTTGGCAAAAAGGGTAAAATCCCTGCCCATGCCGACGTTTTCGCCGGGATGGATATTGGAGCCGACCTGACGCACGAGGATGTTGCCGGCCTTGACGGTTTCGCCGCCGAAACGTTTGGTGCCTCTACGCTGTCCCGCGCTGTCGCGACCGTTGCGTGAACTTCCGCCCGCCTTCTTATGTGCCATGGTGATTTCTCCTTACGATACGCGCAAACAGCGATTATGCTTCGATGGTGTCGATCTTGATCGCCGTGAAGAGCTGACGATGGCCCTGTTTGCGGCGATAGCGTTTGCGGCGTTTATATTTGAAAACGATAATCTTTTTGCTTTTGCCCTGCTCCACGATGTGGCCCTTCACGGTGGCGCCGGCAACCGTGGGCTGCCCCACCCGGACGTTCTCGCCATCGGCCAGCAGCAACACCTGGTCGAAGGCCACCTGGGCGCCGACATCGCCTTGCAGCTTCTCCACGCGCAGGACTTCGCCCGCTTCGACTTTATACTGTTTGCCCCCTGTCGCAACCACCGCGTACATTGTAAACCTCCCTAAAATCAATGGCCTCTCTTGAAAAATGCGGACTATTAAGCTTTTGAAAATTTTTGTCAAGCAAAATATCGGGGCTACGCACCCCATCGGTTTCAGCCATGGACAAGTAAGGGGAATATATGCTCTAAAAGGGCCGTAATGTATATAGCCAATCCCAAGAAAAGGAACCCCGCGTGAGTACCTCCCGGCGCACCATCACCCTCTGGCAAGATGCCCGGCTCCGATCTCTGGAGATGGCGATCCTGGACGAGGAGCCGCTATCCATCCGGGTCCAGGGCCAGCCCTATGCCGTGGTGATGCGCACACCGGGCGAGGAGCTGGCCCACGCCGCCGGCTTCTGTTTCACCGAAGGGATCGTCGACCGGCCCGAAGAGATCCGCCAACTGGCCGCATGCGATACCGAGGATACCAATGTGGTCACCGTCACCCTGACGCCCGAGCGCCGGGCCGCCATCGGCGGCCACCTGGCGCGGCGCGGATACATCAGCCAGACCGGTTGCGGGTTGTGCGGCAAAACCGTGATCGAAGAGGTGATCCAGCAACTGCCGTCGGTGTCCTGGGATGCGGTCATCCCGTTGGCCGCAGCGGAAAAAGCCTTGCGCGACCTGGACCAACTGCAACCCATGCGCCGCCGCAGCGCGGCCAGCCATGCGGCGGCCATCTTCGACGCCGACCTCGAGCCGCTCACCGTCATGGAAGATGTGGGGCGCCACAACGCCCTGGACAAGGCCATCGGACGGCTCTTCCTGGACCGCCGCCTGCACCTGGCAAAGGTCTTAATGATGTCCTCGCGCATCAGCTACGAGCTGGTGCAAAAAGCCGCCCGGGCGCGCATCCCCATCATCATGGCCCTCTCCCGGCCCACGCGTCTGGCCCTGGATCTGGCCGACCGGCTGGGCATCTCCCTGGCCGGCATCGCCAAGCCAACCGGTCTTTATCTGTACTGCCATTCCCAGCGTTTTGGGGAGCCTCGCCCATGACCGATCCTGTGCCTCAGGGCCTGGCCCCGATGCTCCAGCGCCCCCTGGCCATCGGCCGCCGCACCATCCCCGGCCGCCTGGTGCTGGCGCCCATGACCCTCTTGGGACACGTCGCCTTCCGGCAGTTGCTGGACGAACTGGGCGGCTGCGCGCTGATGTTCTCCGAGATGTGCAGCGCGGCGCGCATCCCCACCGAAAACCGCCACACCTCCTCTTACTTCCGCTGGCGGGACCAAGAGGCCGGGCGCCTGGCGATTCAGATCCTGGGCTCCGACGGCGCCCGCATGGCCGCGGCAGCCCGGCGCATCGAGGCCGAAGGGTTTTTCGGCGTGGACATCAATTTGGGGTGCGCGGTCAAGGAGATCTGCAAATTCAACCAGGGCGCGGCCCTGCTCAAGGCGCCCGCGACGGCTGCCGCCCTGGTGGCCCAGGTGCGCCAGGCCGTCCGGTGTCCCGTAACGGTCAAGTTCCGCACCGGCTGGCAGGACGATCCGGCCATTCCCGTGGACCTGGCCCGCCGCCTGGAAGACGCCGGCGCCGACGCCCTGACTTTTCACCCGCGCGTGGCGCCCGACGTTCGCACCCGTCCGGCGCGCTGGGAGTACATCGCCCTGGTCAAGGAGGCGGTTTCCATTCCGGTCTTCGGCAATGGCGATGTCTTCGATGCGGCGGATTGTCTCAAGATGCTCGTCACCACCGGCTGTGACGGCGTGGCTTTGGGCAGGCTGGGGATTGCCCGGCCCTGGAGTTTTGCCCACTGGGCCGGCGGAGCTCTCCCTGGACCCTCTATATATAAGGATGTCGCCCTGCGCCTGACGGCCCTGCTGGACCAATATTTCGAGCCGGTCAAGGCCCTGCGCCGCTTCAAGCGCTATGCGGCTTATCTTGCGGCCAACTTCGCCTTCGGCAACACCCTCTACAACCACATCCGCAACGCGCCGGACATGGCGGCCGCCCGGCAAGCGGTGGTCGA
>JAKAFO010000479.1 GCA_021819735.1 Deltaproteobacteria bacterium
GCCGTGGTGGGTGTGGTCGTCTTCTTCATTCTCTTTCTGGTAGGCACCTGGCTGGCCGGCAACCCCTTCGAATTTACCGTGCGCATGCCCTCCACGTATGTCGTCCAGCATGGACTGATGGGCAACGAGTGGTCCATTGTCTGGAGCGTCGTGCTCATCGCGGCGTTTTTTGAGTTCATGGATGCTTCGGCCGGCATGGGCTTCGGCACGGCCCTGACCCCGCTGCTGCTCATGATCGGCTTCGATCCCAAGCAGATCGTGCCCGTCGTCATGATCCAGCAGGGCGCCGCGGGCCTGGTGGGCGCCTTCCTGCACCGGGAGTTCGAGAATGTCGAATGGAAATTCAAACCCATGAGCGAAACCATCAAGCTGGCCATCATCATCGTCATCAGCGGCGTGGTTTTCAACGTCCTGGCCATCGTGGGAATCTACAAAATCTTCGAAGTCGATAAGATCTGGATCAAACTGTACGTGGCGGCGTTGCTGCTCATGATGGGTGTCACCTCTCTGATACAGTCCAAGAAAGAGCGGCCCTACAAACCCGGCAAGATGGTCTTCTGGGCCTCCCTGGCCGGATTCAACAAGGGCGTGGGTGGCGGCGGTTATGGCCCGGTGGTCACCATCGGCGGTCTGATGGCCGGCGTGCCCGTAAAAAGCATGATGGCCGTCACCGCCATCAGCGAAGGATCGGTGAGCACGGTGTCGGTCATCGTCTGGTTCTTGATGCTGAGCAGTGGCGTGACCATCGACTACATCCTGCTGCCGAGCTTCATGCTGGCCACCATGTTCTCGGCCGTGGCCGCGCCTTACATGACCCGGGTGTTCCCGGAGAAGATCTGGAAGATCGTCGTCCCGGCCTACTGCCTCTGTCTGACGGCGTATGCCTTCTGGAAGCTGGTTCCGGATATCGTCAAACGCCTGGCCGGCTAATCAAGCCCCAACCGCGCGCCATCGCGGATTCTCCTCGGACCGGGTCCCGCGCATGCGGGGCCCGGTCAAAACGCAAAGAATAAAGATGAAAGCAGAGAAGATGAATACACCCAATGTGATCGATTCCAATAACGGTTGCCGTCGCGGCTTTATCCAGACCCGCATGCAGAACTTCGGCTGGACCATGATCGTCATGGGCGCCAGCTTCGGCTTATACTACCTGGGGCTTTTCGGCGGTGTGGACGGGCCTTTGCGTCCGGATCGGATCGGCGGTCACTTATCGGCCAACGGGTTCACCAACCAGCACCTGCTGGCGGTGCTGCTGACCCTCATGAGCATTGCCATCGTCTGGAACTGGATCTACAATGGCATCTGCCGGTTGCTCGGCCGACGCATGACCTGTGCCTGCCGGGCGGAATCGGCCGATGGCTTTTGCGCGGCGCCGGTACGACGGGAGCGACCGGGCCATTATGTATGCGCCGATGGCCATGCGCGGCCGGATGCCCGCTTTCACCCGCTGGCCAAGGGAACGGTTGCGCACTTCATGTGGATGATGTTTGCGATTTTCAGCGCGATTGTTTACTACTTGATGTAGAAACGAGCATCGGTTTCGGGTGGATCGTGCGGCGCAAGCGCACGAAAAAAGACGCGAGGAGCATGCCCCGTGAAAGACTTCTCCATCCTTTTGGTCGATGACGAAGAGCGCTTTGCTCGCAATCTGGCCAAAATCCTGGAGCAGCGAGGGTATGCGGTCGCCACAGCCTTTAACGGCGCCCAGGCCCTGGCCTTGCTGGACAGCGGGATACGCATCGGGGTAGTGTTGCTCGACGTGCGCATGCCAGGAATGGACGGGATCGAGACCTTGCGCCGCATCAAGCAGATCGACGGCGACATCCAAGTGATCATGCTCACCGGTTTCGCCACTCTCGAAGATGGCATCGAGGCCGTGCGCACGGGAGCCTTCGATTATCTTCAGAAACCCTATGACATCGAGGACCTGATCGTAAAAATCCGGTCCGCCCGGGACCTGGGTCGGATCAAACGGCATCCGCTGTTATGGCCCCGCACTTTGGCCGGAGAGATCATCTTGTCCGGATTTATTCCCCTCCTGCCCGATGACCCCCTGGCCAAGGCAGTGGCTATCTTCGAGCGCTACCGCAACGGCGAAGGCGCGCAGATGCTCTTCGTGGTGGATGAGCGCCACCAGGTCCAAGGCTTGCTCACCAAACGCGACATCCTGGATCACCTGGCCCAAGCCCAGCCGGCCGCGGAAGTGACCTGGGAGTGGGTGCGCGGTCATCGGCAAGATCTGCCGGGGCTGCCGCTCAAGCACCTGATGCGCCATCCGGTGGAAACGGTAGCTTTCGAGACACCCCTGAACCAGACCGCCGAGCATATGCTGAGCCATCGCTACGACAGCATCCCGGTCGTCTCCGACGGCGCGGTGCTGGGTATCATCCGCCTGAGAGATGTGCTGCATTACCTGCCGGACGAGAAGGGCGACCTGGATGGACGCGATTGACGGCAGCCATGGTTGATGCTCTAATCGGTGCATGCGACCGCACGGCATGCATCGAAGCGCCGGGGAGAAAGGGGGTGCGGCATGAACCGCTATGCTTACCTGCATAAAAAAAGCCAACCCAACGACTACCCTTACTACCGGCCCGTTTGGCGCAAGGTGGTCCTGATCCTGCTGGCGGCCGCCTTCATTCCCCCCATCCTCATCGGCGGTGCCATCGCTTACTATGCCCTGACCTCCAGCGGCGCCTCCACCCTTTCGATGCTGCAAGCACAACTGGTGGCCCACCAGCGAGCGGTCGTGGTGCTGGCGGCGCTCTTCTTCGTCTGCGCCGTGATCCTGGTGGCCACGGTCCTTTCCACCACCGGACGTTTGGTGGCCCTGCTCGAATCCAAGGGCCAGAGCGTGCGCATGCTGGACAAACAGTTGCGCCGCACCAGTTATCTTTCCGCTTCCATGGAACTGTCGCTGGGTTTCTTCGAAGAACTCAAGGATATCCTGGCCAACATCGATATGGCGGCCAAATGCCTGGTGGGGCACGAGGCCGATCCCGCATCTGCGGACCATGGCGAAACCGTGGCCCAGATTACGCGCGAAGCCTCGCGCGGGCATCAATTGATCCAGAAGTTCTTGCGTTTCGTGCGCGTGGACGCGCCCGTCGTCGGCGAGGTGGATCTCAA
>JAKAFO010000130.1 GCA_021819735.1 Deltaproteobacteria bacterium
CGCGTCTTCGCCGGTCGGGGTGACGCCGCCCAGAGTGATGGCCTGGTCCGAGGAGCTGCCGCCGAAATACCAGTTGGCCAGATCGGGGGTCAGGGGCAGGTGATCGGTGCAGCGCATGAAAAAGCAGGCCACCAGCTCGATGGCGTGGTGGATATACTGCCGGCGCTCTTCCGCGCCGGTCAGCCGGGCCATATCGGCCTCGAAATAGGGTTGCAGCCACTGGTCCAGGCGTCCCAGGGAGAGGCCGGCATTGGTATTCTCCATGTGAAGCCCCACCCAGGCGATCCACACGGCATTGACAGCCTCGTCCAGGGTGCGGGCCGGGCCGGCCGGCACCTGGGCGCAGATCCGCGAAAGGTGCGCCAGCTCGGCCTTGCGGCGCGGATCGGGGTGCCGGTCGGCTTCGGCGGCGGCCTGCCGGGAAAGATTGCGGGCGTAGGCGATCACCCCCTCCAGGCACAGGATCATGCCCTGGCGGCAGGCCGTCTGGGAAGGCTCGGCCCCTGGCAGGCCCAGTTGGCTTTGGATTTCGGCGATGATGGCGGTCAGCCCCATTGCCAGCACCTTGGGAAAATCGGGGATCGTGTGGGAGAGCGCCGCCTGTTTCCAGATGAAGTAAACCGCAAAGCGCTCGTCGATGGCCTGGCACAAAGGGCTGCCGTGGGTTTGGCGCACCCACTCCCGGAAGTTGCGCTGGGCCCAGTACGGGAAGATCTCATGGTGCAGGATCGCCAGGGTCTCCGGGGCGACATCGTAGGGATTCAAGGCCCGGTGGGGCACCGTAAGCAGTTCGCTCCAGAGCATGGTGCCGTGGCTGTCCGGATAGACCACCACACCGATCTCCTTTGTGGTGGTGGTTCCGGCGATGAGATCGTTTTCGCGGACAATGGGGCGGCGGTTCTCCATGAGGTATTTAAAGGCATGCCCCTGGCGCAGTTCCGGCGCCCAGGGCCGGCCGTCGCGGTTGGTCTCGAAGCCGTTGGCCTTGCACCAGTCGGTGATCAGCTTGGGCCGCTCGGGGCATACTTCGGCCTTGGTCGTGAAGTGCGTTTCCAAGAAAGCCTGGATGCGGGGAAAGGCTTCCAGGGTGACATCGGACAGATAGGGATCGGTCAGGTACCGTACGCCGGACTCGCCGCCTGCGGCCCGCATGCGGTAGGCGGCACGCTGCCGCAGGGCCTGGCTCAGTTGCGGGTTGGCCCGGGGCAGCTCCCGCCGGCGCTCTTTTTGGGCGGATAGCTGCTCCTTGGCCATCATCTTGAGCTGCTTTTTGCGCAGCAGCAAAGACAGGTAGAAGGAGAAGAGATTGAGATAGGTGACGTTGCCCAGCGTGCGCAGGTCGCTTTTCATGAGCATGAAGATCTGTTCCGTGGGCGTGGCCCCCAACAGCTTGCGCACCATGCGGTCGGACCGGAAGATCATCTGCACATCGCAATGGGGAGGCATGGCCGGCAGCACCCGGACCTTGCCGTCCACAAAGCGCACGGCCGCTTCCACCGACCGGCTTTCGGTGCGGATGCCGATCGTAAAGTCGATCCAGCCCCGATCGCTTTTAAGGTAGCGGTTGAGGCCGGGACGCAGGTTGAAATTGAGCGCCAGGGTGCGCAGCAGGCTCTTGATCAAAAGCTGGGTCAACAGGCTGCGGTTTTTGGCGATGGGCGCAATGACATCGCCGGGTTCACTCTGGAACAACATCGGTCCACCTCCTTTTCGCATCGAAACCGTCACTCAGGCCCAAAGCCTGCATCGGTTTCACATCAGCACACCGCTATTCCCTCCCGGGTGAAAACGGCCGCGCATTCGGACAGCGCCTGGGGCGAGAGCCACTGCCCCAGGGCCGCGGTGGGCCCATCGGCCGGCGGCGGCATTCCGATGGTCCTGTTTTTGGCCTGCCACAACGGGTGATAGGGCAGCAGTTGCGCGCGATCGGCGCCGCATCGTTTCAAAAAGGCGGCCGTGGCCCCCAGATTCGCAGGCGTGGCGGTAATGCCCGGAATCAAGGGGATGCGCGGCAGGATGGGCACCCCGCCGAGCGCGGCGCTTTGGTGCAGTTGGCTGAAATTGTCCAGGATGATCTTGTTGGCAGCGCCGCAGTAGTGCTGGTGGGCGCGGTCGTCCATCAGTTTGAGATCGAAGTAGATCAGGTCCACAAAGGGGTAGAGCATCTGTTTGAAAGCCTGCAACCGGAAGGCGCCGCAGGTTTCCAGCAAGATATGGATACCGGCCTTTTTCAGCGCCTGGGCCAACTCGGCCGCAAAGTCCATGGCGCGCGTGGGTTCGCCGCCCGACAAGGTGACCCCGCCGCCCGAGCTGTCATAAAAAGGTTTGTCTCGCGACACCGCGGCCACGATATCCGGGATGGCCATGGGGGTGCCGATGCGGCGCAACGCGGCCGTTGGACACGCCTCGACACAGTCAAAACACAGGTTGCACTTGGCACGGTCGATGAAAAACGGATTGTCCCGGGAAAGCGCGCCACGCGGGCAGGATTCGATACAGGTGCCGCAGCCGATGCAGGCGGTGGCGTCATGGCCGATCTCGGTCCCCGGGCGTTTGCTTTCGGGGTTGTGGCACCAGAGGCACGCCAGGGGGCATCCCTTGAAGAAGACCACCGAGCGGATGCCGGGCCCATCGTCCAGGGAATTTCCCTTGATTTCGAGAATCAGGGGTGGATGCGAATTGGCGCGCGCCGATGCATTCATACATTTTCAACGGTTGGATGCGGGTTCGCCAAAAGATCGGCACTGGCGGTGAAACATTTTTAAGCTTTAGCAAAAGATTTTACAAAAATCGATTTAAAAATGGCTTGCGCCCCCCTATATCCCTTTTAAATACGTCTTGGCAAAATTAGCGATCTCGTGATCCGGGTATTTGCTGATCAAGGCCGTCAGGATCTTCTTGGCCCTATCGGTGTTCATCAGCTTTTCGTGCAGGATCTGGGCGGCGCGGTAGTACGCCTTGGGAATCAGGGCATCCTGGGGATGGGCTTTGGTCAACAGATTGAAGGTGTGGACCGCCAGCTTGGCATTGCCCTGCTCGTTGAACCAACTGCCGATTTTGAATAGCGTCGTGGCCGAAGCCGATAAGCCTTGCTTGCCCATGCAGGCCTCGAAAAGCGCCATGGCCTTTTCTTTCTCGCCGGCCTTGACCATCAGGTCCAGATGCCGCGGGGCATAGTCGACCAGTTCCTGGTCGCGATGGCGCATTTTCAGAAGATTGACGTAGCGTTCGGACAGTTGCGGGTCGTTGATCTTGAGGTCGGTTTCGCGCTGGATCAACGCGATGGCGCCGTCCAGATCGCCTTCCTGAATCAAACGCGCCAGGTCGTTGAGCAGGCCCGCTTCGTGGGCGGCGGCCGGCGTCTGGCCGGCCGGTGCGTCATTGCGCGCCACCGTCGGGTGGACCGAGGCCAACAGCGTTCCGAAGTCCACCGGATAGGAGAGCCGCTCGTGGTACTGCAAGATCACGCAGCCCATCAAATGGTAGGTCACCAGGGTGTAGTAATTGTTGGCCGCCAGCCAGAAGAAGAGTTGCGTGGCCTCGGGCATGTGGCGAATGACCGCATAGCCCAGCGCGCTGGGGGCGGAATAGAGCAGCATGAGAAAGAAAAAAAGCAGCAGATAGCCCCAGCCGATGCGGGCCGCCATCCCCAGGAAATAGACCGGGTTGAGGGCCTGTCCCAAGTCGTCGTTGATCGCCAGGATGATGATCATGGCGGGCAGTCCGATGATCGCGCACACCCCGAAGAGAATCCAGAAAAAAGGATTCAATTGCGCGATGAAGAAAACGAAAAGCAGGCCGAGGGCAATAAACAGGGCGATTTGTTTAAAGACGATCCCCAAATTGTCGGTGAGTACCTGTGAGGTGAGCGGGGGCGGTTTGAAGCGTCCCTCGGCCGTGGCGCGCAATGCTTCGAAGGCATATTTGACCATCAGGGCCCAGGGAATGATCCTGAAAATAAAACCCAAAAAGCCGACTTCGGCGAAAAGGGTCGATAGCAATGCCAGGCCGAAGATCAACCCGATGGATTGAACGGAAGAAAAGGGATAGGCAAAGCATTTGTGCAGCCGCCTCCAGAAGGGCGGAATGATGTTGGCGGTATCGAGTTGGGTCGCGGGCACATTACATTTGGGGCAGAGGAAGAAATCGTCGTTGCCGGTGAAACCACCCTTGCGATGCACAATGCACTTGGGGCAAAGATGCTTGGCGCAATTGGGGCATTGCCACCATGCCGGTTGGGTCGGGTGGTAACTGCAAAGATCGGTCATCCGCGATGCTCCTTTGATTATGCCATCATCCCCGGTTCCGCCGGTTGCGGTAGCGCCTGCGCAATCTGCTATTTATCCGATTTGATTCGTTATCATGAGGCAAGGTAGCATACCTTCGGATAGGCGACAACAGGGATCTGGGGCATCTCGGGGCGGTCTACGCCAAGGCAAGAGCGCGTGCTTGCCGTCTGTGGGTGCGGTGCTTAGAGTGTGGGCACGTCGCGGCGGACATTATGGCCGCGCGCATTGAAAAAAGGGCGGCGCGGGCATCGGCCGCGGTCGCCCGAAGGAGGTCCCCATGGTGCAAGAAACCTTGACCAGGCTCGATCAGGCATGCATCAGCGAATGCATTTTCAAGCACTGGAGCGAGCACAGTACCACGCCACCGGAAAGCAAGCAGGAAGCGTACGAGCAGTGCCTGGCGAAGTGTCAGGTCTGCGTTTGATCCGCGGTTCGAACAGACAACACGGCCGGTCATCCGCGAATGACCGGCCGTTTCGTTTTCAGGGGCTATAATCTTTCGAGTAGATCGCACAAGAGCCGCACCCCGAAGCCGGTGCCGCCCGGGCCGCAGTAGTCCGAACTTTTCTTGGCATGGCCCGGACCGGCGATGTCGATGTGCGCCCAGCGCGTCTCGTTGGTGAATTCGGAGAGGAACAGGGCCGCCGTGATGGCGCCGCCGTAGCGCGAGCTGGACATGTTGCTGATGTCGGCCAGATCGCTCTTGAGCAATTCTTTGTAATCGTCGGGCATGGGCATGGGCCAGCAGCGCTCGTGCACCGCTTCGCCGGCGGCCTTGATGGCCGCGGTCAGGGCTTCGTCCCGGGAAAAAACAGCGGCCATTTTCTCGCCCAAAGCGATCACGCAGGCGCCGGTCAGGGTGGCCAGGTCCACCAGCACGTCGGGCTTGTGCCGCTTGATGGCGTAGGCCATGGCATCGATCAGGATCAGGCGGCCCTCGGCGTCGGTGTTGCCGATTTCAACGGTCTTGCCCGCGAAGCTGGTGACGATGTCGCCCGGACGAGTGGCCGTGCCCGAGGGCATGTTCTCCACGATGGGCGTGATGCCGATGACCCGCTGCTTGGGCTTGAGCCGCGCCACGGCCAGCATGGCGCCCACCACGGCCGCGGCGCCGGCCATGTCGCCTTTCATGGCCTCCATGCCCGCCGCCGGTTTGAGGCTGATGCCGCCCGTATCGAAGGTGACGCCCTTGCCCACCAGCACGATGGTTTGGGCCCCGGCCGCCTTGGCCGGCGTATAGACGATCTCCACCAGGCAGGGCGCATGGGCGCTGCCGGCGGCCACGGCCAGCAGGGCACCGAATTTGGCGCGCTTTAACTGGGCCTGGTCCAGGGTGCGGACCTTCAACCCGGCTCGGGACGCCGCCGTGGCGAAAGCCTGGCCCAATTGCTCGGGCAGCTTGTCGTTGCCGGGCGTGCTGACCCACTCCCGCGCTTGGCAAACGGCCCGACAAACCGCTTCCACCCGTCCCGGCAGGGCGGCGAATTGCTTGGCCGTGGCGGATGGCACCAGCAGGGAGACCATTTGCAGGGGTTCGTGTTTGGGTTTTTCCTTGTAGCGCGAAAAGGTGTGATTTGCGAGACACGCCCCTTCGGCCAGAGCCTGGAGAAGTAATTGCGGCGCCATATCCAGAGCCTGGGCCAGGGGCACGGCCACCGTCAGGGCCGTGCGCTTGGCGCCCATGACCGCCTTGACCGCCCGACCGGCGAAGGCGCGCAGGGTTTCGGCGCAGATCTTCTTGCGGGGGCCGAGCCCCATGAACAGGCAGCGGCGCACCCGGCCATCCAGCAGGTTGTAGAGCGTCACCTGCTGCTTGGCCTCGCCCTTGAATTCTTCCAGCGCCCTGGCCTCGGCCACCAGCGCCAGCAGCTCTTTATCGGCATGAATCTCGGCATCTTCGCAAACCGGAATGGCAAGAAAATCGACTTCGGAACGGCCTAATACTGCGGAAGTAAAGTTGAGCATGGAATACTCCTTGGCTTTCTACTTTATTTAAACCTTTCCCAGGCAATCAACGCCCAAGTCAATCCCGCGGCGATCAGCGCGATCAAAACGGCCGCCGAGCCCATATCCTTGGCTTGGCCGCAGAGGGGGTGCAGCTCCTGGCCGAAGCGGTCCACCACTGCCTCGACGGCCGAGTTGAGCAGCTCGACGATGGGGATCAGCAGCAGGGAGAACAACAGCAGGGCGCGTTGGGTGGCGTTGCCGCCCAGCCAGAAGGCCACCGGCAACAGCGGCACGACGACATACACTTCCTGCCGAAAGGCCTGTTCGCAGCGCCAGGCCGCCGAGAGGCCCAGCCAGGAGTAACGCGTGGCATCCAACAATCGTTGCAGACCGCTACGGCTCTTCTTTATCATATGCATCGCTCTCTTCTTCGGGTGGAGGGTCTTCGTCGGACGAGGCCGCTTCGATTTCCGTCAAGGGGACGGCGGCGTAGGCCGGCATCACCGGATCGCGCAGAATCAACTCGATGGCCTGTCTGGCGGCCTCGGCCATGCGCGGGAAGACATCGCGCAGACCCGTGATGTGGCGCAGGTTATCGGCCGTGCGCAGGGCCAGCATGGCCAGGTCGCCTTCGGCCATCTGGCCGGCCTGTACCGCCTTTTCCCACGGCGTTCCCGAAGCCCAATGCCAGATCGCCAGGGTGGGCCGCAGGAAGATCGGGCGCACCTCGAAGCCGCGCACCTGCATCTGCTTGGCAAAGCCGTACAAGCCGCGCGTCACGCGGTTCACCGCCTTGACCAGCACCTCGGGCAGGCTCTTCTTGTCCAGGTGCTCGTCGGTCTCCTTGTCGTTGACCAGGCCGGACATCACCGCGGCCAGCAAGGCCGGGTCGGCTTGGGGAAAGATGTTATGGCGCAAGCCTTCGGCCACCAGCAGCGGCTGGTCGATGCGCAGTTGGGCGGCCCACAAGCCGTCTTCGGTCAGCCGGCCCTCGGCGTTTACGAAGCCGGTGGCCTGCAGAAATTCCAGGTGCCGCTGGAAGTCTTCCCACAGATGGGCGTGGGCCGCGTCTTCGCCGCCGTAGGCCGCGCCGTGGCGCTGGAAAGCGGCCAGGGAACGGTGCAGCAGATCTTCGACTTCCGACGGCGCGTGCGAAAGCAAAAGATTGAGGGTCATGGAGAAGTTGATGCGGATCTGGCTGTGCACGTCGGCAGCCGGCGCCCGCAGCAGGCGGGCCACCTGGCGCACGTCCATGTAGCGTCCGGGAACGACCAGGGCGAAGCCGATGCGGTCCTTGCCCCGGCGGCCGGCCCGGCCGGTCATCTGCTGCAACTCGGTGGCGTCCAGGGGCATGAACTCGCGGCCGTTAAAACGGTCGGAGTTAAGAAAGGCCACCGTGCGCGCCGGAAAGTCCACGCCCGCGGCCACCGTGGAGGTGGCGAAGATGGCGTCCAGCAAGCCTTCGCTCATCAAGGCTTCCAGCACCTGCTTCCAGGCCGGCAACTGGCCGCTGTGGTGCGAACCCACGGCCATGTGTTCGATCAGCCAGCGCTGGCGGTGGCGCTTGACATGCGGAAAACGCGCGGTGAGTTCGGTCATGCGCTGGTTGATGCGCATGGCCTGCTCCTCGTCCTGGATGCGGTTTTCCAGGCAGAGCTGAAGCGCCTGGTCGCAGTCGGCCCGGGATTTGAGAAAGAAGATGGCCGGCAGTAAATTGTACTTGCGCAACACATCCAGCATGGCGCCGAAGGGCGGCAGATGGCCCGGCGCGGCCAGGGTGGGCACGTGCTTGGCGCCCAGAAAATCGGCCACTTTTTTGTAGAGCCGGGATTTGCCGCCCTCGCCGGCGACGAGCAGCGGCAGCAGCGTTCCATCGGGATGCAGCAAAATGGGGTAGAGGGGCACCGGCCGGCGGGTCTCCTGCACGACCCGGCAGGGACGGCCCCGGATGGCACTCATCCACTGGGCGATCTGGCCGGCGTTGCCCACCGTGGCCGAAAGCAGCAGCAAGGGGATGCGCTGGGGCAGGTAGATCATGGTCTCTTCCCACACCACGCCCCGGTCTTGGTCGCCCAGATAGTGGGCCTCGTCCAGCACCACGAAGTCGGTGGCCAGGGCTTCGCCCCGGTGCATGGCATCGTAGAGCTGGTTGCGCAGGATTTCGGTGGTGCCCACGATGATCGGCGCGTCGGCGTTCTCCTTGCGGTCGCCGGTGAGAATGCCCACGTTGTCCGGCCCGAAGTGTTCGGCGAATTCGATCAGCTTGGCATTGGAGAGCGCCTTAAGGGGCGAGGCATACCAGGCCCGGCCGCCGCCCTTGAAGATGCGGTCGATGGCCTGCACGGCGATCCAGGTCTTGCCCGCGCCCGTGGGGGCGGTCACCAGGCAGTCGCTGTGCTGCACCGCCTCCAGGGCCTGGAGTTGAAACGGGTCGGGCACGAAGGGGGCGGGATCGGGCGTTCCGATGCGGGTGAAGAGTTTTTTCAGCTTGGCGTCGGCCCCCGGACGCAGGCTCACCTCCCGCGACCTGGATCGCGGGGGCCGTCGATGCCCGGGTGTCCGGGCGGAATATCGGCGGTGGTTGGCCATGATCAGAGTTTGGCGATCATCTCTTTGACGATCCGCTTGGCTTCCGACGCCACCTCGTAGGGCGACTGACCGTTGAGATCGGCTTCGATCAGTTCGTTGCCGTAGGGCAGAAAGCCGAGGATCTCGAAGTCGGACAGATGCTGGCGGATGAAGGCCTCGTCCTTGGGCGAGCGGATCTTGTTGGCCACCACGGCGATGCGTTCCAGGCGGATCTCCTTGGCCAGTTGGCGGATATGCTCGGCCGTATCGATGCTGCGCCGGCCCGGCTCGACCACCACGATCAATTTGTCCACCGCGCTGGCCGTGGCCCGGCCCAGATGTTCGATGCCGGCCTCCATGTCCATGACCACCACCTCGTCCCGGGCCAGCACGATGTGCATCACCAGGCTCTTGAGCAGCGTGCTCTCCGGGCACAGGCACCCGCCGCCGCCTTTCTTGACGCTGCCCAGGCGCATCAGCTTGATGTTGTCCTTGCGCACCGACAAGCTGTCGGGCAGGTCGTCCACCTTGGGATTGAGTCGGAAAAAACCGCCCACCGTTCCCGGCTGGGCCCCGGTGCGCTCGAAGATCATGTCCTTCATCTCGGCGATGGGCGTGATCTTGTCCGAATCGGGAATGCCCAAAGCCGATGCCAGGTTGGCATCCGGATCGGCATCGATGGCCAGCACCTTCTTGCCCATATCGCTCAGCGTTCGTATCAACAAAGAGGCGAAGGTGGTCTTGCCCACCCCGCCTTTACCGCTCACGGCTAATTTCATCGTCGATCCTTTCCATATTGTCCGTATCCTGAAGAACGTACGCCTCAATATAACAAACAAACACCTTTCAGCAAGGCAGGAGATGATATCCGCGGGCGGTTCATCAGGCTTGACTTGCCGGCGATGCCTTGGTAGATGCCCATGACTGTAAGCGCTAAGCGGTCATCCCTCAACGTGCATCGCAAATCTCCTTCGGATCTCCAAGACACCGGTTCCGGCCATCCCACGGGGTAGCACCGCCAAGCATACCCACAGGCTTCAATACAACCACATCGAAGATGGGATGACAGCGGCGGCTGAACGCACGGACATCGATCCGGCGCCGCCGCTGCAACAAAAGGGGGGAGATCCATGGCCCAGACCATCACCGTCGCTCCGGGCGACACCATCGGCAAGATCCTGACCCGGCGGGGCATCAAGGCCCACGAGATCCACGCCTGGCTCGGCAAAGTGCGTAGCGCCAACCCCCACCTGGGCGACCCGGATCGTATCTGGCCGGGCGACAAAATACTACTGCCCGACAGCCTGGCCGAAATCGTCCCCGAATACCAGGTGTGGCAAAACGCGCTTAGCGGCGTACCCCAAGCACTAAAACGGCCTCACAACGGTAACACCGCTCTTTACTTCACCATGCCGGGTGACACCCTCGACGGCGTGGCCCAGACCATGTTCGCCAAAGAGAAGACCCATGCAATGTCCGCAAGCACCAAGCGGGCAGTGCTGCTCAACAACAATCCGGTTTTGATCAGTTACCGGGTTCCCAAATATCTTCCCGCCGGCCTGACCCTGAACATCACGCCGGTCATGCTTTCCGAACGCGAAACCCATTTCTGGCAGGCCGAGGGGCCCGTGTTCGCCGATTGGGCCCAGAAATTCGACCCGGGTGCCCGGGACCTCTTCCAGGAGATGGGGCCGGAGCAGGCACTGGTCATGGCCCAGCTCATCGAAAAGCTCAGGGCGGCCGGCGCGGCCGTGGGGATCGAGGACCGCGTGGGCGCGGCCGGGGCCTTGGTGAGCGTCGGCGACGGCGGTCTGGCCGCCGGTGGGTTGTCCGCCGCCAACACCAACGCACTGATGCAAGAGGTTTACGCCGACGCGGTTAAGAAGTTGGGGGTCAAAGCGGTGACCTCCAACAAACAACTCCACATCCGGCAGATGACCGGCCTTTTGAAGGCCCACCCCAAGTTCCCGCAACTGATGCAGCATCTAAGGGATCTGCCCGGCTTCATTGTCACCGGCGCGGCCCGCAAAGGCGCTGCCCCCTCGGCCGCCGGCATCACGCCCCAGATCGCCCGGCACCTGCGCAAGCAGTACTGGCTGGCCCTCAGCGACCGCTCCTCCAGCCGCTACATGAATACCATCGCCTCCCAGCTCAACGGCCGCGTGAGCCTGCTCAAGAACGCCGGCCGCGCCACCACCTGGTATATCCCCGCGGCCATGGGGCTCTACAACGTGGTCAGTGCGGCGCCGGAAGTGCGCATGCGGACGTTGTTCGAGGAGGGGCTCGGGGTAGTGGGCGGGGCCTTGGGGACGAAGGCGGGCGTGGCCGCGGGTTTGGGGATCGTGGCGATTCTCGGGTTAGGGCCTTTGGGGCTATTCATAACGGTTTTTATCTGCGCCAGTGCTGGTGGAATACTGGGAAGCACGCTGCTTAAAAGTGGTGGAGCCTATGTTTTTGACTATGGCATAGGGATAGGTGATGGCGTTATCTATTACTCCGTTGACCAGCTATTAGGAAGCCTACAATGACCACAGTTGATCACTTAAAAGGTATATGGGGCATCAGCCTGTGTTTCTGGGGCCTCTATGGTCTTTACGTTTCCATCCGAATCGAGCGGTTCATCGTCAAGCGCTACGAAACAGAAACCGACATTCTGGAAACCGTTTTTTTTAAGGAGCATGCTAGCTTCACCCGATATATACCCGACTTCTTTTCATCCGCCATGTATACCTCCCACCTTCTAATGCTTCTGTGGGGGTGGCGCCTATACAGGAACAAAAAGATGTATAGAGATATCCAAGATCCAGGGACTATAATCAGGCACTTTTCGGAGAAAGAGATCAGACTCGTCAAATGGTTCGCGATCAGTTGCGCTATCGTCTTGGTACATGCCGTGGTTTTTTACTCGATTAAATGGATCTGGCCCGCTACTTTTGGATGATTGAATTCCATATCCGGCGTGGCTTTCTTTAAGCAACTTCATTGTTCTTCACGGCAATGTAAACGATACACGCCTGCCCCAACTTCCAGAAATTTAGATTCTTTTCCTTGATTCGCTCAGATAAAAGGCTAATTCTCGATCTTTGCAACGGCCTCAAAACCCTTGACGCTCCACCGGCCGAAGGGTAGAAGGAACCCTTTACGGCGGCGTTTCTAATTGGCCCAGGTGAAAACCGGGCGGCGCCGCTTATTTTGTTCAATAAAACTTGAAACTTCCCGGTTCGGCGCCTGGTTGACGAAGGCGGACGAAAAGGGAGGTTTATTTGCGAGATACGATGAATCAGATTGTCAGACGAAAGGCCGGCGACTTCAAAGGCCCCAAACCCGAAATCCTGGCGCCGGCCGGGCAGCGGGACAGTTTTCTGGCGGCCCTGGCCGCCGGGGCCGATGCGATCTATTGCGGCCTGAAATCCTTTTCGGCGCGCATGGCCGCCAAGAATTTTCCGCCCGAGGAGCTGGCCGCCCTGACGGCCCTGGCCCACGCAGAGGGCGTCAAGGTGTACCTGACGGTCAACACCTTGATCAAGTCGGACGAACTGCAGCCCCTGGGGCGGCAGTTGGACTGGGTCGTTCAGCATGTCCGGCCCGACGCCTTGATCGTCCAGGATCTGGCGGTCATCGCCCTGGCCAAGCAGGTGGGCTTCGGCGGCGAAATTCATCTGTCCACCCTGGCCAACGTCACCATGCCGTCGATGCTGCCGCGCCTGGTGAAGACCCTGGGGGTCAATCGGGTGGTGGTGCCCCGGGAGCTGAATGTCGATGAGATCAAGCTGATGGCCGCGGCCTGCCCGCCCGAGCTGGGGCTGGAGCTGTTTGTGCACGGCGCCCTTTGTTACGGCGTTTCGGGCCGCTGCTACTGGAGCAGCCTGCTGGGCGGCAAGAGCGGCCTGCGGGGCCGCTGCGTGCAGCCCTGCCGCCGGATTTACAGCCACGAGCGCGCGGACAAGCGCTTTTTCTCGTGCCAGGATTTGAGCCTGGATGTGCTGGCCAAGGTACTGGCCGATATTCCCCAGGTGCGGGCCTGGAAGATCGAGGGCCGCAAAAAAGGGCCGCACTACGTCTACTACACCGTGGCGGCCTACAAGATGCTGCGTGACGAGGGCCAGGACCCCCAGGCCAAGCGCTCGGCCTTGGGTTTGCTGGAAATGGCCCTGGGCCGGCCGGGCACGCACTACCACTTTTTGCCCCAGCGGCCCCAGAACCCCATCGATACCTCGGCCGATTCCGGCTCGGGCTTGCTGGTGGGCACGGTGCGGGGAGGGCAGGAGAAGCCCTACCTGGAGCCGCGCATGGATCTGCTCGAAGGCGAC
>JAKAFO010000131.1 GCA_021819735.1 Deltaproteobacteria bacterium
GTCACGGATATCTCGCTGTTGCCACCCGAAACCACCCACCAGACCGTAAGCCTGGGTGAGCCATCGGCTCAACGCCAGGTGACGCTTCGCATCCAGGCCCCGGCCCGCGTCCGCATGACCCTGGACCATGTGGACCAGTTGCTTTTCGACCGCCTGGCGGCCTTTCTGGGCCAGGAGTACTTCTCCGGCTTCGACCCCACCGGGCATGTCACGGCCGACCCGGCCCTGGAACCTTCCCAGCTCGCCGAGGCGGCCCGCCAGGCCTTGCCGGCCACGATCCACAATCCGATCATCGAGTTTTACCTGCGGCCGAACGTGCGCTTTCACGACGGCCAGGCCTTGACCGCCGAGGATGTGCGCTTCACCTACAACGCCATCATGAACCCCAAGAACATCTCCCCCCGCATCCCGGACTTCGAACCGGTGCAAGCGGTGGAAGTGGTCGATCCGCTCACGGTTCGCATCGTATACAAACGGCTCTATTCCCCGGCGCTGGGCACCTGGGCCATGGGCATTCTGCCGGCCCACCTGCTGGACGAGGCCCACCTGCAAGTCGAAGCCAAAGCCAAAGGCGTGAAGCCGGAAGAGTTCGCGCTGCGCAAAAGCGATTTCAACCGCCACCCCGTGGGCAGCGGCCCGTTTGTCTTCCAGGAGTGGCAATCCGATCGCTACCTGCGCTTGAAACGCTTCGAGGATTACTGGGAAGGCGCCCCCAACTACCATCAATACGCCATGCGCATCATTCCCGACCCGCTCACCCAGGAGATGGAGTTCTACGCCGGCACCGTGGATGACTACAACGTACTGCCCCACCAGGTGGCGCGTTTGAGCAAAGATGAGCGCTTCCACCCTTTTTCGGGCACCGCCCTGGGCTACTCGTACATCGGTTACAACATTCGCCGGCCGCCCTTTGACGACCCGCGCGTACGGCGCGCCTTGGGCATGGCCATCGACACCGGGAAGATCATCGAGTACGTGCTCTACGGCCAGGGCGAACGGATCACGGGCCCCTTTCCCAAGCAGACGGATTACTACAACCACCAGATCGCCCCCCTGCCCTACGACCCGGAGGGCGCCCTGAAGCTGCTGGCCGAAGCCGGCTGGCAGCGCGGCCCCGGCGGCTTTCTGCAAAAGGAGGGTCGGCGCCTGGCGTTCACCCTGATCACCAACAACGGCAATCCGGAGCGCAAAGCGATCCTGGCCGTGGCCCAGGATGCCTGGAAGCAGATCGGCGTCGAAGTCAATACGGACCTGCTGGAGTGGTCGGTCTTCGTCGAGAAGCGGGTCAACCAACTGGATTTCGACGCCCTGATTCTCGGCTGGTCCATGGGTTTCGATCCGGATCTCTACCAGATCTGGCATTCCAGCCAGAGCGGCCCCTTCCAGCTCAACTTCGTGGGTTTCAAAAACGACGAGGCCGACGACCTGATCCTCAAGATCCGCCAGGAGTACGACCATCGGCAGCAGGTGGCCTACTGCCGTCGGCTGCACGAGATCATTGCCGAGGCCCAGCCCTACACCTTCTTATACGTGAAGCGCTGGACGGCTTTGCTGGACAAACGCATCGTCCGCCAAATCAACCTGCCGGACGGTCGCGTCGAAATCAAACCCATTACACCGACCAAGACAGGCAATTATTCTTACTACTTCAACCAGTGGATCAAATTATCCCATTCGCCGGAGGCCACCCCTTAAGGGCAAGGAGCGTTCATGGTCGCATTTCTTGGCAGAAGCGTGGTCCAAAAAACAATTACGCTTTTTTTCGTCTCGGTGGTTTCATTCTTGATGATCCACCTGGCACCCGGCCAGCCCAGCCAAATCGACCCGCTCAATCCCAAGTTCACCCGGGACATGGTGGAGCGCATGCGCAAGGAGTTTCACCTGGACGAACCGTTGCACGTCCAATATGTGCTTTTCTACCGCGATCTGTTCACCGGCAAAACCGTCTCCTGGCGGGACAGCCGGCCAGTGCTGGGCAAGATCTGGGAGCGCTTTCTCAACAGTCTGCCGCTCTTCATCGTGGGCACGCTACTCACCTGGACCTTTTCCTTTCCCATGGGCATCCGCGCGGCGATCCGGCGCAACGGCCCCTTCGACAAGAGCACCACCTTCTTGTCCTATGTGCTTATCTCCGTGCCGGGCTTCTTCTTCGCCTATGTGCTGATCATCCTGGTGGTCACGCGCTTGAACGTGCCGGTGATCGACATGCAGACCTTCGGCGTGACCTCCGATTCGGCCATGGTGCATTTCATGGACCGCGTCTGGCATCTGGTGCTGCCCTCGATCCTGGGCGCCACCGGCGGCATTGCGGTGCTCTCGCGCTATGTGCGCGGCCAGATGCTGGAGATCATCGGTCAGGACTACGTGCGCACCGCCCGTGCCAAGGGCTTGTCCGACGACGGCATTTACTACCGTCATGCCTTGCGCAATGCCCTGTTGCCGTTCGTGACCATGTTCGGATTGATGCTGCCCGGCCTGATCGGCGGATCGGTGATCATCGAATCGATCTTCGGCTGGCCCGGTATGGGGCGCATGGCCTACGAAGCGATCCTGGCCAGGGATTATACGGTGATCCTGACCCTCAACTTCATCACCGGGGTGCTGGTGCTGGCCGGAACGTTCATTTCCGACCTGCTCTACATGGTGGTGGACCCCAGGATTCGATTATGAAGACGATCCCAAGCGCGTCAGCGCCCCAACCGATTTTGGATATGGATTCGATGCCGCCGTCGCGTTCGCCGTGGTCCGAGACGTGGCGCTTGTTGCGCAAGAACCGCATGGCCTTCGCGGGGTTGGCGATCTTTGCTTTTTTTTTCATCATCGCCCTGGCCGGCATGCTGCTGACGTCGGGAAGCCATCCGGTGCTCGATCCGGCCCAGGTGCGCCTGCAGGAGAAATTGCGGCCGCCCTTGTCCGCCCCCATTGCCGAAACGCTGGCGGCGGGCAATGGGCCGGCGTTGGGACGCTATCTGCTCGGCACCGACGATCTGGGCCGGGATGTATTCGCCCGCATGTTGCAGGGTGCCTGGGTCTCCTTGACGGTGGGATTCGTGGCCGTGGGCATCTCGGTGGCCATCGGCATCCTGCTGGGCGGCCTGGCCGGCTATTTCGGCCAGCGGGCGATCCAGGTGGGCCATCTGATCTTCTGGTCCATGGCCATCGCCGCGCCGATCCTGGCGCTGGCGTCCAGAATGCCGGCGGCATTCATGACCGCCGCGGGCGCGCTGGCCGGATGGATTTTCTACGCCTGGCTGCGCCGCGCCAGGCGCGCGCGTCCGCCGGTCTGGCTACGCTGGCTGACCTGGCCGACCATAGGGGTGGACGATCTTGTCATGCGGGCCGTGGATATCATGCTCTGCTTCCCGTCGTTCTTCCTGATCCTCACCGCGGTGGCCCTATTGCCGCCGAGCCTCTATACCATCATGGTGGTCATCGGCCTGACCAGTTGGATGGGCACCACGCGCATGGTGCGGGCCGAATTTCTATCCCTGCGGGAGCAGGATTTCGTCTCCTCGGCCAGGGCCCTGGGCCTTTCCGATCTGCGCATCATCTTCCGGCACATCATGCCCAATGCCCTGGCGCCCGTGCTGGTCTCCGCCACCCTGGGCATCGCTTCGGCCATGCTCACCGAGGCCGGCCTGAGCTTTCTGGGTTTCGGCGTGCCCCCGCCCCACGCCACCTGGGGCAACATTTTATCGGACGGCAAGGACTTTATCTTCGATGCGCCCTGGCTGACCTTCGCGCCGGGCATCGTAATCCTGATCGTACTGTTGGCCTTCAACCTCTTCGGTGAAGGGCTGCGCGACATCTTGAATCCCAAGTTGCGCGAAAGAAATTGAAAAGGAACGGCTGCCTTTATGGCGTCATCCAATGACATCGTGCTGCAGGTTGACGATCTGCAAGTTCACTTCCATGGCGAAGGACCTGTCTCCCGGGCCGTGGACGGCGCAACCTTCACGATCCGGGAAGCAGAGACGGTTTGTATCGTCGGAGAGTCGGGTTGCGGCAAAACCGTGACGGCCCTGGCGGTCATGGGGCTTTTGTCCCAACCGCCGGCCCGCCTCGCCGGCGGCCGCATCTTCTTCCAGGGCCAATCCTTGCTGGATATGGCGCCCGCCGAACTGCGCGCGTTGCGGGGCAAACGCATGGCCATGGTGTTTCAGGAACCCATGACCTCCCTGAATCCGGTTTTCACCATCGGCAATCAGATCGGCGAAGCCATCCTGGTTCACGAAGATGTGGCCGTCTCCGAAGCACGGCGCAGGACCATTCAACTGCTCGCCGATGTGGGCATCGCCGATCCCGAAAAACGGGTGGACGACTACCCCCACCAACTCAGCGGCGGCCAGCGCCAGCGCGCCATGATCGCCATGGCCTTGGCCTGCGGGCCGACGCTGATGATTGCCGATGAACCCACCACCGCCCTGGATGTCACCGTTCAAGCCCAGATCCTCCAACTGCTCAGACACTTACAGCAGCGCAACCGGATGGCGATCCAATACATCACCCATGACTTGGGCGTGGTGGCCGCCATCGCCGATCGGGTCTATGTGATGTATGCCGGCCTGATCATCGAACAAGGCACCACCGACCATATCTTCAAAAATCCCCGCCATCCCTACACCATGGCGTTGCTGGATTCCCTGCCCACCCGGGAAAAACGCGGCCGGCGCCTTTACAGCATCCCGGGCAGCGTGCCCCATCCGGCCTACAAGCCCAGCGGCTGCCCCTTTCATCCCCGCTGCCCTCATCGGCGCCCATCTTGCATCGAACGATTCCCCGACATGTGCGACTACGGTGAAGGGCATCTGGCCCGCTGCCCTATTCTCTTCGGCATGGAAAAGGATCAGGCATGAACGCGAGCACGCCAACCATTCTCGAGGTTCGCGATCTGAAAAAAGCATTTGCGGTGCGCCGGGGCTTTTTACAACGGACCGGCGGCGCCATTCGGGCCGTGGACGGTGTGGACCTGGAGATCCGGTCCAACCAGACCTTAGGTTTGGTGGGTGAAAGCGGCTGCGGCAAATCCACCGTAGCGCGGCTCATACTGCGGCTGCTGCTGCCGGACAGCGGCCTGATCCGCTTCGAAGGCCGGGAGATCACCGGCCTGGACGAGCGGGAGTTCAAGCCGTTGCGCAAACGGATGCAGATGATCTTCCAGGACCCTTACAGCTCACTCAACCCGCGCATGACCGTGGCCCAATCCATCGTCGAAGGCGTACGCATGGCCGGCATCAAGTCCAAAGCCGATCAACGCCGGCGCGTCGAACAACTGCTGGATATGGTGGGCATGCCCAAGGCCAGCGCCGATCGGTACCCCCACGAATTCAGCGGCGGCCAACGCCAGCGCGTGGGCATCGCCCGGGCTTTGAGCGTAGCGCCCCAACTGATCCTCTGCGACGAACCCATCTCGGCCCTGGATGTCTCCATCCAGGCCCAGATCATCAATCTGCTCAAGGATCTTCAGCGGGACCTGGGACTGAGCTACCTCTTCATCTCCCACGATCTCAATGTGGTCAGTTATATCTGCGATTATGTCTGCGTCATGTATCGCGGCCGGATCATGGAGTCGGCGCCGGCCAAGGTGCTCTTCGAATCGGCACGCCACCCCTATACGCTCAAGCTACTGGCCGCCATTCCCGGAAGTAAAGAAACGGTCCCAGCCGATCCGCCGATAGGTCAGAAGAAAAGCGTACCGGCCGCCGGATGCGCATTCTTCGATCAATGCCTGGAGGGCAATGAAAAGTGCCTGGAGCGCCCCCCTGCGCTGCTTGAAGTTGCGCCGGAGCATTTCGTACGCTGCTGGGGGTAGCAGAAAAGGGCTTTAGGACAGACTCGACAAAAATATCTTATCCCTGGATGGACTCTATTTAACGGATAGGGCCAAGACAAAAAGGGAATCGGTGGCGACCACCGATTCCCTGAAGCCTGACTTTCCCGGAACCTAGATTAACGCTTGGAGAACTGGAAGCGGGCGCGGGCGCCTTTCTGACCGTACTTCTGGCGCTCTTTTTCGCGCGGGTCGCGCCGCACGAAACCGGCTTTCTTCAGCACGGAGCGCAGCTCGGCGTCGTAGGCCATCAACGCCTTGGTGATGCCATGGCGGATGGCGCCGGCCTGTCCGATAATGCCGCCGCCCAGCACCTTGACCTTGATGTCGAACTTGTCTCGATTATTGGTCAGCATCAAGGGTTGGGTGATGATGGTTTTGGCGGTATACACCCGGAAGTAATCTTCCAGGGTGCGGCCGTTGATGCTGATCTCGCCTTTGCCCGGCGTGATCCACGTTCTGGCGATAGCATTTTTGCGCTTGCCAGTGGCGTAATAGACGTTTTCCTGTGCCATTAGATTGTCCCGGTATTGTTAGTTTTTATTTAAGTGTCATGGTTTCGGGCTGCTGGGCGCTGTGGGGATGCTCCTTGCCGGCGTAAACCTTGAGCTTTTTGCACATTTCGCGACCCAGGGTATTTTTAGGCAGCATACCCCTCACAGCATTACGAATGACATCTTCCGGGCGCTTTTCCATCAACTTACGCGCAGTGATGGTTTTGAGCCCGCCGATGTATCCGCTGTGGCGATAATAGTTTTTTTGCTCCATTTTGTTCCCAGTCAGCTTGATTTTTTCGGCATTGATCACGATCACCGAGTCGCCCGTATCCACATGCGGCGTAAACATGGGATTGTGTTTTCCCCGCAAACGGGAGGCGATTTCAGAGGCCAGCCGGCCCAGCACGAGACCGTCGGCGTCGACCACCCACCAGCGGTTCGGGTTATCGGAAGGTTTGGCGCTGTATGTGTACTTTTTCACGGTTTTCACTCCTGCTCGTAGTTCAGAATCCGGTTTTCCTAATTGACTTTGTTCAGTAAGTCAAGGGGAATATGGACCTTGCGCCATTTTTAGGCTGTTTTTCTACAGCCGACGGCTCAGGCAGGACCGGGTTTGATCGCTTTGCAAGCCACGGTTGCGTTCAGCAGGCCGCCGGCCTCCACCACCAGATCGTTGCAGACGATTTGCCCCGAGCATTTTCCGGTGGCGAGCACCACCAGCTCTTTGGCCACTTCAATCTTGCCGTCAAAGATTCCGCCGATCGTCATCACGTTGGCCTTGGCATCGGCATAAACGGCGCCCTCCTCGGCGATGACCACATTATCGCCGGTCAAGGAGCCTTTGACGGTTCCCTTGATCACCAGGCGGCCTTTGCCCACGACCGTTCCCTCTACCGTAAACCCCTCGTCGATGATCGAAAATTTTTTATCGTCGTTTTTCACTTGCCGTTCTCCTTGGGCCTTGGATTGCGCCGGTTCAACGCTTGGGCTCCGTCTCCAAACTCTTTTCCGGAATCGATGCCGGGCTGGTGGCCGGCGGTGAGGAGGCCGGCGCCGTGGGGCCTTGGGACTGCCCCTGACTGGGCGCTGACGATGGTGTACCGCCAGCTCCGATGGTTGCCCCCGGCAAGCCGCCGGCGCCTGAATCGCCGGTCGCCTTCGCGGTGGGCTCCGGAGTCGGAAGCGCCGAAGGAGTAGCCGCCGGAACGGAAGGCGCTTGGTCCGGTGAGCGTGTCGGGGGTGGCGGCGCTTCAATTTTAAAATTAAACTCCTGAGACAATAAAAGCTCGCCACTGCTTAAAAATACGAAAATCGTCGCAGTGTCATAGAAAATAGGCGGCCGCTGTTTATATAGCTTGAAATCCATGGTGCGATAATTCTGGACGGTGAACGCCTGCCCGTTTTTTCCGGTTGGCTTGCCTTGCACAAGCGGCACGCTGGGCAGGGAGATCCAACTGTTGGGGGATGCGCCGGCCTGCTTTATCACCAAAACGATGCGCCCGGAAAAAGCCTGCTTGGCGGTTTTGTTCAACACGCGCAGCTTAAACTTGATAAGCTCGCGCCGGGCATCGAATTCGGCCTCGAAACGCTGCAATTCCAAGACCCAATTCACGCTGGGGGTGCTGGTGGGCGTCGCCGCGGCAGTGGGTTGTGGGGGCGGTGGCGTGGAGACGGCGGCGGTAGGCTGAGAATCTTGTGGTATAGGCGTCGGCGTGATTGAGGCGGACGGCTTCACTGCCTCCCGGGCAATTTCCTTTCCCTTGGAGCTTTGAGCTGCCTCAGGTGACTTCTGCATTTCGTAAATCACCAGCTTGGCGTGCAAGATATCCTTCTCATCCTTCAGCTGGGCGGTTTGGCGTCGCAACCCATCCACCTCGCGTTGAAGGCTGGTGATGGTCTCGGTTTGGCGGGTATATAAATAAGCGATGGCCGCCAGTGCCCCCAAGCTCAAACATGCTAGGGCGATGACCGCGATGGCGATCTCCTTGAAACGCCGGAAGGGAATCACACGCCCATGCTCGCCGACCAGCATGACGCTCCAATACCGATGGCCCTTGCCCAGCAAACCGGATTCCGATTTTTTCCGCTGCGGTTTCACCATGCCTTATACCTGATCCATTTTTTGCGCCCAACGCTTGTTTAATGATTTCAATGGCTGGTTCGCGGGTCCATGCGGACGCGGACCTCCAACCCCAGGAACTCAGGAAACAAGCCAAGGGCACTGCCGCCGTTGACGGCGATCTCCAGTTGATTGCGGCTGCCGACCAAGGCCATTAATCCCCCTTTTTGGTGTTGGGCATAATGGCTCGACATACCGTCGATTTGATAGCCACCGATCCGCACCACCAACCTTCTTCGGGAGTCCCCGCCGCGCAGCCGATCCAGTAACGCCGCATCGATGTTGGTGCGCAGGTTGCCAAAGCGGTCCGCGCTCACCACTTCTCCAACGATTTCTCCGGCTTCCGTCTGTCGGGCGCGAGGTCGCTCCAGTCGGGCCACCTGGGAAAAATCCACCGAAGGGCCGATTGCCGTCAATGCCATGCCCAATGACAAATGAGCCGCTACCGGTGCAAAAATATCTCTTCCCTGGAAAGTGGCGCTGACCGGTTGCAAGAAAAGGCGGCTGTTTTCCACGCGCACCACGGCCTCCGGCGGCAGATCTCCCCAGATAAGGCTGAGCAGCCCGTTATCCGGCGCCACAAAAAGATGTCCGGCATAGCGCGCCGCCAGAATGGCCCTGCGACTGCCGACGCCGGGATCTACCACCGCCAGATGAACCGTGCCCTGGGGAAACCAGTTAAAGGCCGTCTTAAGCATTTCACCGGCATGCTGAACCCCTTGGGGCGGCACATGATGGCTGATATCGACCAAGGCGGCGCCAGGGTTGATACCGAGAATAACGCCTTTAACCACCCCCGCATATTCATCCTGGGTGCCGAAATCGGTAAGCAGCGTAATGATAGCCATAGGCTTCATCCATCGGTTTAAGGAGTTGAAATCAAAAAAATTATCGATCGCGCTTAGAACAAACGCTTCTGAACAGCGTAACCCAAATGCCGGTAGGCCTCTTCCGATGCCTTGCGACCTGAAGAGGTGCGTGCCACCAAACCCATTTTCAGCAGGAAGGGCTCCACGACATCCACCAGGGTGTCGGCCTCTTCCTGCAGTGTGGCGGCAATGGCTTCGATGCCTGCCGGACCGCCGTGGTAGTAATCGATGATCGTCTTGAGATAGCGTCGGTCCAGCCCCGTCAGGCCCTTTTCGTCGATGCCCTCCAGGGCCAACGCAGCCTCCACGATGGCGCGGTGGATGCGGCCATCGCCGCGCACCTGGGCATAATCCCGAACCCTTTTGAGCAGACGGTTGACGATACGCGGTGTACCCCTGGATCGCAAGGCCAGGGTATGCGCGCCCTCCTCGTCGATGGCCACCTCCAGGATCTGCGCCGACCGACGGATAATCTGCACCAAATCTTCGGTGACATAGAAATCGAGACTGCGGAACAACCCGAAGCGGTCGCGCAAGGGCGCCGATAGCAATCCCACCCGGGTGGTGGCGCCCACGAGCGTAAAGCGATTGAGCCGGTAGCGGTGGCTGCGGGCATGAATGCCTTTATCGAAAACGAAATCCACCGCAAAGTCTTCCATGGCCGGGTATAAAAACTCTTCCACCGTTTTCGGCATGCGATGGATTTCATCGATAAACAGAATGTCGCCTTCCTCCAGGTGGGTAAGAATACCGATCAGATCGCCGCCCTTTTCCATGGCCGGGCCCGAGGTCACGGTCAATCGCCCGCCCATCTCCTGGGCGATGATGTGGGCCAAGGTGGTTTTACCCAATCCCGGTGGTCCGTGGAACAGCACATGCTCCAAAGGTTCGCCCCGAAACAGGGCCGCCTCGATGGCGATCTTCAGCGTATCCACCACCTCGCGCTGTCCCACATAGTCCACCAGACGCTCGGGGCGCAACGAAGGCATCTCCGGCCCTTCGTCCTCGGGCTGGCAGGCGCCGTCCACCACTTTCAAACCGCTGGTGCCGTGGGTAAGCAGATCATCGCTCATAGCCGACAGATTTTACCCATCACTGGAAGCCCTCTCCCCCCGATATACTTCGTCGAAAAGCGCCTCGGGGGAGTTAATACTGCAATTGCGTTTGAGCGCTTGGGCGATCATGCGTTTGGCGTCCGCCGGCTTGTGCCCCAGTTGGACCACCAGGACCTCCATGACCGGCTCGATGAAATCTTCCGGCACGGCAGCTTCGGCGGACGGAGCGTCTTCTTTGCGGATCAGGGCGAATTTGCCGACTTTGCCGCGCAGCGTGGCGATGATCTTCTGGGCGCTGCGCGGGCCGATGCCTTTCAAACGCTTCAACCGATCCAAATCGCCCGATTCGATGGCGTTGGCGATCTCGCGGACGGAGATCGTCATGGCTTTGGCCGCTTTGATCGGGCCAATGGCATCCACCGAGATGAAATGCTGGAAAAACTCTTTTTCAGCTTCCAGGTGAAACCCGATCAGGACCGGCTTGGGCTGATGTTCGGTTTGATGCCAATAAATATGCAGAGCCACTTCATCGCCGATTTTTTTGGCATTGAGCGCCTCGCGGACGAAGACCGGAACCATGATTTCGTAGCCCACCTGGTTGGCGAGCAGCAAAATGCGGTCGCTCTCTTTTTTGAGCAACCGGCCTTCCATATATGCAATCATTGGGCGCTCTCTTCCTTGCCGCACACGCGATTCAATTGACCGCCAGCATAACGAAACAGGCCGATGAGAGCAAGCCCCAATGCATCCGAGGCATGGTAAGGCCGAATCGCCTGATCGCACCCGACAGCGCGGCGCACCGCGCGTTCCAATTGCGCTTTGCTGGCATTGCCGTTGCCGGTGAGCACCTGCTTGGCCTCACGTACGGCAATGGCGCGGGCATCGATGCCCGCCTGGTGGGCGGCCAGCAGGATGACACCGCACACTTTTCCCAGGGTAATTCCCGATTGTGGAAATTTGTCCAGGGAGAAGACATCTTCGATGACCATCAGGTCCGGCTTTTCATCGTCGATCAGTGCGCGCAGACGGGAGTAAATGCGTTCCAGGCGGAAGCCCTGGGTGCTTTGGGGGGAGGTACGGATGGCGCCGAAGGCGTAGGCGCCCACTTTATGAGTGCTGCCGGTGACGATGCCGATGCCGGTTGCTGCCAAGCCGGGATCGACACCCACAACCTTGATTTTCATGGCTCGCCTGCTTCAACCCGGAGCGACAGCACGATCACGCCTTGTTATAACTCTTTGAGCTTCTCGGCAGCGATTTTGGCTTCATTGCTTTTGGGATATTTCTTCCCGACCTCTTTCAATATCAAGCGGGCGTTGGCCTTGTCGTTGAGCTGAATGAAAGCATAGCCCTGCTTGAGCATGGCCGCCGGTGCTTTATTGCCCTTGGGAAATTTCTCGACCACCACCTGATATTCCAGGATGGCCTTCTCGTAGAATTTCTCGTTGAAGTAGGTTTCGCCGATCCAGAACTGGGCGTTATCGGCATTTTCCGATTTTGGATAGGTTTTAAGAAGCTGTTGAAAGCCCTGTCGGGCCTTCTCGATCTGTCCGGCGTCGAAGGCTTCCTTGGCGTTGGCATACAACTGCTCCGCGGTGAGTTCCTTGGGAGGGCCGCCAACGGCCGTCCCGGCGGCGGCAGCGCCTTCGGCTTTGGTGGCCGCCGGACTCTTCCCGCCGGAGGAATCCAAATTCAAATAACGTTCAATCTGGGCCAAGCGCTCTTCGTTTCGATCCAATCGCGTCTTTAGATCGACCTCTGAGGTCGTTGCCTTGCGGTCCATCGCGTGCGAGATCTCGTCGATGCGACCAGAGAGCAGACGGCTGTCCTCCTTAAGCTTTTCCAGATCGGCATAAATGCCGGCGTATTGGTTGCGCAACGTCGATTCGGTGCTCTGGCTAGAGGCCAAATCGGTTTTGATACGCTTTTGAACCTCCTGATTCTGACGCTCCAGTACCATCAGGCGTTCGTCCAGGATGCGTACATCTTTCTGGTTGGCGCAAGCGTTCAACCAGAAGCAAACGAAGAGCCCTATAAATGTGAAGGGTATTCTTTTCATGGCGTCACGACCAATAGTGTTTGTGCATCGACATTTGCACGATTGTTTCGGATGGGAGAAGGTTGCATCAAAGGCAGCCAGCGGAGAGCGTTGCTTCCGGCTGGCTGCCTGTTTGACGCAGTCCATGTTGACTGGACAAGATGTGGCTTATGCTATCCGGATGAGACCGGATCGAGACGCCCTCGTGGAGCAGGTAGAAAAAACTACTCGGTCACGAAATGGGCGCGGCGGTTCTTGGCATAAGCTTCTTCGGTGCTGCCCAAGTCCAACGGTTTTTCTTCGCCGTAGCTGATGGTGGACAGTCGGTTGGCGGCAATGCCCAAATTGACCAGGAAAGCCTTGGCCGATTCGGCACGACGTTCACCCAGCGCCATGTTGTAAGCTTCGGTGCCACGATCGTCGCAATGGCCCTCGATAATGGCTTTGACTTCGGGATTACGCTGAAGCAGATCGGCTTTGCTCTTCAGGATCTGCTGGGCATCCGGACGCAGGGCAGAGCTGTCGAAGTCGAAATTGATGTCCTGGGCGGTGAAGGCTTTGAAGGCTTCGTGCATGGCAGCCGCTTCTGCAGCCAAGCGGTCTTTTGCAGCCTGCTCTTCGGCGCTGATACCGGTCTGTTGCGGTGCTGACGGAGCAGCTTCCGTTTGCTTCTTACCGCAGGAA
>JAKAFO010000132.1 GCA_021819735.1 Deltaproteobacteria bacterium
GCAACGGCCTGGACGGCCACCACCGCCAGCGCCTGCTGGAAATCCTGGGCCGCATCCTGCGCGGCGGCGCCACCCAACTGCTCTACGTCAGCCACCGGCCCGACGAGATGCCGGCCGGCATCACCCACCGGCTCCATTTGGAAGCCGGAAGGGTAGTCGGCGTTTCTCCTGAATAATTTTAGTAGACCAGCACCCCTTCGGCCAGTTCATGGGGCGGGGTGGGTTGCAGGGCGATACAGCGGGTCAGGCCCAGGTGCCAGTCTGCGAAGCGCGCGTCGAGGTCGAGGGCTGCGATGCCGGGCAGGGGGCCATAATACCGGCCGAAATCGCAGTGGGGTTCGGTGTGGCCCACGATCTGGACGATCGAGAAAAGGCGCAGGTCGGGCCGGGTCGTCTGGAGTCGCGTGCGGATGGCTTCGGGCCGCTGGGCCAGGCGCTGGGCCCAGGGGAGTTTGCGCAGCACGTGCAGGCTGCCCAGTTCGACCAGGATCTTGGCATCGGGGCGGGCTTGGAAGATCTCCAGCAAACCGGCGGCGATATACGCGTCGCGGTCCAGGGGGCCGTCGTAGGCGTCCGGCGGCAGGTCCAGGGCCTTGACTTCGGGTCGCAGGTCGGGCGGCAGATCGGCCAGGGCTTGAAGCAGTTGGCGGTAGCCGGGAAAGTCGATGGACGGGTGCAGTTGAATCGTTTCCAGGCCGCGGCCGGTGGTCAAAAAATGATCCAGGTGGGTCTGTTGATCGGCGGCGATCTCCAGGGCCAGGTGGGTTACGCCCACGGACCGCAGATGGGGCAGCAGAGCGGCCATGAAGGCCGGTATTTCGGGTTGCTGGTGAGTGGTGCCCATGAAGAGCGCATCGTGCCGGCGCAGTTTTTCCAGCACGTACCGTTGGGCCGACGTCTGCGCGGGCGGCCCATGAGCGGCTACCGGGCATGGATCGCCATTGAACAGCATAAGGTACAAGATGAGGCATAAGGGTTTGCGCATGCGGGCTCCGTGATCGACGATCGGTCTGCCTTGATCAGCTATCGGTCGCGGAGCCCGCGGACTTTATGCCGGGGGGGCCATTTACTTCGAAGCCGCGCGCATGCGACCATTGATCTCCAGGTGCTCCAGGGCGAGGCGCACGGCATCGGCCAGGTTGGGGTGCTTCTGGACGTAGCCGTCAAAGAAGCGTTGCACCTCGGTTTCGCGATCCAGGCCGCCCGAGGGGACGATGGCCGTGATCACCCGTTCGTAGAGCAGGGGATGGAAATTCTCCAGTTGGGCCAGGGATGTTTGATACCAGTTCCACAGATGGGCTTGGGCCAGGGGGTTGGCGGCCGCGGCCACGATGGGGATGAAGCGGTTGCGCGGCGGCACATCCGCCAGGCAGAAGACCAGGGCCTCGGCGGTCAGGTCCCAGGTTTGAAAGGCCCCCAGGGCCGCCAGGATGTTGAGCCGTTCATGTTCGCTGGGAGAGGCTTCGTAGCGTCGGCGGAAGAAGGCCAGGGCGTTGGCGCCCTGGGTCCAGGCGCCGATCTGGGCCACGGCCTTGGCGATGTCCGGATGGATCGTCTGCCCCGCGGCGAGCCGTTTAAATTGTTCTGCGCCGAAATTTGCGGCGGCATCCAAACCCCACACGGCCCCCTGCCATAGCAGTTGGTCGCGCAGAATGGCCAAGGTGTGCGGCTCGCCTTCCACGGGTTGGTAGCCGATGCGCTCCAGAACCCTGCCGGCCAGTTCCCGGCCCAAGGCCGCGATGGGGCCGCGGCCCGCCTCCGGTGCCACGAGCATGGCTTGGAACAGATGACCGGCGATGCTGGCCAGGGGCAGGTAGGCCTTTTCTTCGGCGTAGTACTTCCCAAGGAAGGCGAGATAGTCCGATAGGGGCAGCCGGCCGTGGCGCACCAGGGCGTAGAGATCGTTTTGCAGGCCCCAGCGATCTTCGGGACTCAGCGAACCGTCGGCCACGCGCCCGCCCAGGGTCGCCAGGTTCTGGCCATCGTTGTATCGAACCCGATAGAAGCCGGTCTGATCGTTGTTGAGTTTGTAGGCCACGGTGTGGGGCGGCAGCTCGACCATGGCCGTGGGCGTCTGCATCATCAGGGCCTGGGTCTGCCGCTTGCCGTCGGCATTCCAAGAGGTCAGGGTCAGGGGCACGATCCACTGCTGATCGCTGGGGCTATCGATATAGGTGAAACGCTTCTGACGCAGCGCCAGGGTGTTTTTCTGGCGCGAGACCTCGATCAACGGATGGCCGGGCTGGCCGATCCAGCTCTGCATCATGGCCGTGATCGGTTGGGCCGAGGCCTGTTCGAAGGCTTCCCACAGATGGCGGCTCTCGGCGCAGGCGTACTGGTGTTGCTCGAGGTAGCCGCGCACTCCCGCCTGGTAGGCCTCGGCGCCGATGTAGCCCTGGATCATGCGCAGGATGCTGCCGCCTTTATTATAAATGATGGGCGCCGTGCTCGAGTTGATCACCACGTGCTCGCCGCCCGGGATCTCGATGGCGATGGTGTCGCGCAGACCGTCGCGGGTCAGGGCCGTGGCGGTTTCGCCGAGCAGGAACTGATCCCAGATGCCCCAGTCGGGGTGATAGTGGGCCACCACGCCGAAGCCGAAGTAGGTGGCGAAGCTTTCGTTGAGCCACAAATACTTCCAGTCCGAAGGGGTGACCAGGTTGCCGAACCACTGGTGGGCGATCTCGTGGGCGATCACTTCGCAGATGCGCTGGACCCCGGCTTTGCTGGTCAGCTCCGGAAAGTGCAGCAGTAAATTCTCCCGGAAGGTGATGGCGCCCCAGTTCTCCATGGCACCGAAGGCAAAATCGGGCACGGCGATCAGATCCATCTTGGGCAGCGGGTAGGGGATGGCGTAGTACTCCTCGCAGTAGCGCAGGGCCTTGCGCCCGAAGGATAGGCCCAGTCCGGTGGTGTGGGCCATGCCCGGCAGGTGGGCCAGCCGCACGCGCGGATCTTCGCCGTCCCGGGCCAGCTCGAATTCGGCGACGCCGAAGAAGAGCAGGTAGGTGGACATGAGGGGCGTGGGGCCGAAGGTGATGCGTTTGCGACCGCCGTCCAGGTTTTCTTCCGATACGGGCAGCGTATTGGCCAGGGCCGTGAGGTGGGCCGGTATGGTCATGGTCAGGTCGAAGACCGCTTTGTGCAGGGGGTGATCCAGGCAGGGAAAGGCCTGGCGGGCCGAACTCTCCTGGAACTGGGTGACGGCCAGGCGGAAGGTGCGGCCGTCGTGGCTGGTCTGGCTGCGGTAGAAGCCGGCCATCTTGTCGTTGATGAGCCCCTGGTAGTCGATGGAGAGATCGATGCGGCCGCCGCGCGGCGCCGGCAGCCGGATCGTCAGCGTCTCTTTGGCCGGGTCCACGCTGAAGGCCAGGTCGGTCCAGTTGTCGCCCTCCCGCAGCCGGCATGTCCAGATGGCCAGCTCCAACAGGTGCAGGCTGATCTCTTCGACCGGCTGCTCGGCATGCAGCTCGATGGCCGCCTGGCCGTCGAAGCGATAGTTATCCAGATCCGGGGTGATGTGGAGCGCGTAACGGCGCGGATGAATATGGGACATGGTCAACCTTTCATGGGATAGGGTTTGGGAGCCGGACTCTTTTTTATTCGCCAATATACGACTTTATCTTCCCCTTGCAAAGCCGCGGGGCCTGACGTATGTTGAAACCGTACTTTTTGTCATGATCAAGCCATATTATGACATCATTTGACGCAATTTGAAATCCTGGGCATCCGGCTTGAGAGGTGCGTGCATGGATAAAACCGTTCGAACGCTGGTGATCGCCTTTGCCGCTATCGGATTGGGGTTGCTCGCTTATTACTGGATCGGCCGCTGGCATACCGGCGGCGTCGAGAGCGCCGTTCAGAAGGAGAAAGCGCGCTGCGTGGAACGGGTCGCCCAACTGGAAGCCGAAGTTCAGCGCCTCAATAGCGAATTGGGGCCTCTGGCCCAGGAGTACAAGAGCGACCTGGCGCACGCCTTCGGCACGGAGAAGGATGTCGGCGCGGTTCAGGGCGAAAATGTCGACTGCAAGAAGGTTACCGCCCAGGCGGTGGCCTTCTTTCAATATCTGGACAGCAAAGCCTACGCGGGCGGCGATAAGCGCGCCGAGGATCTGTTCGAAGAAGTCTTCCAAAAGCTGGCCGCCAACCCGCCGGTGAACGTGGGCGAACTGGATAACCTCTTCAACCTCACGCACAACGTCACCCATCTCTATCGCGTCCTGGGCAAGGAACGCATTTTGTGGATCAAGGAGCTGCTCGCCAAGGAAGCCGCGGTGGTGGAACCGGCCATGGCGGTGCTGTACAACTGGACCGCGATCTGCAATGCCGGCGAAGGCGGGCCCACCGATCCGGCCAAACTCAAGGCATTGTATCAATATGCCTGCTTTTTCCTCAACAGCCTGGGCGGCCGCAGCTATCTGCTGCGCCGGGAGAGCAAGCTGCGCATGCTGATCCACTACTACTCCCTGCTGGTGCTGGACAAGGCCAACGATGCCCAGTTCAACGCCTACGGCTTGGATATCCGGCCGCATCTGGACTACCTTTTCTACGACATCAACAACCAGAAGGGGCTGCTCTACCGGCAGCGCTATCTGACGCAGTTGGTCGCCCTCAGAAGCAAATATCAATAACTTTCCTGATCGTACTCAGGTAAGCGGTATTCGTACGCGCACGATAAGGGCAAAAGGTCTCAGCGGCTGTGCCCGCAGGTGGTGGTGGTGCCGGGCACCGGGCGGTCCTGGCGTTTGAAACGGCTCAGCAACAGGCGGGCCACGCTGGTGGAGGCGATGTTGCCCAGGCTCAGGGCCAGGGCCCCGATCCAATTGCCCGCCACCCCCATCCATAAGGATAGCGCGCTGGTCGTCAGCACGGTGGTGAGAAAGGCGGCCTGGCCGGCGATGACGGTCATGGGTTTGCGGGCCACGCCGGCCAGCCCTTCGCCCTGGGCGCGCAGGGCCACGGTGAGCGGAAAGGCCACCAGGCCCAGGGCCGTCAGGCGCACGATGGGCAGGTCGGCCGGCGCCAGGTTCTGCAACCGCACGTAGTAGAATTCGGCCAGGCCGGGCAGAATGAAGATCAAGGGCAGCAATCCAAGCATGAGGCCGGCCAGGAGGGCGAACGCGATGGTGCGGCGCTCCTTGCTCTGGGCCGGATGAAACGAAAGCACCACCTCCTGGAGGCGTGTGGCCGCGAAGGCCACCGGCGTGGCCAGTCCCAAGGCCAGGTAGTAAGCCGGCAGCATGCGCTCGGGAGCCTCGGCCCGGGCGATGAAAGCGCCCAGCAAGATGGCCGACAAGGAGAGCAGGTAGCCGCCGGCGGAGAGCGGCAGATTGAACCAGAACAGCTCCCGCTTGCGGGGCGGGGCCCCTTCCGCGGCGGGCAGGGCGGCCATGAACGGCGCGGCCAGCAACGCCGAGGCCAGCACTTCCAAGGCCACGGGCAGGGAAAGACACACCACCGCCCACACCGGCCCGACGGCCCCCAGGGCGCAGAAAAGCGGCGCCAGCAGGGCCGTGATGACGATGCGCGCCAGGGTGGCCAGGCTGGCCCGGCCCGAGGCCAATCCATTGTACATGCTTACCTGGTAAGGGATGCGCAGGAAGAAGAAGAACTGCAGCGGCACGCTGGCCAGCAGGGTGATGTGGGCCGGACGGGCGATGGACGGCGGCAGCCCGATCCAATTTTCCAGGAGCAACTGCGCCACGGCCGGGATGCACAAGAGGGCTTGAATGGCCACCACCGTGGCCCCCAGCCGCAGGGTCAGGCCGCGGAAGCGGGCGAATCCTTCCCGCGTCTTGCCGAAGACCATGCCGGTGGCCACCAGGCCGAAGCCCAGGGTGCCGAGCATGAACAGGATGGTGTTGGATTGGGCCAGCCCGGCCAGATTCAGCGGCCCACCCTGGCCACGGGAGGCCACCATGGCCACCAGGGGATAGGTCAACCCCTGGGAAGCCGACTGCAGGGCCAGGGGCGCGAAGAAGCTTGCTAACTTGGCATAGGATGGCGTTGTGGATAACTCGCAGCTTGGGTTCATAAAGGCTCAGCCGTTTTTTTTCGAACGACCTTAATCCCTAAGCGCCAACTTTTCCACTCAAAAGATGTGTCCGCCGATTCCGTGCTCTGTGTGCTATGGTCTTGACCCTGCCGGGGCGGTTGGTTTACTAACTGTCCTGGGCAAGCGCCAGGAACTCATCCTAAGTATATAATAGATACCAACCACAGACACCAAGGACCGCCCATGACCGACCGGAGCCATGCACGGAAAGGAGCCAGCCGAACGCAGGTGCTCCGGCTTTGGATCGGACTTCTGCTCTGCGTCGTCATTCAGGGCATGCCGCGGGTTGCGCCGGCCGCCCAGGCCCAGCCGGAGCCCCCCGTGGATCTGATCTTCGTGATCGACAACTCCGGCAGCATGCGCAAAAACGATCCCCAATTCGTCACCCCCAAAGTGGTGGACGCGTTCGTGCGCCGTCTGCCCGGCCAGGCCCAGGTGGGCATGGTGCTTTTCGATCAGGGCATCCGTCTGCTGGAGCCGTTGGATTTTCGGCCGTCCGGAGAGGCCCGGGAGCGGTTTTCGGCCAGCCTGGCCAAGATCGACTACAAGGGCCGTTTCACCAACAGCGCCGTGGGCATCGAGCGCGCCCTGTACGAGCTGAAAGTCAAAGGCCGACCCGGGGCCCGGCGGGGCATCGTTTTCATCACCGACGGCATCGTGGACACCGGCAATGCCCGCAAGGATCAGGAGCTGAACCAGTGGCTCAAGCAGGATCTGACGGCCGAAAGCAAATCCCTGGGGGTGCATATTTTCGGCATCGCCCTCACCGAGGCGGCCGACTTCATTTTGATTCAAGCCCTGGCCACCCGCACCGGCGGTGAGTACTACCGCACCGCCACCGCGCCCGAAATTTCCGCGGTGCTGGACAATATCCTCAGCCGTTTGACGCCGCCCGTGGATGCGCCGACGCCGGTTCCGGCAACCAGCCCCGCGCCGGCCCGGGGGACCGAGGCCCAGAGCGCCGCGCCTCCGGCGGCCAGGGTCGCCGCGCCGACGGCCGTGCCGCCCCCCCGGCAGAACGCACCCGCGCCGGCCGCCGCCCAGGCGCCCGGCACTTGGTATTTTTGGGCCCTGGGGCTGATCGTGCCGCTCATGGCGGCGGCCATCGTTTTCCTGATGGTCGTTTACCGCAAGCGCGCGGCGGTCCAGCCCGTCGCGGCCCCACCCAAGCAGCCCGAGGCCCACCTGGAGGACCTGGGGGGCGTGCTGGGCCAGGGTACGCCCGTGCTCGCTATCACCAAAGCCCGCACCACCATCGGCCGGGACGCGCGCAACGACATCGCCATTCCCAAGCCGACCATATCCAGCTTCCATGCCAGCATCGAGTGCAAAAACATGGTCTTTTATCTCGAAGACCAGCGCAGCACCAACGGCACCCGCCTCAACGACCGCAAGCTGGAAGCCAACATGCCGGTGCGGCTCAAGGGCGGCGACCGGATCACCCTGGCCACCTTCGCGTTCAAATTCGTGCTCCCGGACCAGATCCCCTTCGGCGAAACGGTGATGGTCTCCATGACCGCTCTCGAGGGCCCGGAATCGGGATCGACCATGATCATCGACCTCAACGGCGAGGAGGGCGAGCGGGGGCTGATCACCTGCATGCAGAGCCACCTGTTGCAACTGCACGCCATGGGACCCAAGTACCGGGAATTTGCCGGCCAATATTTCAACTATGACATGTTGGCGATAATTGCGACCAAGGCGCATCAAAACCTAAAGAAAACCCAGGAAGGGGGCGATCAATACTGTGCGCCCATCGTGCAGGGCAAGGCGTTCTATCTGGTGTGCTCGCTGCCGGTGACGATCAGTGGTGCCGCCGATTGGTATGGCCTGCGCTATGGCGGCTTTACCCAGTTCATCATGAAGTGGATCAAGTCGCCGGCCTACCAGGCGGCCCAATGCGACCGGCTGTGCGTGGTGACCTTCGGCCAGGACCCGGCCACCTGGGTCAGCCTGACCATCGTTCCCACGCTCCAGGAGACGGAACCGGTGGAGATTATGTCCGTGGATTTTCTCAATGAGGCCGAAAAGGCCATGCTGGCCCTCGATTTTGACCGTCATGGGCGGGTGATGTGACATGGCCGATCCAACCAAGCTTCAAGAGCAAAAACTGTTCGATCTGTTCAACTACCTGATCGACAAGCGCGTCATCATCTCCATGCAACTGATGGGCACCGACTTCGAACGCCTGACCTGCGTCACAAAGGTGCGGCGGGAATCGGACGGGCCTTGGCTGCAAATCGATATGCCCGAGGGCTTTCAGGCGGCGGCTACGCGGTTCGGGATCGGGGCGCTGAACCTGCGCTTTAACTTCAACGGCCCGGACCAACTGGAGTACATCTTTACCACCCAGGGTGGATTTGTTAAAGGCCGCGATCTGCACCTGCCGTTCCCCGAGTATGTCGAGCGCATCCAGCGGCGCAAGAATTTCCGTATGCCCACCCCCATCGGCACCAAGATGATGTTTCGCACCGAACGCGGACCGGCGGTCCTCGGTGTGATCAACATCAGCCTGGGGGGCATTTTCGGTGCGCTGGTCAAGCCCGCCCCCAAGGACCTGCAAGCATCGCTGCTGACCATGGGCCAGGACATCCAGCATGCCGGCATCATCGTGCCGGCCGACGGCGAAGTCGAAGAGTTGATCATCATCATCAATAAGATGGAGGTGCGGCGCATCGAGCACGACCAGGAACGCAACATCTACCGCTACGCCTTCGAGTTCAAAGACATCCTGCCCAATGAAACCAAAAAACTGACCCAAGCCATCTACTATTTCCAGCGCGTGTTTTTGCAGCGGCGATAACACCAAGGTATGCGGTTGCTGCCGGGATCGCTTTCTGTTATAGGGTCAGGCGTTTCTCCAAGGCAGCGGCTGCCATCGATCCTGCCGCGTCGCCACAGGCTTCAGCATCTAAAATAGACTTTGTGGATTCGCATGGAACTGCGCTCGCCGGAGGGCGTCGGCGCAAGCGTCCGGTAATTTTTAGAAAAGGTGCCTCAATAAGAGCAGATAGGAGCAGAAAATGTTTCGACCCCAGATTAAAGTCATGGATTGCACGGTGCGCGACGGCGGCTTGATGAACAAGTGGCAGTTCGAAGACGACTTCGTGCGCGCGGTCTACAAGGCTTGCAACGACGCCCACATCGACTACATGGAGATCGGCTACTTGAGTTCGGAGTCGGCTTTTTCGCGCAAGGAGTACGGCTCATGGAAGTTTTGCGCCGAGTCGGACATCCAGCGCGTCACCCACGGCATCGAGAAGAAGATCAAGCTTTCGGCCATGGCCGACATCGGCCGCATCGAGTACGACGACATCCCGCTCAAAGCCGACAGCTCCCTGGACATGGTGCGCGTGGCCTGTTACGTCCACCAGATCGATGCCGCCATCGCCCTGGCCCACCACTGCATGGAGAAAGGCTACGAGGCCACCATCAACGTGATGGCCGTCTCGACCGTGGGTCTGCGCGATCTGGAAGAGGCCCTGGACGACCTGGCCAAAAGCCGCGTGCCGATCATCTACCTGGTGGACAGCTTCGGCGCATTTTACTCCGAAGACATCGACACCCTCTCCCAGAAGTACATGGCCAGCCTGCCGGACAAGACCATCGGCATTCACTGCCACAACAACCAGCAACTGGCCTTCGCCAACACCATCGCGGCCATCATCAACGGCGTCAACTACCTGGACGGCAGCCTTTACGGCATCGGCCGCGGCGCCGGCAACTGCCCCCTGGAACTGCTGCTATCGTTCCTCAAGAACCCGAAGTTCAGGGTCAGGCCGCTCATCGAGGTGATCGAGAGCCACATCATCCCGTGGCACAAAAAGATCGACTGGGGCTATTTTATCCCCTACATGATCACCGGCGTGCTCAATCAGCACCCGCGCGCGGCCATGGCCCACATGGAATCGGATCGCAAGGAAAAGATCACCGACTTCTTCAATCAAGTCACCAACGCCACCGACCTGGTGTAGAAGCGGTTTCAAAGCCTTCCCTCAGGTTCAAATCCTGCGTTGGGCCGTTTCGGGCATTCAGGAGGCCGCCGCGACGGTCAGCACGATCTTGCCGAAATGGCGCGAGGCCTCCATCTCTTCATGGGCCGCCGCCGCTTCGGCCAGGGGATAGGCCTTGTGGATCATTGGCAGCAGGGTGCGCCGCCGGAAATGGGGCAGCACCCGGTCCACGAAGGCATTGGTGATGGCCGTCTTCTCGGCCACCGGGAGCGCGCGCAGCACCGATCCGATGATGCGCTGGCGTTTGACCAGCAGCAGGCCCAGATTGAATTCGGCCGTGGCCCCGCCCATCAGGCCGATGACGACCAGCCGTCCGCCCACTGCCAGGGCCGCCTGGTTCTTGGCCAGATAGGCGCCGCCGATATGGTCCAGGATCAGATCCGCCCCGCGCTCCTGGGTAAAGGCTTTGACTTCCGTTGCGAAATCCTGCTGGCGGTAGTCGATCGCCAGGTGAGCTCCCAAAGCCTTGACCCGCTCGAGCTTGGCCGTCGAAGCCGTGACCATGATCTGGGATTCAGGGACCAGGATGCGGCAGATCTGGATGGCGGCCGTGTTGACCCCACCCCCGCCGCCGTGCAGCAATACGGTTTGGCCGGCTTGCAATTGGCCGATCATGAACAGGTTCAAATAGGCGGTGATATAGACTTCGGGGATGGCCGCCGCCTCTTCGAAAGTGATCGCGTCGGGGATGGCCATGAGGTGCCCGGCGTAGGCCAGGGCGTATTCGGCGTAGCCGCCGCCGGCCACCAGCCCCATGACCCGCTCGCCGCCGCGCCACTCCTTGACCCCTTCACCCAGCGCATCCACCACGCCGGCCACCTCGAGCCCCAGGATTTCCGATTCTCCGGCCGGGGGCGGGTAGAGGCCGCGGCGCTGGACCGTATCGGCCCGATTGACCGAGGTGGCCATGACCCGTACGCGCACCTGGCCGCGGCCCGGCTCGGGCAGGGGCGCCTCGCCCAGTTGCATGACCGCCGGCGCTCCGAAGCCGTTTAGAACGACTGCTTTCATAACCGCAGTTCCTTTGTTTGAGGGATTGATGGTCCAGACTATAGCATGACTGGCCCAGGCGGGTGAAAAAGTTTTCTTAGCGCTTGACAAACCGACTGCACAGTTTTAGATATTTCGACATATGTCGAACAATGAAAAAAATATCGCTCAGCTCGCGGAAATGTTCAAGGCCTTGTCCAATCCCAATCGCCTCAAGATCTTCATGCAGTTGATCGGCTGCTGCCAGCCGGGCACACGCTGCGATCTGCAAAGCGAATGCTGTGCCTTCGTGGGCGATCTTTCCAAGGATCTGGCGATCGTCCCCTCCACGGTGTCCCATCACATGAAGGAGCTGCGCCGGGCGGGCCTGATCAAGATGCGCCGCCAGGGCCAGAAGATCGAATGCTGGGTGGACCCCGAGGCGCTTCAGGACTTGGTCCAATTTTTCGCGGGATAGACCGGGGAAATTTTTGGGGAGTAAAATTCGAAAACTGTCGAACCTTCGAAAACACAAGGAGGCCATCCCATGGACCATCTTAAAGAGAACGAAAACAAAGACACCGTGCGGCAAGCAGTACGCAGCCGTTATGGCCAGATCGCCACTTCACCGGGCTGTGGCTGCGGCCCTTCGACCTCGTCCTGCTGCGGCGGCGGGACAGCCATCACCCCCAGCCAGATTGCCCAGTTGCTGGGATATTCGTCCAAGGATTTTGCGGGCCTGCCCGAAGGCGCCAACATGGGGTTGGGCTGTGGCAATCCCAAGGCCATCGCGGCCCTCAAGCCCGGCGAGACGGTCCTGGACCTGGGCAGCGGCGGCGGCTTCGATTGCTTCCTGGCCGCCCGGGAGGTGGGTCCCACCGGCCGGGTCATCGGCGTGGACATGACCCCCGAAATGGTCAGCAAGGCCCGGGCCAATGCCGCCCAGGCGGGCGCCCGTAACGTCGAGTTTCGTCTGGGAGAGATCGAACACCTGCCCGTGGCCGACGCCAGCGTGGATGTGATCCTGTCCAACTGCGTCATCAATTTATCGCCCGACAAGCCCCAGGTCTATCGCGACGCCTTCCGCGTGCTCAAGCCGGGCGGACGCCTGGCCATCTCGGACATGGTGGCCATCGCACCGCTGCCCGAGGCGATGCGCCGGGAGATCGCCCTGCTGACGGCCTGCGTGGCGGGCGCGGAGACCATCGACGGGCTGAAAGGGATATTGGCGCAGATCGGCTTCACCCAGATCCGCATCGAGCCCAAGGAGGAGATCCGCCAGGCGATCCAAAAGTGGGCGCCCGGCCGAAAGATCGAAGATTATGTCGCCTCGGCCACCATCGAAGCGCTGAAACCCTAGTCGCTGGGCGTGTTGACCGCTAGATGCGGATAAGGTATGCAAACGAACCTGAAACGGCATTGCCGAAGATGAAAGGACCGGGCGGGCAGTGAAACTCTTCGAACCGCTGACCATCAACGGGATGACGGTGCGCAACCGCATCGTCATGGCCCCCATGCAACTGCGCCTGGGACTGGGCAACCCCCGGGCGCGCGCTTTCTACCTGGCCCGCGCGTCCGGCGGCGCGGGCGCCATCATCATGTGCGGCACCTCCGTGGACCTGCTGATGGACGATGCGGCCTGGGGCCGGGCCGACGGCGTGGCCCGCTTGGTCGAGAACCTGCGCGGCTTCACGGACGAGATCCACGCCAGCGGCACCCGCATCGGCATCCAATTGTGGCACGGCAACCTTTGGCCGGCCGGCAACGGCGGCCCCATGCCGGGCGCCGAGCCGGTGGCCCCTTCGGCCACGGCCGACCAGCGGGCGCTGACCATTGCCGAAATCCAAGCCATCAGCGCCAAGTTCGCCGCCGCGGCCGTCACCGCCCAAATGGCCGGATTGGATTTCGTCGAAGTCCATGGCGCCCACGGCTATCTGGTGTGCCAATTCTTCTCCGGCGCCGACAACCGACGCACGGACGGCTATGGCGGGGATTTGTCCAGCCGCATGCGCTTCGGCGTCGAGACGGTCCAGGCCATGCGGCGGGCGGTGGGCC
>JAKAFO010000480.1 GCA_021819735.1 Deltaproteobacteria bacterium
AAGGCCGACAGGTCCAAGGTGCAGTAGTTGTACAGGCTGTGGTAGATCACGTGAAAATCGTAAGCTTCATAGGCCTTGCGCGCCCGGGCGACCAGATCCTGCAAGCCATGCAGGGCATAGCGGTCGATGGCCGTCATTTGGGCGTAAGGCACCATGTGACGGGCCGGATCGAAATCGCTCAGGTTGCCCAACAGGAAACGGCACGTGTTGCGGATGCGCCGATAGGCATCGGACAACTGCTTGAGGATATTTTCCGAGATGCGCACGTCGTCGCGGTAATCCGAGGCCGAAACCCAGAGTCGCAGGATTTCGGCGCCGTATTTGTCGATCACCTGTTTGGGGGCGATGACGTTGCCGATCGACTTGGACATTTTCTTGCCTTCGGCATCCACCACGAAGCCGTGGGTCAATACCGATTTATAGGGCGCCGCGGAGCGGGTGCCCACGGCGGTGAGCAGCGAGCTGTGGAACCAGCCGCGATGCTGGTCGGTGCCTTCGAGGTAAAGATCGGCCGGCCAGCGCAGTTGTTCCCGGGCTTCGAGCACCGCCGCGTGACTGACGCCGGAATCGAACCACACGTCCAGGATGTCGGTCTCCCGGGAAAAGGCCTTGGCGCCGCACTGGGCGCAGGTGGTGCCGGCGGGCAGCAGGCTGTCGGCGGCCGCCTCGAACCAGGCATCGGCGCCGTGCTGCACGAAAAGGTCGTGAATGGCCGCCATCAGCTCCGGCGTCATGTGGGGTGCGCCGCACTGGTCACAGGTAAAAACGGTAATCGGCACGCCCCAGGCACGCTGGCGCGACACGCACCAGTCGGGCCGGTTTTCGATCATGCCGTAGATGCGCTCGCGGCCCCAGCTTGGAATCCACTGCACCTGATCGATGGCGGTCAGCGAGCGCTTGCGCAGGTCGTTTTTCTCCATGGAGATGAACCACTGGGGTGTGGCCCGGAAGATCACCGGCTGCTTGCAGCGCCAGCAGTGGGGATAGGAGTGGGCGATGGCGGCCCGGGCCAGCAGCAGTCCTTTGTCTTCGATGGCCTGGGCGATGGGACCGTTGGCCTTGAAGACAAACTGGCCGTTGAAAGCCTGCACCTCGTCGGTGAAACAACCGCGATCATCCACCGGCGAGTAGGCATCCAATCCATATTGCAAGCCGACTTCGTAGTCTTCGCGGCCATGGCCGGGCGCCGTGTGCACGCAGCCCGTGCCGGCTTCCAGGGTCACATGCTGACCCAGCACGATCAGGGAATCGCGGTCGTAGAGCGGATGACGGCAGCGTCGCCGCTCCAGCCCTTTGGGGTCCACCGACCCCAGCACGGTGTAATCGCCGATCTTGAAGGCCGCCATGCATTGGGCCACCAGGGCCTGGGCCAGGATCAAGGTACCGGCCGAGCCGGCGTCCACGGCCACATAGTCGAACTCGGGATGCAGGGCCACGGCCAGGTTGGCGGGCAAGGTCCAGGGGGTGGTGGTCCAGATCACGACGTACACCTTGCGGCCGGCCAGGGCGGGCAGGAGATCGCTCACGTCGTCGCGCAGCTCGAACTTGACGAAGACCGACGGCGAGCTCTCTTCCTTATATTCGATCTCGGCTTCGGCCAGGGCGGTCTGGCAACTGCAGCACCAGTAGATCGGCTTTTTGCTGCGCACCAATCCGCCGTTGAGCGCGAACTTGCAGCACTCCTTGGCGATGATGGCCTCGTAGGGATACTTCATGGTGAGGTAGGGATCGTTCCAATCGCCCTGCACGCCCAGGCGCTTGAACTCGTTGCGCTGGATGTCGATGAACTTCTCGGCATAGGCCCGGCAATGCTTGCGGATCTCGGCCTGGCTCATCTGGCGCTTGGCGGCGCCCAGCTCTTTTTCCACATTGTGTTCGATGGGCAGGCCGTGGCAATCCCAACCGGGCACGTAGACCGCATCGAAGCCGGCCATCTGGCGCGAGCGCACGATGAAATCCTTGAGAATCTTATTCAGGGCGGTGCCGATATGGATGTTGCCGTTGGCATAGGGCGGACCGTCATGGAGGATAAATGGCTGCCGGCCTTTCGAGACCTCGCGCGTCGCGGCATAGAGCCGCTGCGCCTCCCACTGGGAGAGTTGTTCGGGCTCCCGCTGGGACAAATTGGCCTTCATGGGGAAGGCGGTGGCCGGTAGATTGAGTGTGTTTTTGTAGTCCATCAGATTCTCCCTGGGGCGATAGAATAGGTTGGCATTTTTAATGGCAATCCGATGACATGTCAAGTTTATTGCCTGTGCGCATTCGCTGAGCAGCATTGCGCGCACAGTGCGTTCACCGAGCGTTGAAGAATAGAAAACGGCCGGGGTTCTCCCCGGCCGTTGGTTGTTGGTAAGGCGCATGAATGTCATGCGCCTTTCATTTATTCCGGCTTAACGCGATACTCCGTAGCGCACCAACACGGTATCGGTCGCCGTGTTGCCGGCCGCATCGTAGGCCGTTACGGTGATCTGGTTGTCACCCCTGCTCAGACGGATGCTGACGGTCTGCCACTGGGTCGTGCCCGTGGCCGTGCCGCTGCCGCCGCGGCTGTTGACCCATCTGACCTGGGTCACCCCGACATTGTCCGAGGCCGTGCCCTTGAGGATGATCTTCGAACTTCTGGTGCTGACGCTGGCACTGGAAGGCGTACCGATGGTGATGATCGGGCGTACCGTATCCACTGGGACAACATCCCGGACAACCACCCGGCAGGTATCCACGCTCTGCAACCCGTTCATATCGGTGACCGTCAGTTGGAAGGTCAGGGTCTCGCCGGCCGCAGCCACCTGGGGCGCCGTGAAGACCGGGTCGATGGCGCCGGCATCGGACAAGGTTACCGGGGTGCCCTCGGTCTGCTTCCATAAGTAGCCGGCAATGCCGTCATCCGGATCCATGGAGGCCGAGCCGTCCAGTGTGGTTTGGGCGCCTTCATTGACCTGTTGATCGTTACCGGCATGGGCCACGGGTTGGGCATTTTCCCATTCCACGGTCACCATGCAGGCATCGCTGTCCTGGAGGCCGCCGTTATCGGTCACGGTCAGTTCGAAGACCATGGAGGCCCCCTGCACACCCACCGCCGGTGCCGTGAAGCTCAACTGGGCGGCAGTGGCGTCGGACA
>JAKAFO010000481.1 GCA_021819735.1 Deltaproteobacteria bacterium
AAGTCCATGGCCGCCTTGATCCCAGCAACGCCGCCGCCGATGACGAGAACTCTCTGTTGGGGGTCTGTGTTGTGGTCTATCATGGGTAGCTTGCTCACTCTCCTGTTCGGCAAGCGGCGCTGGCCGCTTGCCATCTATTATATATCTATATATCTGCAAAACGATCTGTTGATTTCATTGATGGTTTCGTTGAAACCGGATCAGATCCCGGCATAGTCGAGGATCGACGCCAGCCGGTGTTCCCACCCGTGGGTTTCGATCTTCACGCCGGCCACTTTCTTTTTCAGGGCGGCAATGGTTTCGCCGGCGATCTTCAGGCATTCATTCTCGCGATCCGAGGCTTTGCGGATGCGGCCGATCATATCCTCGCCGATGTGGGCGCCCGGCTCGTTGAGGGCCATGTAGCGCGCGATGCCCACCGATTTGATCAGGAAGATGGTGGCGATGATCGGAACGCCGAGGCCCTTGGCCGCGGCCAGGAACTCGTCCAAATAGGTCAGATCGAAGATGGGGGGCGCGATCACGAACTTGGCGCCGGCATCGACCTTCTTTTTGGCCAGGGCCAGTTCGGAGGCCAGTTGATTGGCATCGGCGAACGGCGCGAGGGTGCATCCGGCGGTGAAGCTGGGCGCGCCTTCCAGGTCGAAACCGGCCAAGTCCACGCCCTTTTGCAGCGATCCGATGGTCTGCATCAGGCCCAGTTCATCCAGGTCGTTGACCGGCTTGGCATCCCGGTGGTCGCCGTTGGCCATCTGCTCGCTGTTGGCCACCACCAGGTTCTGGATGCCCAGCACATGGGCCGCCAGAATGTCGCCCTGCAGGGCCATGCGGTTGCGGTCGCGGCAATAGACGTGAATGATGGACTCGATGCCCTGCTGCTGCATCAGAACGCCGCCGGCCAGCGCGCTCATGCGCATGACGCCGTTGTCCATGTCGGGAACGACGACGGCATCCACCCGCCCCTTGATTCTGCGGGCATTGGTGATGAGCTGGGAGATATCCACGCCTTTAGGGGTGTTCATCTCCGCCAGAACCAGAAATTCGCCTGATGCTAATCGTTTTTGAAAACTCATGGCTTCCCTATCCTCTCTAATATTTTTCTTGGTTCTCCATCCCGGGCGGCTCGCCCGGAGGGGCCTCAATGCCTCAACCAATGGTTAATTTTTTCTTATGCACACCCGAAAAAAGCGCTCTTCGACCTCGTCCACGGCGATCAGTTCGTAAGCGGCCGCCGGCATGAGCTTGAACAGATCGATCCGCGTATCCGCATCCAGGCCATGCACCACCAGCGTCTGATTCGACTTCATCTCCCGGAACACCCGGCTGAATTTGAGCAGCGCCAGAGAAGTAATGGCGCCGCTGAAGTCGAGGCTGAAATCCGCTTTTTCGGCCAACTCCCCTGCTCCTTTCGGGGTTACAACAGATATCTCAAAAACCGCACGGGGGAAAGGAAATTGTGCGCCGCGCCAGCACAAAGCCGGTGCTGGCTACAGCAATTGACATGCCACCCGCCGCATGAAGCGCCTCAAATAATAGTCGTTTTATTTCCAGTAATTACAAACGTGAACGCCCACGGTTGCATTGAAACGTTGCCCCCTGGGTGTTAAAGTGCTAAAAAACGCCGTTTTGACAGGTGTTCAATTTTAACAGGCAAGTTTAATCCATGATCGAACACGAACTGGACCGCTACTGGAAAACCGTCGTCAATACGCTGCGGGACGGCCTGATGATCGTGGACGAACGGGGCGTCATCGTCTCGGTCAACGATGCCCTGGAACGCATCACCGGATACAGCCGGGGCGAACTGATCGGCAACGACTGTTCCATCTTGAATTGCGATGTCTGCAAAAACATCCGCGCCAACGGCGGCGAGGAGCGCTGTTCGCTCTTCGCGGGCCAGACCGTCAAGGGCCGTCAGTGCGTCATCGTGCGCAAAGACGGCTCGATCATGCACGCCCTCAAAAGCGCCTGCCTGCTCAATGACGACCAGGGCGAGCGCATCGGGGCCGTGGAAACCATCACCGACATCACCGAACTGATCGAAAAAGAGAATCAGATCGCGGCCTACGAACGGCAACTGCGCTCGGATGACGGATTTTGCGGCCTGATCGGCACCAGCCCGGCCATGCGCCGGGTCTTCGACCTGATCGCCAACGCGGCCCAATCGGACGCACCGGTGATCATCCTGGGCGAAAGCGGCACAGGCAAGGAGCTGGCCGCCCAGGCCATTCACCAGATCGGGGCGCGGACAGGCAAGCCCTTCGTCAAAGTCAACTGCGCGGCCTTCACCGAATCGCTGCTGGAGAGCGAACTGTTCGGCCACGTGCGGGGGGCCTATACCGGCGCCTATCGCGATCGGGCCGGCCGCTTCGAGGCGGCCGACGGCGGCGACATCTTCCTGGACGAGATCGGCGATCTGCCCCTGGCCACCCAGATCAAGCTGTTGCGCGTGCTGGAAGAGAAGATCATCGAGCGCGTGGGCGACGCCACCCCGGTTCCGGTGGATGTGCGCATCATCTCGGCCAGCAACCGAAACCTGCCCGACCTGATCCGCAAAGGGCAGTTCCGCGAAGATCTCTTCTTCCGCATCAACGTGATTCCCATTCTGCTGCCGCCCCTGCGGGAGCGCCGGGAAGATATTCCCCTGCTGGCCGAAAGCTTCTTTCACAAGATCGGCCTGAAGAACCGCAAATCGATCCAGGGCATTGCCGACGACACCATGGCCTGCCTGATGGCCTACGCCTGGCCGGGCAATGTGCGCGAATTGAAAAGCGCCTTCGAGTACGCTTTTGTCACCTGCCAGGAGAGTACGATCCGGCCCCGGCACCTGCCGCCCAATCTGCAAACGGGCATGGCCGGCGTCCAGTCCCCGGGCGGCCGGAGCGCCTTCAACCGTCAGGAGATCCAGCGCATGGAGCTGATCGAAGCCTTGGAAGCAGCCGACGGCAACCAGTCCAAAGCCGCCGATCTGCTCGGCGTCACCCGGGTGACCATCTGGAACCGCATGCGGCGCTTCGGGGTGCAGTACAAGAAGAAGATGGAGATGGAATCCTAGCTTTAAGAAAGTGCACATGCCCACCAACGCTGCCATCCTGACGCGTATGCG
>JAKAFO010000482.1 GCA_021819735.1 Deltaproteobacteria bacterium
GCAAAGACGCGGATGGCTTCGGCATCGGCGCGCTCTTTGAGGCTGACGCGCAGTTCGGTCTCCAGCGAACGGGAGAGCAGCCGTTTGTAGCTGTCGTGGGCTGCCAGGCGCACCTGCTCGCCGGCCGGGCCGGCCGCTTTGACGAACAGGGATTCCAGGATCTCCAAGGCTTCGGTTTCTTCGGGCAGCATGGTCAGGGAGAGCACCTCTTCGCGCTCGCCGCGGCGCATGGCCAGCATGCGATGGGAAGGTACCGTGGCCGCCGGCTCGCGCCAGTCGAAGTAATCCTTGAACTTGGCACCGTCGGTCTCCTTGCCCGGCACAACCGCGCTGACGATCACCGCCTTGTGGGCGAACAGGGCGCGCAGGCGCGCGCGAGCGGTTTCATCCTCGTTGATGGTCTCGGCGATGATGTGGCGCGCGCCTTCCAGGGCCTCTTCGACGTCGGCCACCCCTTTTTCGGCATCCACGAAAGCCTGGGCCGCCGTCTGCACATCGGCCGCTTCCTGGGCCATGAGCAGCAGGGCCAGCGGCTCCAGCCCCTTCTCCCGGGCGATGGTGGCCTTGGTGCGGCGCTTGGGCCGAAAGGGCAGATAAATATCTTCGAGTACGGCCATGGTGTCGGCGCCCAGCACCTTGGCCTTGAGTTCGTCGTTGAGGTGGCCGTGCTTTTCCAGGCTGACCAGGATGGCCTCCTTGCGGCTGTCCAGCTCGGCCAGTTGGGACAGGCGGTCGCGCACGGCCGTAATCTGCACTTCGTCCAGGCTGCCGGTGACCTCCTTGCGGTAGCGGGAGATGAACGGCACGGTGGCGCCTTCATCCAGCAGGGCGGCCACGGCTTCGATCTGGCGGGGCGAAATACCCAATTCGGTGCTGATGGTGGTGACGTGCTGGGTATTCATCGAATATTCTCCTTGATTTCAAAGCATTGAATATAAAAGGGCGGTTTTTTGGAGGATGAGTGCGGCGATGGTTCGAACGCTCCTTCAGGGCGAAAAGTGGACCGAGCTATATGCGCTGGGCAGGCCGCTTGTCAAGGGGGCGATGATCTTGTTGACCCTGGTTTGAAAGTGGCCTTATGCTCGAAGCATCGGAAAGGAGAGACCATGCCCAAACCCACCTATGCCGAACTGGCGCAAAAAGTGAAACGCCTGACGGCCGATCTTGAATGCGCCCAGCGCCAGGCGCGCGAGCAGGCCATCGGCGAGCTTAAATGGCAGTGGCAGACCACTTTCGATGCCGTGGGGGCCTCCATTTGCGTCTTGGATACGGAGTGGAATGTGTTGCAGTGCAATCGGGCGACGGCAAGCATATTGGGGAAATCCACCGATGAGATCATTGGGCACAAGTGTTTCGAGGTGGTGCATGGTGCCGATCGGCCCGATGAAAAGTGTCCCGTGGCGCGATTGTTCCAGACCCGGCAAAGAGAGGTCGAACTTCTTCGGATTGGCGAGCAATGGGTCGAAGTGGCGGTGGACCCTATTCTGGACGCCGTCGGGAACCTTAAGGGCATCGTGCATATCATCACCGACATCTCGGCCCACAAAGCCGCGCTGGAATCGGTCAAAAGAGCGGAAAATACCCTCAGAAGCATTTTTAAAGCCGCGCCCACGGGCATCGGGATGGTGGTCAACCGGGTCATCACCCAGGCCAACGACCTGCTCTGCGATATGACCGGCTATTCCCAAGCCGAGCTGATTGGTCAAAGCGCCCGGATGCTCTACTCCACGGACGAGGATTATGACTACGTGGGTCAGGAGAAGTACCGCCAGGTCAGCGAGCATGGCACCGGGACGGTGGAGACCCGTTGGCGACGCAAAGACGGCACGCTCTTGGATGTCCTGCTCAGCTCGACCCCGCTAAACAATTCCGATTGGTCCGAGGGAGTCACCTTTACGGCCCTGGACATCACCGCCCGCAAGGGCTTCGAAGCCGAGCTGCAACGTTCGGAGCAGCGCTTTCGGGCTTTGGCCGAATTGCTGCCCCAGACGGTTTTCGAGATGAGCTTGGACGGCCGTTTGACTTTCGTAAACAACAACGCCTTCAAAATGTTTGGTTATACCGTTAAAGATTTCAAACACGGCTTAAGCGCCCTCGACATGATCGTGCCTGAAGAGCGGGAGCGCGTGTTCGCGGCTGTCACCGCGCTCGTCGAGGGAGGCATCGGCCACGAGGGATGGCCCTTTACCGCCCGGCGCAAGGACGGCGCCACCTTTCCGGTGCTCATTTACTCCACCGTGATCACCGAGGAGAAGGTCGCCAAGGGGCTGCGGGGGATCATCGTGGATATATCCGAACAGCAAAAACTGCTCGAGGAGAAAGGCCGGCTCGAAGAGCAGTATATCCAGTCCCAGAAGATGGAAGCCGTGGGCCGTTTGGCCGGCGGCGTGGCCCACGATCTGAACAACATGCTCACGCCCATTGTGGGCTACAGCGAAGTGCTGCTGGGCACGATGCCGTCCGACGATCCCGATCACGAGATGGTAGACCAGATTCTATCCGCAGCCCTGCGCGCCAAGGATATGGTGCGTCAGCTCCTGGCTTTCAGCCGCAAACAGGCCTTGGACATCAAACCGGTCAACCTCAATCAGATCCTGGCCGGATTCGAAAGCCTGTTGGATCGCATCCTGCGGGACGACGTGCAACTGGAGCTGACGCTTTCCAGGGGCGTGCCCAATATCTTGGCCGATGCCGGGCAGATCGAACAGGTGGTGATGAACCTGGCCGTCAATGCCCAGGATGCCATGCCCGATGGGGGCAAGATCACCATCGAGGTGGGCGCGGTGGAGCTGACCGCGGAAGAGAGCCAGGCGCTTCAACTCTCCGCGCCCGGTCCTTATGTGGTGCTCGCTTTCGCCGATACCGGCGTGGGCATGGATGCCAGAACCAAGGCGCGTATTTTCGATCCCTTTTTCACCACCAAAGTCCAGGGCAAAGGCACCGGCCTGGGCTTGGCCACCGTCTACGGCATCGTCAAACAGCACAACGGCGGTATCCGGGTGGAAAGCGAACCGGGAATGGGCGCCGTGTTCAAGATCTATTTTCCGGCCGCGCCGGCTTTGGAGGCGCTTGAGGGCCTGGGGCCTGCCCAGGCCGTGAAGCCG